>NZ_BAAATE010000018.1:0-182069 GCF_039533245.1 Nonomuraea recticatena | reverse complement strand
TGCGGGCCAGCAGGGAGCGCGTGCTGGCCGTCGCCGACGTCATCGTCCCCGGCCACGGCGCGCCCTTCACCCCGACGGCGACCACTCCCCGCTGACGCTCCGCGACGCCGGGGCCAGCGGCTGGGCCGAGATCTTCGGCCATCGCCGCGCTGCGTCAACCGTTTACCGTGCGCCTGGCGGTGTAGGCCTGCCGCCACTCCTCGGCCGCCTGGATCATGGCCTGTCCAACGTGCTCGAAGAAGTGGCCGATGTCCTGCATGCGGACACCGGCGGGGGTGGTCGCGCCGAGGATCTGCGCGCCTTGGCGGGCGATGTCGGCCAGCATGGCGTTCTGGCGGGCGCTGGCCATCCAGCCGCGCAACCAGGCGTCGGCGTCGATGACGTACCGGTCGCGCCGCCGGCGGGGGTCGCGTTCGCGCCTGATGAGCTCCTGCTGTTCGAGCTCGCCGACGGCCTTGGAGATGGAGGCGGGGCTGACCTGGAGGCGCTGGACGAGCTCGGCGGCGGTCAGGCTGCCGCCGTCGGTGACGTACAGGCAGGTGAGCACCCGGGCCGTCATCCGCGGCAGACCCGTGCCGACCATCATCGCAGTGAACTGTTCCTCCAGTTCGTGGACGGCCTCGAGGTCGCGCCCGTGTGAGTCGGTGACGGCCGGAGGAGGGGCCGGGGCCGGCTTGCGGCGGCGAGTACGCCCCTGGGTCGCCCGCTGTGCCTGGTCGGCGCGGTAGCCGCCGGGGCCGCCGTTGCGGGCCACCTCCCGGGTGATGGTGGAGATGGGCCTGTCCAGACGGCCGGCGATCTCGGTGTAGGTGAGTCCTTCCGCCAGCCCTTCGGCGATCTGCTGCCGGTCCTGGTGGGTCAGTCTGCCTCCGGGCATCGGTCCTGCCTCCGTCTCACGTCCTCTGGTGTGGCCAGTATTGCGTTCGCCAACACTCCATTGCAAACGACTCGGCCCTTGACTTGCATTCGCCTTCATCGCCATTGCAAAACACGGCGCGGTTGACCTGGGCTGTCACCCTTTTGCCTACTTTCTAGATTGACGAATCACTGAAAGCAAGTTAGCTTTTAGTCATTCGCAAACAAGCGACGCGCTCGGGGCCGCACCCCTTCCCGTCGCCGTGATCGGAGCCCCCTCATGACTTCCTTCCTCACCCCCGTGCGCACCTGGCACCGTCCGCTGGTGGTCTGCGCGCTGCTCATGCTGGGCCTGGTGCTGGCCGCCGGCGTCGGGCTCGCGGTGGACGACCGGACCCTGCTCGACGAGTCGGTGTGGGTCAAGCCGTTGAAGTTCGGCTTCGCCTTCGCCCTCTACAGCGGCACGCTGGCGTGGCTGCTGACCAAGCTGCGCAAGGGAGGACGCCTGGGTTGGTGGGTCGGCACCGTCTTCGCGCTGGCCGCGATCGTCGAGGTCGCCACCATCACCGTCCAGGCGGCGCGCGGCACCATCAGTCACTTCAACGCCAACCAGAACGATCCGGTCACCCTGGCCCTGGTCCCCGTCCTCACCTACGGCGTGATGATCATCCTCATCGCCCAGCTGATCATCGCGGTGGTCGTACTGATCCAGCGCACCGGCGGAGCGGCCCTGAACAGGGCGATCCGCGCCGGGCTCGCGCTGGCCACCTTCGGCATGCTCGTGCCGATCTACTGGATGGTCGCCGAGATCAACCCGCGTACGGTGACCGACGCCAACGGCGAGCCCGTGCAGATGTACCAAGGGCACGGCATCGGCGACCCCGACGGCAACGGCATGCCACTCACCGGCTGGAGCGTGAGCGGCGGCGACTTCCGGGTCCCGCACTTCTTCGCCCTGCACGGCATCCAGGTGCTCCTCCTGCTCGCCGCCGCCCTGGCCGTCCTCGCCGGCAGGCACGCCTGGCTGCGCGAGGAGAAGGTCCGCGCCCGCCTGGTCGGCGCCGCGGCCCTCGGCTACACCGGGCTGGTCGCGACCGTGACCTGGCAGGCAGGGCGTGGGCAGTCCCTCATCCACCCGGACATGGCGACCCTGACCACCGCCGCCGCGGTGCTGCTGGTCACGGCGGCGGCCACCGCATGGGTGATCGTCACCGCCCGACGCGTCGCCGTCGCACCGATCCCGGCCGTGCAGCCCCACCGCTAGATCACCTGAAACCGCCCGACCTTTTCAAATCCACTCAATGGAGGCCTCGCCATGACCAAGCCCCTCTCCCTGCTCCTCGCCGCGGTGACGGCGGCGGGGACCGCCATGACGGCCCCCGCCGCCTCCGCGGCCCCCGCCCCCGGCCATCCCGAGGTGCGACGCGTTCTTGACAGCGCCGTGGCCGAGGGCGGCGCTCCCGGCATCGTCGCCGACATCCGCGACGGCCGCGGCAGGTGGTTCGGTGCGGCAGGCGTGTCCGACACCAGGACCGGCCGCAAGCGCCAGCCGCACGAGCGTTTCCGCGTCGGCAGCGCCACCAAGGCCTTCACCGCGGTCGTGGTCCTGCAACTGGCCGCCGAAGGCAGGCTGAGCCTGGACGACACCGTGGACAGGTGGCTGCCCGGCCTGGTCCGAGGCGGCGGCTACGACGGCACCAAGATCACCATCCGGCAGCTGCTCAACCACACCAGCGGCATCTACAACTACGGCAACGACGAGGAGTTCTTCGCCAGGGGCAAGGGCGAGGCCTGGTTCGAGCACCGCTACGACACCTACACCCCCGAGCAGCTGGTGAAGATCGGCCTGGCCCATCCGCCCTACTTCCAGCCGGGCAAGGGCTTCGGCTACTCCAACACCAACTACTTCCTGGCCGCCATGATCGTCGAGAAGGCGACCGGCGACACGTACGGCGAGGAGCTCACGCGGCGGATCATCCGCCCGCTGGGGTTGACCGGAACCTACCTGCCCGGCGACGAGGCGAAGATCCGCGGCTCGCACCCCCGGCACTACTCCACGCTGTTCTCCCAGGACGCCAACCCTGAGATCCACGATGCGACCGAGATGAACCAGTCCTTCGCCTGGGCCGCCGGCGGCGTCGTCTCCACCACCGGCGATCTCCACCGCTTCGTCGGAGCTCTCCTGACCGGAGGCCTGCTGCCGCCCGCCCAGCAGAAGGAGATGTTCACCACCGTCGCCACCGAGGGAGGCCCGCAGTGGATCCCCTTCACCCGCTACGGTCTCGGCCTGTTCTCCCAGAAGCTGTCGTGCGACGTGACGGTCTGGGGCATCGGCGGGGCGACCTACGGCTCGTGGGTGTACGCCATGGGCTCCCGCGACGGCAAGCACCTGCTGGTCAGCCACGTCAACGGCGACTGGAACGGCCTGAGCGTCTTCGGCGACATGCTGTCGGCCGAGTTCTGCCAGGCCACGCCCCGATGACCGCGACCACGCCGTAGCACTCGGAGCCCCGGGGCGAAGGCCCCGGGGCTGCGGTGCTTGCCTGTCAGGAGGCCAGCGGCAGGAGGGTGCGGCGTTCGGTGGGGGTGGTGCCACCCCATACGCCGTCCGTCTGCCTGGTGGCCAGTGCGTAGTCGAGGCAGGGCTGCCTGACGGGGCAGCCGACGCAGATGGACTTGGCGCGTTCGACCTGCGCGTGTCCCGCGCCCTCGAGCGAGATGGGAAAGAAGATTTCTGGGTCCTCGTCCAGGCAGGCGGCCCGGCGCGAGCGGTCGAGGATGAACATAGGGTTCCAGACCTGGTCAGATGGCGTCGTGCGCACCCTCGGTACCCGGAGATTCACCAAGCAAACTGTCCCAATCGGCAATAAATCTGGCTATTCCGTACCGAGCGAGGGCCGCCTGACGTGCCGCTTTGCCGTACTGGCTCGCGAGGGAGGGGTCGGAGACGAACGCGGACAGCGCCTCGACCAGCACCGGGAGCTTGGTCGACAGGACGCCGGCGTCGGCGGGAACGGCCTCGACGGCCTCGGTGGCGGCCAGCGCCACGACGGGCATGCCGAGCATCATCGCCTCGATGAGCGAGAGGCCGAGTGAGGTCCAGCGGTAGGGGTGCAGGTAGGCGCGGCGCCGGGCCAGCTCGGCGTGCAGCTCGGCCTGGGAGAGGTCGTAGGCGGGGTACGGCAGGCCGTCCGCCTTCATCCCGAACAGGTCGATCGGCACCTCAAAGGCGGGCAGCAGGTCGGTGCCCGCCACGCGCGTCCTGCGGATCGGCTCGTTGATGACCACGCCCGCGCGCGGCAGCTCGCCGGTGTAGAGATGTCCCGGATCGACGACGCCGTGCTCGATCACGCGGACGGGAGCCGTCCCGTTGTCCCAGAACAGGGCGTTGAAGTGGGTGACGTGGACCACCGGGATCGCCGACTGGCCCGCCAGCGGATGCCGGGTGGCCGGCGGGTCACCCCTCGGCGTGTTGTGCTCGACGTAGATGCCCGGCACCGATCTGCCGAGCCAGGAGCGGGCCAGCTCGATCTCGTGCGGGCGCTGGTAGACGACCACGTCGACGTGCTCGTCGCGCAGCCGGTCGAAGGGCACCTCCCTGACCGAGGAGGGCCAGTCGAAGGTGGTGGCCCTGCCGCGCCCGTCGGGCCCCCTGCCGGGGACGAGCGGGACGAGGTAGGTGTGCCGCCCCTGGACGAACGAGGTGGTCCATGAGCCGTGAACGTGCCAGAGCAGGATGTTCATGCGCACACCCACTCGACGGCCTCGCGCAGGTCGTGGGCGACCTCGGGGGCGGCCGCGATCTCGCTGGGCAGCGTGCGTGGGGTTGGCACGAGGATGGCCCTGGCCCCTGCGGCCCTCGCGGCCTGCACGTCCCTGCCGATGTCTCCGATGACCACGCAGTCGGCGGGCTCGACGCCGAGCGTGCCCGCCGCGCGCAGCACCAGTCCGGGCTCCGGCTTGCGGCACACGCATCCGTCGTCCTCGCCGTGGACGCAGATGGCCCACGCGTCGAAGGGACCGAGCAGCTCCTCGACGCGCTCGTTGACCTGGTGCAGCTCGTCGGGCGTGATCAGCCCCCTGGCCACGCCTGACTGGTTGGTCACCACGGCCACCGAGATCCGGCGGTCGCGCAACGTCCTCAGCGCCTCCAGAGCACCCGGCATGGGCTCCACGAGCTTCGGGTCGTTGTTGTACGGCACGTCTCTGATCAGCGTGTCGTCGCGGTCGAAGAGCACCGCCGCGGTCGGTCGACGAGAGAGCATGTTCCGCCGCTGCCCCGTCCACGTTGTGTTTAACAAGCGCTTCTCTCGGTAGCGGTTCTCCCGGGGGAGGAAGTTCATGAGATTTCTGGGGATAAACGCGGTGTTCCACGACCCCGCTGCGGCCCTTGTGGTCGACGGTGAGATTGTCGCGGCCGCCGAAGAGGAGCGGTTCAGCCGCCGAAAGCACGGCAAGAGGCCGGTGCCGTTCTCCGCGTGGGAGCTGCCCGAGCTGGCCGCCGCCTGGTGCCTGGCCGAGGCCGGCCTGCGGCCGGAGGACCTGGACGCGGTCGCCTACTCCTACGATCCGGCGCTGGTGCGGGAGGAGCACGCGGCGCCGTGGGAGGACCTGCGGACCACCTACGCGACCAGGGCGCCCAGCTTCCTGGCCACCGCCCTGCCGGGGCTCGACCCGGCTCAGGTGCGGTTCGTGCCGCACCACGTGGCGCACGCGGCCTCGGCGGGGCTGGCCGCGCCGTACGAGGAGTGCGCGGTGCTGGTGTGCGACGGCAGGGGCGAGGCCGTCTCGCACCTGGCGGGCCACTACAGAGACGGCGAGCTGACCACGCTGGCGGCCCAGGAGCTTCCGCACTCGCTCGGCCTGATGTACGAGGACGTGACCGAGCACCTCGGCTTCCTGCGCTCCAGCGACGAGTACAAGGTGATGGCGCTGGCCTCCTACGGCACGCCCCGCCACCTGGACGTGCTCAGGGAGCTGGTCACCACGACGGGAGACGGCGGGTTCAGGATCGAGCCGATCGACTGGGGCGGCTTCGCCAAGCGCCTGGACATGGGCGAGACCTGGACGGCCGACCACGCCGACCTGGCCGCGAGCGTGCAGGCGCGGCTGGAGGAGGTGCTGCTGGAGCTGGCGTTCTGGCTGCACGAGCGCACCGGCGCGCGGCGCCTGGCGATGGCCGGGGGCGTCGCGCTGAACTGCGTCGCCAACACCCGGCTGGTGGCCGAGGGTCCCTTCGAGGACGTCTGGGTGCAGCCCGCCGCGGGGGACTCGGGCACCGCGCTGGGGGGCGCGCTGCACCTGTCCCAGGCCCACGGCGAGCCCGTGGCGCCCATGCGCGGCGCCGACCTGGGCAGGAGGTGGAGCGAAGGGGAGCTGGCCGCGTGGCTGGACGTGGCGCGCGTGCCGTACTCGCGGCCCGAGGATCTGGCGGGCGAGGTGGCGCGGGCGCTCAACGACGACCTGATCGTGGCCTGGTTCCAGGGCCGCAGCGAGTACGGCCCGCGCGCGCTGGGCCACCGCTCGCTGCTCGCGCACCCCGGTTTCGCCCGCAACACCGAGCGGCTCAACGACGTCAAGGGGCGTGAGCAGTTCCGCCCGATCGCGCCGATGGTGCTGGAGTCACGGGCGGCGGAGATCTTCGGCAGGGGGCCCATGCCCTCGCCGTACATGCTGTTCGTCCACGACGTGCGGCCCGAGTGGCGCGATCGCATCCCGGCCGTGGTGCACGTGGACGGCACGGCCAGGATCCAGACGGTCTCGCAGGAGAAGGACCCGCTGCTGGCCGCCACGCTGGCCAGGTTCGAGGAGCTGTCGGGGCTGCCGGTGGTCGTGAACACCAGCCTCAACACGGCGGGCAGGCCGATGGTCGACTCGCCGCGCGACGCCCTGGAGTGCTTCGGCTCCTCGCCGGTGGACGTGCTCGTGATCGGGCCGTTCGTGGTGAGGAGGGCGGCGACATGATCACCGTGGTGATCCCGACGATCGGGCGGTCCTCGCTGCGGGAGGCCATCCCCGAGGGGGTGCCCGTCATCGTGGTCGAGGACACCGGGCGCAAGGGGCCCGCGGCGGCGAGGAACGCGGGGTGGCGCGCGGCCGATACGCCGTGGGTGGTCTTCCTCGACGACGACGTGGTGCCCGGCGAGGGCTGGCTGGAGGCGCTCACCAAGGACCTGGAGAGCCTGCCGGAGGACGTGGCGGGCAGCCAGGGCCGCATCGAGGTGCCGCTGCCGCGCGACCGCCGTCCGACCGACGCGGAGAGGAACACCGCGGGGCTCGCCGACGCGGAGTGGATCACCGCGGACATGGCCTACAGGCGGGCCGCGCTGGAGAAGGTCGGGGGCTTCGACGAGCGTTTCCCCCGCGCCTACAGGGAGGACGCCGACCTCGCGCTGAGGATGCGCGAAGCGGGGTTCAGGCTGGTCAGGGGCGAGCGGGTGACCCGGCATCCGGTGCGTGACGACGGGTTCTGGGCGAGCGTGCGCTTCCAGAGGGGCAACGCCGACGACGCGCTGATGCGGCGCGTCCACGGGCCCGAGTGGAGGTCGCTGATCGGGGCGGGCGGGCTGCTGCCCCGGCACGCGGTGACGACCGCGCTGGGCCTCACGGCGCTCGCCCTCGCGGCCGCCCGCGCACTGTCCTGCGCGGACGACCGGGAGGGCCGGGGGCTTCGGGGCGGGCTTCGAGGCGGGCTTCGAGGCGGGCGCGGCCTCCGGGGAGCCGGGGCGGGCGGCGTGTGGGCGATGGGGATCGCCGCGGCCGGGTGGGCGGGGCTCACCGCGACGTTCGCGTGGGAGCGCATCGCGCCAGGCCCTCGCACGCCGGGCGAGGTGGCCAGGATGGTGGTCACCAGCGTCGCCATCCCGCCTGCCGCCTGCCTGCACCGGCTGCGCGGTGAGCTGCGGGTGCGCCGGTGAGCGGCACCGTCCTGGTGGCCAGGCCGGACAGCGCGGGAGACGTCCTGCTCGCGGGTCCCGCCATCCGTGCCGTCCGGGCGCAGGCCGAGGAGGTCGTGCTGCTGGCAGGGCCGCTGGGCCGCGCGGCTGCGGAGCTCCTGCCCTGCGTGGACCGCGTGATCGAATGGCGGACACCGTGGATCGACGCCGATCCGCCTCCCGTCACGGGTGAGCACGTCGCCAGGCTCATGGCGCAGCTCCCCGAGGCGGAGGAGGCGCTGATCCTGACCTCCTTCCACCAGTCGGCGCTGCCGCTCGCGCTGCTGCTGCGGCTCAGGGGCGTCGGGCGGATCACGGCCATCAGCAACGACTATCCCGGCTCCCTGCTCGACGTCAGGGTGCGGGTGGACGAGAGCAGGCACCTGCCCGAGGCCGAGCGGATGCTGGCCGTCGCGCGCGCCGCCGGCTACGAGCCGCGCGACGACGGCAGGCTGGCCGTCAGGACGCCGCCCGCCAGCCTGGTGGGGCCGCCGGGCTACGTCGTCGTCCATCCGGGAACCACCGCTCCCGCCCGCACCTGGCCGCCCGAGCGGCACAGGGAGGCGGTCGAGGCGCTGACGGCCGAGGGCTTCCAGGTCGTCGTCACGGGGACGGGCGGCGAGAAGGCGCTGACGGCCGCGGTCGCCGGGCGCCACGGCGTCGACCTGGGCGGCATGACCAACCTGGCCGAGCTGTCCGGGGTCCTGAACGAGGCGTGCGCGCTCGTCTCGGGCAACACCGGGCCCGCGCACCTGGCCGCGGCGGTCGGCACGCCGGTGGTCAGCCTCTTCTCCCCCGTCGTGCCCGCCGGGCGCTGGGCGCCCTACGGCGTGCCGTACGTGCTGCTGGGCGACCAGCAGGCCGCGTGCAAGGACTCAAGAGCGCGTCTGTGTCCTGTCAGAGGCCATCCGTGCCTGTCGACGGTGACGGCCGAGCAGGTCGTCAAAGCAGTGAGGGAGCTGGTCCCGTGAGAATCGACCTCATATCAGAGCACGCAGATCCGCTGGCCGCGATCGGGGGCGCCGACTCCGGCGGGCAGAACGTCCACGTCGCCGCCCTGGCCATCGAGCTGGCCCAACGGGGTCACGAGGTCGTCGTGCACACCAGGAGGAGCGCGCCTGGCCAGCCGCGCAGCGTGCCGCTCGCCGACGGGGCGCGGGTGGAGTACATCACCGCGGGGCCGGCCGCGCAGGTGCCGAAGGACGAGCTGCCGCCGTACATGCCCGCCTTCGCCGACGAGCTGGCGCGCCGCTGGGCGGTGCGCCCACCCGACGTGGCGCACGCGCACTTCTGGATGAGCGGCAGGGCGGCGCTGCTGGCCGCGCGCGGCCTTCCGGTGGTGCAGACCTTCCACGCGCTCGGCACGGTCAAGCGGCGCTGGCAGGGCAGGGCCGACACCAGCCCGCCGGGGCGGATCGCGGTGGAGACGCAGATCGGCAGGCGGGCCGCGGCGGTCGTGGCCACCTGTGCCGACGAGGTGACCGAGCTGCGCGCGATGGGCGTGCCCGACCATCGGGTCTCCATCGTGCCGTGCGGCGTCGATCTCGGCCACTTCACCCCCCAAGGCCCGAAGGCGCGGAAGGGCGCGGCCATGCGGGTGCTGAGCATCGGCAGGCTGGTCCCGCGCAAGGGCGTGGACACCGTCCTGCGCGCGCTGCGCGAACTGCCGGAGGCCGAGCTGGTCATCGCGGGTGGGGAGGCCGAGGATCCCGAGGCGGTCAGGCTGGCCGAGCTGGCCGCCGCCTACGGCCTGGCCGACAGGGTCAAGGTGATCGGCAGCGTGCCCCGCGAGCGGGTGCCCGCGCTGATGCGGTCGGCGGACGTGCTGGTGAGCGTCCCGTGGTACGAGCCGTTCGGCATGGTGCCGCTCGAGGCGATGGCGTGCGGCGTGCCGGTGATCGCCTCCGCCGTCGGCGGCCACCTGGACACGGTGGCGGGCTGCGGCGTCCTGGTGCCGCCGCGCCGTCCGCAGGCGCTCGCCCGCGCCCTGCGCGACCTGCTGGACAACCCCGCGCGACGGGCCCAGCTCGGCGAGGCGGGGGCCAGAAAGGCCAGACAGATGTACGGCTGGCCGCACGTGGCCGAGCAGACCGAGGCCGTCTACCAGAGCGTGCTGGAGGGCCGGATGGGGAGGGCGACATGCACAGGCACCTGAGCAGGCTGAGCGTCGCGATCGCGCTGACCGCGGACCAGACGCCCGTCGTCGAGGCGTGGGGGCGCAAGCTCGCGGGCGTCCTGCAGGGCGGTGGCAGGCTGCTGGCCTGCGGCAACGGCGGCTCGGCCGCCGAGGCCCAGCACCTGACGGCCGAGCTGGTCGGCAGGTTCAGAGCCGAGCGGCGGCCGTTCGCCGCGATCCCGCTGCACGCCGACACCTCCTCGATGACGGCGATCGCCAACGACTTCGGCGCCGAGGAGGTCTACGCCCGGCAGGTGTGGGCGCACGGCCGCGAGGGCGACGTCCTGATCTGCCTGTCCACCAGCGGTTCCAGCGCCAACGTGCTGGCCGCGGCGCGGGCGGCGGGCGAGCGGGGGCTGACCACGTGGGCGATGACGGGGCGCGCCCCGAACCCGCTGGCCGCGATCAGCGACGAGGTCGTGGCGGTGCCTGAGGACGACACCTGCACCGTCCAGGAGGTGCACCTGGCGATGATCCACATGCTCTGCGACTCGATCGAGGAGGCGTGCGCGTGAACGGGGGACCACTGGTCGTCATCGGCGACTCGCTGCTGGACGTGGACATCGAGGGCGTGGCCGACCGGCTCGCGCCCGACGCGCCCGTCCCCGTCGTCGACGTGGAGGAGGAACGCCTGCGCCCAGGCGGCGCGGGCCTCGCGGCGCTGCTGGCCGCCCGTGACGGCGCCGACGTGGTGCTGGTCACCGCGCTCGGCGACGATCCGCAGGGGCGGGTGCTGCGGGCGCTGCTGAACGGCCATCTCGAGGTCGTGCCGCTGCCGCTGCGCGGCTCGACCGTCCGCAAGACCAGGATCAGGGCGAGGGGCCAGACGCTGGTGCGGATGGACACCGGCGACGGGCGCGCCGTGACCAGGGCGACCGAGGCCGCCCTGCGGGCGGTGCGCGGGGCGGGCACCGTGCTCGTCTCCGACTACGGCAGGGGCGTCACGGGGGGCGCTCGCGAGCTGCTCAGCGGGATCGGCGTGCCGATCGTGTGGGATCCGCACCCGAGAGGCGTCACGCCGGTGCCCGGCTGCGCGCTGGTGACGCCGAGCGAGTCGGAGGCCATGCAGATGTGCGGGCAGCCGTACGTCGGGCCCGACCAGGCCGCCAGGCAGCTGACCAGGACGCTGCGCGCCGAGGCCGTCGCGGTGACGCTGGGCGCCCAGGGCGCCACCCTGGCGCACGCGGGCGGCCACTACAGGAGGATCCCGCCGCCCACGCTCACCTCCGGCCACGACGTGTGCGGCGCCGGAGACAGGTTCGCGGGGGCATCGGCGCTCGCCCTGCGCGACGGCCTGCCGGTGGAGGACGCGGTCGCGGTCGGCGTCGGCGAGGCCTCCAGGTTCGTGGAGAGCGGCGGCGCGGCGGCGATCAGGCTGCGCGGCCACGAACTGGCCAAGGAGATGGGCGACAGGCCGCGCACCCCGATGGAGGTCGCCGAGCTGGTCAGATCGAGCGGGGGACGGCTCATCGCCACCGGCGGGTGTTTCGACCTGCTGCACGCAGGGCACGTGAGCCTCCTGCGCAGGGCCAGGGCCCTGGGCGACGCGCTGATCGTGTGCGTCAACTCCGACGCCTCGGCCAAGCGGCTCAAGGGCCCCGGCAGGCCGGTGGTCGGTCAGCGCGACCGGGTGGAGGTGCTGCGCGCCCTGGGCTGCGTCGACGCCGTCATGGTGTTCGAGGAGGACACCCCCGACGCCGTCATCGAAAGGCTGCGCCCCCACGTGTGGGTGAAGGGCGGCGACTACTCGGGGCGCGAACTGCCCGAGGCCGGATCTCTGGAGCGGATAGGCGCGGAGACCGTCGTGCTGGCCAGCGTGCCTGGACGGTCCACGACCGGGTTGATCGCCGCCGTACAGGAAGCCTGAGAGGGAGAGGACGATGCTGGGGAACATTCTGATCACAGGAGGCTCGTCGGGCCTCGGTCTGGCCACCGCCGAGGCGGTCGCCAAGGCCGGAGGGCGCCCGCTGGTGGTGGACGTGCGCCCGTCGCACTCCTTCGACGAAGTCATCGCCGACCTGGCCGAACGGGAGCAGGCCGAGCGGGCGGTACGGGAGCTGGCCGAGCGGGCGGGAGGGCTCGACGGGGTCGTCACGGCGGCGGGCATCGACGCGTGCGGAAGGCTGAGCGAGGTGCCCGCCGACGACTGGGAGCGCGTCATCAGGGTCAACCTCATGGGCACGGCCTCGGTCGTCAGGGCGGCGCTGCCGTACCTGACGGAGTCGAGGGGGCGGGTGGTGACCTGCGCCTCGACGCTCGGGCTTCGCGCCGTCAGCGACGCCACCGCCTACTGCGCCGCCAAGTTCGGCGTGGTCGGCTTCACCAGGGCGCTGGCCGCCGAGCTCGCAGGGCAGGTGGGCGTCACGATGCTGGTGCCCGGCGGGATGTCGACGCACTTCTTCGACGACAGGCCCGAGCAGTACAAGCCGGGACCCGACGCCAAGCTCAACAGGCCAGAGGACGTGGCGCAGACCATCGTGTTCGCGCTCTCGCAGCCGCCCGGCTGCGAGGTGCGCGAGCTCGTGGTCTGTCCTTCGACGGAGACCTCGTGGCCCTAGAGGTCCTGGCCCTGCGCGGGCTCGGGCTCGGCGACCTGCTCACCGCGGTGCCCGCGCTGCGGGCGCTGCGGCGGGCCTACCCCCGGCACCGGCTCGTGCTGGCGGGACCCTCGGCGCTGGCTCCGCTGCTGCCCGTCGACGAGGTGATCGAGGTGCGGGGCCCCGGCCCCGTCCCGCGCACGAGGCCGCAGGTCGCGGTCAACCTGCACGGCAGGGGCCCGCAGAGCACCGAGGCGCTGCGGGCCACCGAGCCGGGCACGCTGCTGACCCACGGGATCGGCGGCCCGCCGTGGCGCGACGACGTGCACGAGGTGCGCCGCTGGTGCGACCTGCTGGAGTGGCACGGTCTACCGGCCGACCCCGACGACCTCTACCTCGGGGAGGGCGACCGCGGCGGGCCCGTGGTCGTCCACCCCGGCGCGGCATACCCGTCGAGGAGGTGGCCGCCCGAGCGCTACGCCATGGTGGTCGCCTACCTCAGGGGCAGGGGGCACGAGGTGGTCGTCACCGGCAGCGCCGCCGAGTGGGAGCTCGCCGTACGGGTGGCGGGGCTCAGCGGCGCGAGGGTGCTGGCGGGCAGGACCGACCTGAAGGCGCTGGCCGCGCTGGTCCGCGACGCGCGCCTGGTGATCTGCGGCGACACCGGCCTCGCGCACCTGGCCAGCGCCTACCGCACGCCGTCCGTCCTGCTGTTCGGCCCCGTCTCCCCCGCGCTGTGGGGGCCGCCGAAGCAGGGACCGCACACCGTGATCTGGAAGGGCGCCACAGGGGATCCGCACGGGCAGAGCCCGGATCCCGGACTGCTGAGCATCAACGTCGACGAAGTGATCGAGGCGATTTCGCTATGAGAGCTGTGGTGACGGGAGGGGCCGGATTCCTCGGTTCCTACCTCTGCGAGAAGCTGCTGGAGAGGGGGGCGGAGGTCATCTGCATGGACAGCTTCCTCACCGGCTCCCCCCGCAACCTGGAACATCTGCTGGGCAGGCCGGGCCTCGAGATCATCGAGTGCGACCTGACCGGCTTCGTGCACGTGCCGGGCGAGGTGGACCTCGTGCTGCACTTCGCCTCGGCCGCCTCCCCCGCCGACTACCTCAGGCATCCCATCGAGACACTCAAGGTCGGCAGCCTCGGCACGCTGCACGCGCTCGGGCTGGCCAAGGAGAAGCGCTCCAGGTTCGTCCTGGCCTCCACCAGCGAGGTCTACGGCGACCCGCTCGAACACCCGCAGCGCGAGACCTACTGGGGCAACGTCAATCCCGTCGGCCCGCGCAGCGTCTACGATGAGGCCAAGCGCTTCGCCGAGTCGCTGACCACGGCCTACCGCAACGCGCACGGCACCGACACCGGCATCGTGCGCATCTTCAACACCTACGGCCCGCGCATGCGCCCCTTCGACGGCAGGGCCATCCCGACCTTCATCAGGCAGGCCCTGTCGAACGAGCCGCTGACGGTCACGGGCGACGGACGCCAGACCCGCTCCATCTGCTACGTCGAGGACACCGTCGAAGGCGTGCTGCGCATGGCCGACAGCCACTTCCCCGGGCCGGTCAACATCGGCAACCCCGACGAGCTGACCATGATCGAGCTCGCCGAGCTGATCCGGGAGCTGGCGGGCTCCTCCTCACCCATCGAGTTCATCGACAGGCCCGTCGACGACCCCAAGGTCCGCAGACCGGACACCACGCTGGCCGCCGCCGAGCTGGGCTGGGCGGCCAAGGTCGGGGCCGAGGACGGGCTGCGCCGTACCGTCGAGTGGTTCTCACAGCTCGATGCGCTTGAGGGGTTCGGTGGCGGGGCCCTGGAGGATCGAACCGTCCAGCGCGAAGCGTGAGCCGTGGCAGGGACACTCCCAGGTCCGCTCGGCGTCGTTGAAGGCGACCACGCAGCCCATGTGGCTGCACAGCGCCGACACCGCGTGGACCTGGCCCTCGACGTCGCGGTAGGCCGCGCAGCGCTCCCCCGCCACCTTCACCACGGCCGCCTGGCCCGGCAGGAGCCCTTCGAGGTCGTCACGCCCGCCTGTGCCGAAACGGTCGCCGACGAAGTGCGCGGCGACCGAGGCCTGAGCCTTCAGCAGCGGGCCCGCCTCGCGCACCGGATGCACCCTGCGCGGGTCGTACAGCCCCGCCCACGGCCGGTCCTCGCCTGAGATCAGCGCTGCCAGCAGCAGTCCCGCCATGACGCCGTTGCTCATGCCCCACCCGCCGAAGCCGGTGGCGACGTAGGCGTGGCGGGCCCCCACGTGCAGCGGTCCCACGAAGGGCAGGCCGTCGGTGGTGTCGTTGTCCTGCGCGGCCCACCGGTAGCGGGGCTCGACGCCGAACCGCTCGGTCATCCACTCACCCAGCCGCTCCAGGCGGGCTCCCACCGAGCCCTCGCCCGGCCGGTACTTCTCGCCCGTCACCAGCAGCAGGCGCCGCCCGTCCTCGAGGGGAGCGGTCCTGACCGAGCGGGTGCCCTGCTCGGTGGTGATGAACGTGCCGCGCGGGTCGGCCGCCGCCTCGATCGGCGCGGCGACGACCAGCTCGCGGCGCGGCGTCATGCGGGCGAACAGCAGCGCCCTGTCGAAGACCGGGTAGTGGGTGGCGACCACCACGTCGTCCGCGGTCACGACGAGCCCGTCGGCGGTGGTCACCTTGCCGGAGTCGAGCCGTACGGCGCGGGTGTGCTCGTAGATCTGCGCGCCGCTCGCGGTCATCGCCTCGGCCAGCCCGAGCAGGTACTTGCGGGGGTGGAACTGGGCCTGGCCGCGCACCCGTACGGCGCCCACGATCGGGTACGGCAGCGCCGTCTCGGTGACGAACTCGGCCGGCAGCCCCGCCCGTCTGGCGGCCTCCACCTCGGCTCTGATCTGCTCGAGCCCCTCGGTGGTCTCGGTGTAGGTGTGGGCGGCGGCGCGCTCGAACTCGCACTCCAGGTCGAGCTCGGCGGCGGTGCGGGCCACGTGCTCGACGGCCTCGAGCTGGGAGCGCGCGTACAGCTCGCCGTCGCCCGCGCTCAGGCTGGAGTAGATGAGCGTGTGCAGCGCCGACAGCTTGGCCGTGGTGTGCCCGGTGACCCCCGCTGCGATGCGCCCTGCCTCCAGCACGGCGACCGAGCGGCCCGCCTTGGTCAGCTCCCACGCCGTGCTGAGACCGGCGATCCCGCCGCCGAGCACGGCGACGTCCACGCGGACGTCGCTGCTCAGCGGCGGGCGCGACGGCTGGGCCGCCCCGTCCATCCAGTACGACCCTGTGGTGTGCGCCATCGTGGTCAGTCGGTGGTGAGGGCGTCGAGCAGGTCGCCGACCGTGGCGTCCGGCAACGCCCTGGCGACCTCGGCCAGCGCGACGATGCCGACGAGCCTGTGCCCGTCGATGACAGGCAGGCGACGGACCTTGTGCGTGGCCATGGTGCGCAGGATCTCCCTGGCGTCATGGTCGGCGCCTATCGTGACGGCCTCTCCCTGGGCCAGCTCGCCCGCCAGGCAGGACTTGGGGTCCTTGCCCTTGGCGAGCACCTTCACCACGATGTCCCTGTCGGTGAGCATGCCCTTGAGCTTGTCGTCGGTGCCGCAGATGGGCAGGGAGCCGACGTCGAGCCTGGCCATCTTCTCCGCGGCCTCGCTGACCGACTCGTCGACGTTCACGCACTCGACGTTGGGGGTCATGATCTCTCTTGCGGTGGTCATCGTCTGTCTCCTTTCGTCGTGCGCCCGCTGCCCACGGCGGGCCGCCCGAAACGAGACGATGACGCGATGATGACGTCGCGCCGGTGAGATCGCGCTAGAGCGCCACTCCGAGCAGCGCGTCGGCCACATCACGGACCAGGCCGGGTGCCGACGTGTCGGAACCGCCCTCCGCCAGCGCCTCGGCAGCCCAGGCGTCGATCACGGCCAGGGCGCCGGGGGCGTCGAGGTCGTCCGACATCCGCGCCCGCACCCGCGCCAGCACGTCGTCCGCGGCCGGGCCTGACGGCAGCGCGACCGCCGCGCGCCAGCGCTCGAGCCGGGCCTCGGCCTCCTGGAGCTGGTCGCCGGTGTACTCCCAGTCGGTGCGGTAGTGGTGGGCCAGCAGCACGAGCCTGACGGCCATCGGGTCGTGCTCGGCGCGCAGCCTGGAGACGAAGACCAGGTTGCCGCGCGACTTGGACATCTTCTCGCCGTCGAGCGCCACCATGCCGGCGTGGGAGTAGAACTTGGCGAACGGCCACTCGCCGCCGGCGGCGTAGCCCTCGGAGGCGCCGCACTCGTGGTGAGGGAAGATCAGGTCGGAGCCGCCGCCCGCGACGTCGAACCCGGCGCCGAGGTTGGCCAGCGCGATGGCGGTGCACTCGATGTGCCAGCCGGGCCTGCCCTGCCCGAGCGGGGAGGGCCAGGACGGCTCGCCAGGACGCTCGGCCCGCCACAGCAGCCAGTCGAGCGGGTCGCGCTTGCCCTCACGGTCGGGGTCGCCGCCGCGCTCGCCGAACAGCGCCAGCATCTGCTCGCGCCCGTAGCCGGACACCTCGCCGAACTTGGGCGCGTCGGCGACGCTGAAGTAGACGTCGCCGTCGACGGAGTAGGTCAGCCCCTTGGCCGACAGGCTCTCGATCAGCTCCGACACCTGGTCGATGACCTCGGTCACACCGACGTACTCACGCGGGGGCAGCACGCGCAGCGCGCTCATGTCGGTGCGGAACAGCTCGATCTCGCGCTCGGCCAGGGCCCGCCAGTCAAGGCCCGTCTGCGCGGCCCGCTCGAGCAGCGGGTCGTCGACGTCGGTGGCGTTCTGCGTGAAGTGCACCTCGTGGCCGTTGTCACGCCACACCCTGCCCACGAGGTCGAAGGCGAGATAGGTGTTGGCGTGGCCCAGATGCGTGGCGTCGTAGGGGGTGATCCCGCACACGTACATGGTGGCGGTCGGCCCCGGCTCGGTGCGCCTGACCTGGCGCGCGGCTGTGTCGTACAGGTTCAGGGGTACGGCGGCGCCGGGCAGGTTGGGAACACTGGGGGCAGACCACGATCGCATGCTTTGACCTTATCCGTCTCGGGAAACACCACGATCAACGCGGGGCACGGCCACCGCATTCCAGCTGGTGAGGTCGGAGAAGTCATAGCCCACGCGCTCGCCGCCGAGGGTCAGCAGGGTGGCCGACAGCGAGGCGTGGCGGCGGCCGTCGGGCAGGTCGTGGCGGACCGTCGCCCTGCCGACCAGCTCGTGCCAGTCAGTGGCCGCGTCGAACAGCGGGGCGAGGTTCCTGGAGTCGGCGCCGAGGCCGCCGTTGACGATGACGCTGGTGCCCTCGGGAACCGGCGAGGCGGTCAGGTGCAGGCCGTCCCACGACCACAGGCGCGCGCCCGCGCCTTCGGCGAGCACGAGGTGGAAGGGGTCGTAGCGGGTGAGGTCCACCTGGGGCAGCGCGCCCGCCACCACCGCGCGCAGCGGCAGCTCGCCCCGTGAGACCTTGGTGCGCTCGTCGGCCGCCCTGCCCCTGCCGTTGAGCAGGGCCGCCGCGCGCCCCGCCGAGGGCAGGACGGCCAGCCACGTGCCGCCCGCCTTGAGGTCGCGCCCGCCGACGACGCCCGGGTAGTCGGGCCAGTGCTCGCCGGGGCCCTCCCACGGCCTGTCGGCGAACTCGTCGCGGACGCCCAGCAGGGTCAGCGGCTCGCCGGTCCTGACGATCACGGTGCACATGTCTAGATCGGGGGCCAGGGGACCGCGGGCCAGTCCTCCGACGGGTAGGGGTGGACGCCGGTGTCGAGCAGCCGCCTGACGCGGGTCCAGGTCGCCTCGACCTCGGCGAGGGTGAGCAGCTCGCGCAGGCGGCGGCCCAGCGCGCCCGACTCCAGCTCGCGCTCCAGCTTGGCCAGCACGCCGACGGCCTCGCGCGGCAGCGGCTTGCCCCTCCACTGCCACAGCACCGTGCGCAACTTGTCGTCGGCGGAGAAGCAGACGCCGTGGTCGACGCCGTAGATGGTGGCGCCGTCGGGCAGGGGCAGCAGATGGCCGCCCTTGCGGTCGGCGTTGTTGACGATCGCGTCGAAGACGGCCATCTTCCGCAGCGCCGGGTGCCGGCTGCGGATCAGCGACATCAGGTCGATCTCCTGGTCGGTGTCGATCCACAGCTGGCACATGCCGGGGCCGAAGGGCCCCTCGCGGTAGACCGTGGGCGGCACGATCTGCCAGCCGGTCGCCTTGGAGACCTCGTAGGCGGCCACCTCGCGGGCGGCCAGCGTGCCGTCGGGGAAGTCCCACAGCGGCCGCTCGCCGCGCACCGGCTTGTAGACGCACGCCGCCGAGCGGCCGGCGAGCGTGACGCCGCAGTAGAGGGTCATGTTCGTCGCCTCGACCAGGCGACCCGCCACCTCCAGTCGTCCGTCCCTGAGCAGCCTGAGGGCGGCTTCCTCGTCATAACGGAGGTCTTCCAGCTCACTCTCCGGCACACTCACGAAGCGACCTCACCTCCGCGGTAGCCGTTCAGGCGCACGCAGATGTGCCCGTCGGCGTCGAGTGGCTGACCACACAGCGGGCAGGGCGGACGGCCCGCCGCCACGATCTCCAGGGCGCGCTGGGAGAAGGCCCGTGCGGCGCCCGCGCTGATGTGCACCCGCAGCATGGACGGCTCGGGCGCCTCGAGGTCCTCCTCGTCGGTGATCTCCTGGGCCTCGATCACCACCTGCGACCTGTCGGGGTCCCACGCCAGGGCCATGGTGCCGACCCTGAAGTCCTCGGTGAGCGGCTGCTCGAGCGGGCCGTTGTCGGCCAGGTCGGCGGGCGCGACGGCAGGAACGTGAGCGGTGCCCCCGCTGCGTCTCAGCACCTCGTCGAGCAGCTCTTCGAGCTTGCCCGCCAGGGCGGCGACCTGCAGCTTCTCCAGTGCGACCGTGGTCAGCCTGCCTGCGGCCCGCGCCTGCAGGAAGAAGATCCGTGCCCCAGGCTGCCCCAAGGCACCGGCCACGAACCTTTCTGGTGGGTCGTAGTCGAAGACCGGCATAGCCCGACCTTACGTGGTCCCGGGTCCGCCGCCGACGGCGGCATCGCTCCCGGTGATGTTTTCTCCCCCGTCTTTCTCCTCCGAACCCTCGGGAAGCCGCAATTCCCCCACATCGTTAAGCCTGAGGACAAAGGGGCGTAGGGGGGTGTATCGAATGATCGTCACAGAGGCTGGATCAGCTGTTATGCGCTGAAACTGATCGAGGTGGAGCCCCAGAGCGTCGGCCACGACGGCCTTGATCACGTCTCCGTGCGTGCACACCAGGTAGGCGCTTTTCTCCCCCAGGCGCAGGTTCCAGTCCCTGACGGCGGCCACCGCGCGGTGTTGCATGTCGGCCATCGCCTCGCCGCCGGGGAAGACCGCCGCGCTCGGGTGCGCCTGGACGACGGGCCACAGCGGCTCCTTGGTCAGCTCGCTCAGCGGGCGCCCCGTCCACTCGCCGTAGCCGCACTCGCCGAACCGCTCGTCGGTCCCGATCTCGAGCCCCCTGTCCTGCGCGACCGCCTGGGCGGTCTCCTGGCAGCGTTCGAGCGGGCTGGAGACGATCGCGTCCAGCCTCACCTGCGCCAGCCGTACGGCCAGCGCCTTGGCCTGCGCCTGGCCCGCCTCGTTGAGGTGGACGCCGGGGGTCCAGCCGGCCAGCACCGGACCCGTCATAGCGGTGAGGCCGTGTCTGGCCAGGAGGACGGTCGTCATGACGACAAGTCTTGCAGGCGTCGATCACATTTCTTTGCCTGGGCGGACGGTAGCCTGGCCAGATCCTTGGCCGTGATCGACAGACGGGAGCGCCTGAGCTTCATGGAACAACGCTATGTCGGTCGGAGCGGCCTTTCGGTGTCCCGGCTCGGTCTCGGCACGATGACATGGGGCAGGGACACCGACGCAGAGGACGCGGCCGCCCAGCTGCGCACCTTCGTCGAGGCCGGCGGCAACCTGATCGACACGGCCGACGTCTACACGGGCGGCGACGCCGAGCGGCTGCTCGGAAGGCTGCTCAGAGACTCCGTGCCGCGCTCGGAGGTGGTCGTCTCCACCAAGGCCGTGCTGACTCCCGCGGCGCGGCGGCCGCGCGACGCCTCCAGGCGCCACCTCATCGCCGCCATCGACGCCTCGCTGACCAGGCTCGGCGTCGACTACGTCGACCTGTGGCAGCTGCACACCTACGACGCCGAGGTGCCGCTGGAGGAGACGCTCGCCGCGCTCGACGCCATCGTCGCCTCCGGGCGGGCGGTCTACGCGGGCGTGTGCGACTACACCGGGTGGCAGCTGGCCGCCGCCGCGGTCGCCCAGCGGGCGGTACCAGGCCGCATCCCGATCACCGCCGCACAGGTGGAGTACTCCCTGCTGGCGCGCGACGCCGAGCGCGACGTGCTGCCGGCCGCCGAGCACGTCGGGGCGGGCGTGCTGGCCTATTCGCCGCTCGGGCGGGGGGTGCTGACGGGCAAGTACCGCACCGGCATCCCCGCCGACTCCCGCGCTGCCACGCCGCACTTCGCCGACTTCGTCCGTCCCTACCTCGACGAGCGCAGCCGCAGGGTGGTCGAGTCGGTCACCACCGCCGCCGAGGGGCTCGGGGTCTCGCCGCTGTCGGTGGCCCTGTCATGGGTGCGCGACCAGCACGGCGTCGCCTCCGCGATCGTCGGCTCCCGCACCCACGCGCAGCTCGGCGGCATCCTCACCGCCGAGGACGTGGTGCTGCCCCGCGAGATCCGCGAGGCGCTGGACGACGTCTCCTCCGTCGACTGACGGCCGCCTGGCGTGCGCCGTGACGATCAGTCTGAGTAGGCTTGCTTCCCTCCGCCGCCCCGGCCGACAGGGACAGAACGAGAGTCACCCTCGCGTATCACTAGTCGATATCGAATCGTAACTTTGCGTGGAAATCGGCTCCGACTCCACCAAGCTGGCCACGGGCGGATCGACACAGGAGGGGATAGATGGGCGTTGGGCGCCGCAGGACGGCGGTCTCAGTCGGCCTCCTCGCGTTCGCGCTGGCGGCGCTCCCGCTGGGCGCGGGGGCGGCGACGGCCGGGCTGCGCGACTGCGAGCGAGGCGGCGGGCTGCTGTCCGGCGTGACCAACGGGGTGTGCGAGCTGGTCGACGGGGTGACCGACACGGTCGACGGCGTCACCGGCGACTCCCTGGGCCCCGTGACCGATGGCGTCGACAAGGCCACGGGAACGGTCCTCGGCACCGTGGGCGAGGTCGCCCCTACGGGCAGGCCCGCCCCCTCCCCCACCTCGAAGGCCGCCGACGAGCCGCCTCCCCCGTCGAGCGACGACGGCGGCGGCGATCGCGACGGCGGCGGGCTGGTCTCCAGCACGCTCGAGGACGTCTGCCTGCCGGTGCTCGCGTGCGAGGGGCAGGGGGTGCTCGGCTCCGTGACGGACCAGGGACGGCCCGAGCCGAGCCCGTCGGGTTCGCCCGGCGCCACGGGCACGCCCACGCCGTCCGCCACGGCCACGCCGTCCAGGCGGCCCAGGCAGCAGGGGATCCTGCCCACCGAGGCGCCGGCCCCGCCCGTCACCAGGCCCCACATGGAGAGCAGCGACCCGGTCGTCGCCGACGAGCCCGCGCCCGTCGATCCCGACGATCCCCGGGTGGAGCTGCTCTGGCCTGGCCCGTTCTCCGAGAAGCTGTCCGACCAGATCGGCGGCCGGGTCGTACGGCCCAGCGAGCCCGACTCCGACGTGCTGGGCACCGCGCTGACGGCCGTGCTGCTGGCCTCGGCGGTCCTGGCCGCGCGGGTGTCGCAGCAGCGGCGCAGGCGCGAGGAGCACGGCGAGTCGATGCCGTTCGAGCCCATCCGCGTCGGAGGCAGGCACCGCCTGGCCTGAACTCGGCCGGGGCGGCGCCCGCGAGAGGGCGGGTCAGTGATCGGCCGCCGCGCGCTCCCTGGCCAGCCGCTCCTCGCCCGACAGCGTGTTGAGCGGCTTCTCCTTGATGAACAGCACCGCCACCAGCGCGAGCGCGGTCAGCGGCACGCCGATGAGGAACAGGTCGGCGGTGGCCGTGGCGTACACGTCCTGGATGATCCGCACCACCGGGGCCGGCAGCGTGGAGATGTCGGGAACCGTCTGGCCCTCGCCGCCCGAGCCGCCCGCCATGGGGCCGAGCTTCTCCGTCATGAGCGTAGTGATCTTGTTGGCCAGCACCGCGCCGAGGGCGCTGACGCCGACCGCGCCGCCCATGCTGCGGAAGAAGGACAGCATCGAGGTGGTGACGCCGAGGTCGTGGGCGGGCACGTCGTTCTGCGCGGCCAGCACCAGGTTCTGCATGAGCATGCCGACGCCGATGCCCAGCACGGCCATGTACACCGACAGCAGCAGCGTGCTGGTCTGGCCGTCGATGGTGCTGAGCAGCCCCATGCCCGCCAGCATCACGACGCCGCCGGCCACCAGGAAGCCCTTCCACCTGCCCCACTTGGTGATGAGCTGGCCGGCGACCGTGGAGGAGACCAGCAGGCCGAAGACCATGGGCAGGCTCATCAGGCCGGCGACCGTCGGCGACTTGCCGAGCGCGATCTGGAAGTACTGCGACAGGAACACCGTGCCGCCGAACATCGCCACGCCGACCAGCACGCTGGCGATGGTGGCGAGGGCGACCGTGCGGTTCCTGAACAGCGTCAGCGGGATGATGGGCTCGGCCGCCTTCGACTCCACCCAGACCGCCAGCGCGAGGACGACGACACCGCCGCCCGCCAGGCCCACGCTCCACCATGAGGCCCACTCGAACTGGCTGCCCGCCAGCGACGACCACACCAGCAGCGTGCAGACGCCCAGCGTGATGAGGAAGGCGCCGAGATAGTCGACCTTGACCTGCTTGCGCACCACCGGCAGGTGCAGCGTGCGCTGCAGCAGGACGATGGCCACGAGCGTGAAGGGCACGCCGATCAGGAAGCACCAGCGCCAGCCGAGCCACGAGGTGTCGACGAGCAGTCCGCCGATGAGCGGCCCCGCCACGGTTCCGACGCCGAAGACGGCGCCGAAGATGCCGGCGTAGCGGCCCAGCTCGCGCGGCGGGATCATGGCCGCCATCACGACCATGGACAGCGCGGTCATGCCGCCCGCGCCGATGCCCTGGACGACGCGGCTGACGATGAGGATCTCCACGTTGGGCGTGAGGCCCGCGATCAGGGAGCCCACCACGAACAGCCCGAGTGACAGCTGGATGAGCAGCTTCTTGCTGTAGAGGTCGGCCATCTTGCCCCACAGCGGCACGGTGGCCGTCATCGCCAGGAGCTCGGAGGTGACGATCCAGGTGTAGACGGTCTGCGAGCCCTGCAGGTCGGTGATGATGCGCGGCAGGGCGTTGGCCACGACCGTCGAGGCCAGGATGGACACGAACATGCCCACCATCAGCCCGGACAGCGCCTGGAGTACCTTTCTCCTCGAGGTGGGCCCTGCGGGCGCGGCCGGGGATTCTGGCTGCGCGCTGGTGGTTGTCATGCTTCCTCAATTTTCTCTGGCGGTGGCCGGTTCACGGCGCGGTTCGGCCGCGCGACCGCCGCCGGGCGGTTCGGGTGGAGATCGGGCCCGCTTCGGTGCGAGCCGGCTTTCGAGGGGGCCGGCTCGGACGGTCCGGTTCTCGGAGAGCCGGATGCGGAACGGGCCGGGGGTTTCAGCTGGGCTGGTTTCAGACGGTCCGGTTCTCGGAGAGCCGGATGCGGAACGGGCCGGGTTTCAGATGGGCTGGTTTCAGGCGGGCCGGCTCTCAGGCGGGCGGGTTCGGGTCGGGCAGCCCCTCGGCCACCTGCGAGAAGACCTCGTCGACCAGGCCCGCCAGCGGGATGTCGACAGTGCTCCAGCGCAGCACCGCCACTCTGAAGGCGGTGAGCGCCACGGCGGTGACGAGCTCGGCGTGCGCCGTCCCCGAGGGACCTTCGGGAAGCCGCCCCGCCACGGCCGCCACCAGCCGCCGCTCGGCCTCGGCCCCTCCGGAGAACAGCTTGAGCAGCAGCGAGGGGTTCTGCTCGAACACCTTCAGCCTGAGCAGCCACTCCTCGCGCCGCTCCTGGACGCGCTCGGCCTCGTCGAGCAGCACCAGGCGCAGCGCGGCCAGCGCGGACATCTCGGCGGGCACCCGGGCCAGCCGTTCGATCAGCTCCGCCTCCGCCCTCGGGCTCCTGCCGAGCAGCGCGTCCTCTTTGGAGGGGAAGTAGTTGAAGAACGTGCGGGAGGAGACATCGACCGCTTCGGCGATGTCCTCGACCGTGACACCGGCCAGGCCCCGCTCGGCGACCAGCGTGAGAGCGGCGCGCTCGAGAGCGGCCCGGGTCTCGAGCTTCTTCCTGTCTCTGCGCCCGAGCTCTTCTGTGCTCTCCACGATGGTCACAACATCAAGATTACGGATGAAATTTCAGAGTCTGCAACATTTCATCCTCTGAAGTGCCGCACATCACACCGCAGCGGGCATGACGAAGCCCCCCGCGCAGACAGCGCAGGGGGCTGGAGAGCTTGGGTGACCTAGACGCCCATCGCGTGGACGCCGCCGTCGACGTGGACGATCTCGCCCGTGGTGGCGGGGAACCAGTCGGACATCAGCGCGACGCACGCCTTGGCCGCCACCTCGGTGTCGGAGAGGTCCCAGCCCAGGGGCGCCTTCTCCGGCCAGGCCTCCTCGAACTCCTTGAAGCCGGGGATCGACTTGGCCGCCATCGTGCGCAGCGGCCCCGCCGCGACCAGGTTGACCCTGATGCCCTGCTTGCCCAGGTCGCGGGCGAGGTAGCGGTTGGCCGACTCCAGGCCCGCCTTGGCCACGCCCATCCAGTCGTAGACGGGCCAGGCCTTGGTGGCGTCGAAGTCGAGGCCGACGACCGAGCCGCCCTCCTTCATCAGCGGCAGGCAGGCCACCGCCAGCGACTTGTAGGAGAAGGTGGAGATGTGCAGGGCGGTCGCGACGTCCTCCCACGTGGTGTTGAGGAAGTTGCCGCCGAGCGCGGTCTGCGGAGCGAAGCCGATGGAGTGGACGACGCCGTCGAGGCCGTCGACGTGCTCGCCGACGCGGGCGGCCAGGGTGTCGAGGTGCTCGGTGTTCTGCACGTCGAGCTCGATCACCGGCGGCGTCTGCGGCAGCCGCTTGGCGATGCGCTCGACCAGCGACAGGCGGCCGAAGCCGGTCAGCACGACCGTGGCGCCCTGCTCCTGGGCCAGCTTGGCCACGGAGAAGGCGATGGAGGCGTCGGTGAGGACGCCGGTGACCAGGATGCGCTTGCCTTCGAGGATTCCCATGCTTCAGTGCCCCATTCCCAGACCGCCGTCGACGGGGATCACGGCCCCTGTGATGTAGGAGGCGTCGTCGCTGGCGAGGAAGCGCACGACGCGCGCGATCTCCGCGGGGACCGCCTGCCGGCCCAGCGGGATGTTCTTGACGATCGCCTCGGAGTCGAGCTCGGCGGTCATGTCGGTCTTGACGAAGCCGGGGGCGACGACGTTGACGGTGATGCCGCGCGAGCCGTACTCGCGGGCGAGGGATCGGCCGAAGCCGACCAGGCCGGCCTTGGAGGCGGCGTAGTTGGACTGCCCGGCCTGGCCGCTGAGGCCGACGACGGAGGAGATGAGGATGATGCGGCCGCGCTTGAGCTTCATCATGGGCCTGATCGCGCGCTTGGCGACCCGGTAGGCGCCGGTGAGGTTGGCGTCGATGACGTCGGTGAAGGTCTCCTCCTTCATCATCGCCAGCAGGGTGTCCTTGGTGATGCCCGCGTTGGAGACGAGCACCTCGACGGGGCCCTGCTCGGCCTCCACCTTGGCGAAGGCGGCCTCGACGTCGTCGGAGCTGGTCACGTCGCAGCGGACGCCGAACAATCCCTCGGGCGGCTCCCCCGATCGGTAGGTGACGGCGACGTTGTCGCCTGCCGCGGCCAGTTCGCGGGCGATCGCGAGGCCGATGCCGCGATTGCCTCCGGTGACGAGTACAGAGCGTGCCATGAGACCTGACGCTATCTCCTACCCGCCGGTATCCCCTTGTCCGGGACGTACAAGATCACAGGGCTAGGATCGTTGACATGCGCCAGATCGATCCCGATTTCCTCGCCCTGCCGCTCAGGCAGCTCGCGGACGCAGCCCTTCAGCGCGCCCGTGACCTCGGCGCCTCGCATGCCGACTTCCGGCTGGAGCGGGTGCGAGCCGAGTCTCTCGCTCTCTACGACGCCAGGCTCGAAGGGGCCATGGACGCCGACGACCTCGGCTATGCCGTACGGGTGGTCAAGAACGGCACCTGGGGCTTCGCCGCGGGCCTCGTGCTCACCCCCGAGGCCGCCGCGGAGGTGGCCGCGCAGGCCGTCAAGGTCGCGGAGGTGAGCGCCCCGATCAACAGGGAGCCCATCGAGCTGGCGCCCGAGCCCGTGCACGGCGAGGTCAGCTGGGTCTCCGCCTACGAGATCGACCCCTTCTCCGTGCCGCAGAAGGAGAAGGTGGCGCTGCTGGCCGACTGGTCGGCGGGGCTGCTGAAGGGCGCCGACCACGTCAGCGCGCGGCTCCTGCAGGTGAAGGAGCAGAAGTTCTACGCCGACACCGCCGGCACCGTCACCACCCAGCAGCGTGTCAGGGTGCACCCCGAGCTGAACGCGATGAAGGCCGGCCCCAGCGGG
This sequence comes from Nonomuraea recticatena, assembly GCF_039533245.1. Taxonomy (NCBI): domain Bacteria; kingdom Bacillati; phylum Actinomycetota; class Actinomycetes; order Streptosporangiales; family Streptosporangiaceae; genus Nonomuraea; species Nonomuraea recticatena. Next base: position 155,004 of record NZ_BAAATE010000018.1, on the reverse strand, counting down.
TTCGACGACATGTCCACGATCGCGCCGCCGGTCGGCAGGGGCTACGAGTACCTGACGAACGGCCACTACGACTGGCAGGGCGAGCTGGCCCAGCTGCCCGAGCTGCTGGCCGAGAAGCTGGCCGCGCCCTCGGTCGAGGCGGGCGACTACGACCTGGTGATCCACCCCTCCAACCTGTGGCTGACGATCCACGAGTCGATCGGCCACGCCACCGAGCTCGACAGGGCGCTCGGCTACGAGGCGGCCTACGCGGGCACCAGCTTCGCCACCTTCGACCAGCTCGGCACGCTCGTCTACGGCTCGCCCGTCATGAACGTCGTCGGCGACCGCACCGTCGAGCACGGCCTGTCCACGATCGGCTACGACGACGAGGGCGTGGCCACCTGCGAGTTCGACATCGTCAAGGACGGCATCCTGGTCGGCTACCAGCTCGACCGCAGGATGGCGCTGATGAAGGGCCTCGGCGCGAGCAACGGCTGCGCCTTCGCCGACTCGCCAGGCCACATGCCGATCCAGCGGATGGCCAACGTCTCGCTGAAGCCCGCCCCCGGCGGCCCCTCCACCGAGGAGCTGATCGGCGGCGTGGAGCGCGGCCTCTACATCGTCGGCGACAAGAGCTGGTCGATCGACATGCAGCGCTACAACTTCCAGTTCACCGGGCAGCGGGCGTTCAGGATCGAGAACGGCGCGCTCGCCGGCCAGGTGCGCGACTTCGCCTACCAGGCGACCACGACCGACTTCTGGGGCTCGATGGAGGCCGTGGGCGGCCCCGAGACCTACGTGCTCGGTGGCGCCTTCAACTGCGGCAAGGGCCAGCCCGGCCAGGTCGCCCCTGTCAGCCACGGCTGCCCCTCGGCGCTGTTCCGCGGCGTCAGGATCCTCAACACCGTGCAGGAGGGTGGAAAGTGACATCTCCTCAGGAAATGGTCGAGAGGGCGCTTGAGCTCTCCCAGGCCGACGACTGCGTCGTCATCGTGGACGAGGGCTCGACGGCCAACCTGCGCTTCGCGGGCAACACGCTCACCACCAACGGCGTCGCCAGGTCGGCGCAGCTGACCGTGATCTCGATCGTGGGCGCGGGCGTCGGCGTGGTGTCCCGTGCGGCCGTCAGGCCCGAGCAGCTGCCCGAGGTGGTCGCCGCGGCCGACGCGGCGGCGCGCGAGGCGCAGCCGGCCGAGGACGTCAGGCCCCTGGTGGAGGGGGCGGGCTCGAGCGCCAACTGGGTCGAGCCCGTGCTGCCCACCTCGATCGGGGTCTTCGGCGACTTCGCCCCCGCTCTCGGTGAGACGTTCGCCGCCGCGGAGGCGGGCGGCAGGAAGCTGTACGGCTTCGCCGAGCACACGCTGACCTCCACCTTCGTCGGCTCGTCGAGGGGCCTGCGGCTGCGCCACGACCAGCCGACGGGGCGTCTCGAGCTCAACGCCAAGTCCGCCGACCTCAAGCGCTCGGCCTGGACGGGTGTGGCCACGCGCGACTTCTCCGACGTCGACGTGGCCGCGCTCGACTCCTCGCTGGCCCAGCGCCTCGAGTGGGCCAAGAACCGGGTCGACCTGCCGGCCGGCCGCTACGAGACGCTGCTGCCGCCGAGCGCGGTCGCCGACCTGATGATCTACATGCTGTGGTCGAGCGGCGCGCGTGACGCGCTCGACGGCCGCACGGTCTTCTCCAAGCCGGGCGGGGGCACCCGCGTCGGCGAGCGGCTCGCCCAGCTGCCCGTCACGCTGAGCAGCGACCCCGCCGCCCCCGGCATCGAGTGCGCGCCGTTCGTGACCGCCCACGCGCCCAGCCGCCGCAGCTCGGTCTTCGACAACGGCCTGCCGCTGGCGGCGACCGACTGGGTGAAGGACGGCACGCTGACCGCCCTCATGCAGACCCGCCACTCGGCCGAGCTGAGCGGTCTGCCCGTGACGCCGTCGATCGACAACCTGATCATGCGGGGCGGCGAGGGCGGCAGGTCGCTGGAGGAGATGATCGCCTCCACCGAGCGCGGGCTGCTGGTGACCTGCCTGTGGTACATCCGCGAGGTCGACCCGCAGACGCTCCTGCTGACCGGCCTGACCCGCGACGGGGTCTACCTGGTCGAGCACGGCGAGGTGGTCGGCGAGGTCAACAACTTCAGGTTCAACGAGAGCCCCGTCGACCTGCTGGGCCGCCTGAGCGAGGTCGGGGCCGCCCAGCAGACGCTGCCGCGCGAGTGGAACGACTACTTCACCCGCACGATCATGCCGCCGGTCAGGGTGCCCGACTTCAACATGTCGACGGTCAGCCAGGCCAACTGATCCGCCTCGCGGTGCGCCGCCTGCCCTGGCGTGATCACAGGGTCAGGCGGTGCACCCGGTTCCACCGCTTGGCCGTCACCAGCCTGGCGGTGCCCTTGTTCAGGTCGTAGACGACCGACCAGCGGGTGTGGCCCTGGGCCACGCTCTTCAGCAGGTCGAGCCCGTCGGCCTTCGAGTCGACCGTCGCGGTGAGTCTCCTGTGGCGGTCGTCGGGGGTGCCGCTGACGACGCTCCAGTTGGTCAGGACGCGGTCGTCGCGGACGTGCATCTTGCCCTCGCCGTACTCCACGACGGCCGACGCGCCGCTCTTGTCGGCGAGCAGGTAGTGCACCTGGGGTCCGCCGTCGAAGTCGACGTTGTAGGTGCGCATCAGCGCCAGCGCCTCCTTCACCGTGGCCGCCTTGTCGAGCAGGACCCGGATGATCCGCACGCTGCTCACCGTGGGCCTGCCCTTCATGGGGGCGGGCAGCTCGGCGGTCGGGGTGGCGGCCAGGCCGACGGCCAGGCCCTTCTCGTTCATGCCGTCGAAGGGGGCGAGCACCGCGTGCCCGAGCCTTCGCCGCTCGACCGGGTCGCCGAGGTCGACGGGGCCGGTCTTGCCGAGCACGTAGTAGGCGTCGGCCACCGACAGGGAGGCGTAGCCGTCCGGCGGGTCGGCGCGCACGACGATGGCGGGGTTGTCGTCCCAGTCGAAGTTGCGGCCGAACTCGGCGCCCCTGTGGAACAGCGAGCAGGCCCACCCCTCGGCCTTCCTGCCGAGTTCGTCCTCGGTGAGCGGCGCCTCGACGTCGTAGCCGCCGTGGAAGGTCATCTCGTACATCGGCAGGTCGTCCAGCCGCCTCATGCTCGCGCTGGTGCGGGCGACCTCGTCGGCGCTCTGCCGCAGCACCGGCGCGGAGGTGGCCTTCACGGGAGCCGCCTTCCCTGTCACGGCCTGGCCCGCCCTCTCCTGGCCCGCCGTGCCGGCGGCCGAACAGGCGGTCGCCAGCGGTACGGCCAGCGCCAGCGCCGCGAGCAGCGAGGCGGTGGAGCGTAGCGCGCGTAAGGCCGGTGTCATCAAGTGGTCCCTTCGCCGAGCCGACAGCCCCCTTCATATCAGAGTGTGCCGCGCGGGCCCGGCGAAGTCACGTCAGGCGCGAAACGGTGACGGAGATCAGGCGTCCTCGAGCCTGAAGCCCACCTTCATCCCCACCTGGTAGTGGGCCACCTCGCCCTGTTCGATGTGGCCCCTGATCTCCGTGACCTCGAACCAGTCGAGGTGCCGCAGCGTCTGCGCGGCCCTGCGGATGCCGTTGCGGACGGCGTCGTCGAGGCTCTCAGCCGACGTGCCGACTATCTCGGTCACCCGGTACGTACGATCCGACATAGCTCCTCCTCCCTTACCCGAAAGCCATGATCGCATGACCTGTCGCGCCGTCCAGGGGCGCCGACGCACCCGTGCCGTCCGAGGTCTACGGTGGAAGACGTGAAGGGTTTGCGGCGCGAGCGGGACGTCCACCGGGTCACCGACGCCCGGCCGTCTCTCAGCGCGGACATCAACCGCAGGGAAAAGGTCTACCTCATCCAGATGGGCATCCGCACGATCTGCCTGATCCTGGCCGTCGTGGTGCCGGTGCCCTGGCCGTTCAGGCTGCTGTTCATCGCGGGAGCCATCTTTTTGCCATACATAGCCGTAATCGGTGCCAATGAGCGGGGCAAGGATGCCCCGCCTCCGACCTTTTCCAGCCCCGCGCCTGACCAACAGGAGATTCCACTCCACCGACGCGAGATCGGGTCGTGACTAAGTCTTGACGCATCCCATGGGTTGTAGGTGTACGCTTTAGCCAAGCGCTCCGGTCCCCCGTCGGAGTGCTGGTGCCGGCGTTCCGGGCCCCCGTCGGAACGCCGATGAAGCGAAGCCGGGTGGTTTGCCCCCGTAACCACCCGGCTTCGCCCTTTTCTCAGTCATTTTGTTTCCGACTGTTCGGTCGGATAGGCGTGCTTTCCCGAAATCGTTTGCTCGGGTTCACAGCAAACCTTCAGGTTTGACCGCGATCATCAGCCGTCGGTCAAGGTCTCTGTCGTGGCCCGTTCCCAGTTGCGAGCCAGCGTCGTGATGCGCTCGACGGCGTCCTCGGGCGCGGTGCCCGACCCCTGGGCCAGCCCGAGCAGGTAGGCGGTCAGCGGCGCGGCGGGCCTGGCGACGCCGTGGGCGACCTCCTTGGTCAGTTCGAGGATGAGGTCCCTGTCGACGGAGGCGGGATCGACGCCCAGCTCCTTGCAGGCCAGCGCGGTCCATTCGCTCAGCACGTTCATGTGTGGTGTGGCGAGCGCTCGCCCGCCTCGGGTCCTGAGCTCACGCCACCCCTCCTTTCGGGCGGTCGGTGCGGGTCGTCGCCGGTCTGCGTGAGGCTCCGCAGATCGTCCATTGTGTCGCAGTCGAGCCAGGGCGTGCCGGGCAGGCGCACCCGTACGGGGTCGAGGGGGGCGAGCAGGCCGTGCAGGGAGCGGCCCCCGTAGTCCTCCAGCGCCGCGCGCAGCGCGGCGGTCCGCCACACCCCCGCCAGCCACTGCTCACGCCCGCCGTCATCGAGCAGGACGGCCCCGGCGGCCCGCTCCGGCGTGTCGGCGGCGTCGAGGAGCGCGATGACGTGCTCGGGCAGCAGGAGCGGCAGCTCGTCGGCCAGCAGCGCCAGCGAGGGCGCCGCCGCCAGGGCCAGCCCCGCGCGCAGCGCGGGAACGGGGCCACCGCCGGGCGGGTCCTCGCGGGTGAAGAGCGCCCCCGGCAGGTCGCGCGGCGGGCCGACGACGACCAGGCGTTCCGCCTGGGGAACGGCGGCCGCCACCCGCTCCACCATGCTCCTGCCGCCGACCAGCAGGCCGGGCTTGTCCCTGCCGCCCATCCGGGTGGCCGCCCCGCCGGCGAGGATGATCGCGTCATGCCGCATGTGTCACACGCTACGACGTTCATGGGCGGATCACCCACTCGCCAGGACCATCCCTCACGATGACCCACGCGTCACTGGAAGGGGCGCTCGTCCAAGGCGGCCCGACCGGCGGAAGGCGGCGTCAGGCGAAGGCGGCGTGGCCGGTCAGCGCCTTGCCCAGGACGAGCGCGTGGATCTCCGAGGTGCCCTCGTAGGTGAGCACCGACTCCAGGTTCACCGCATGCCTGATCACCGGGTACTCCAGGGTGATGCCGCTGGCGCCCAGGATGGTCCTGCAGGTCCTGGCGATCTCCAGGGCCTCGCGCACGTTGTTGAGCTTGCCCGCGCTGACCTGCTCGGGCGTGATCGTGCCCGCCTCCTTCAACCTGCCCAGGTGAACGGCCAGCAGCAGCCCCTTGCCCAGTTCGAGGGCCATGTCGGCGAGCTTGTCCTGGGTGAGCTGGAAGGAGGCGAGGGGCCTGCCGAACACCTCGCGCTCGCCCGCGTAGGCGATCGCGGTCTCCAGGCAGTCGAGCGCCGCGCCCATCGCGCCGAACACGATGCCGAACCTGGCCTCGTTCAGGCAGCGCAGCGGTCCCGACAGGCCGAGGGCGCCCGGCAGGACGGCCTCCTGCGGCAGCCGTACGGAGTCGAGGACCAGCTCGCTGGTCACGGAGGCGCGCAGGGAGACCTTGTGCTTGAGGTCCGTGGCGGTGAAGCCGGGCGTGCCCGCAGGAACGAGGAAGCCGCGGATGCCCTCCTCGGTCTGCGCCCACACCACGGCCACGTCGGAGACCGAGCCGTTGGTGATCCACATCTTGGTGCCGTTCAGCACCCAGTCGCCTCCCTCGCGCTTGGCGCTGGTGCGCATGCCGGCCGGGTCGGAGCCGAAGTCGGGCTCGGTGAGGCCGAAGCAGCCGATCCGCTCGCCGGCGGCCATGGCGGGCAGCCACTCGTTCTTCTGCTCCTCGCTGCCGTAACGCCAGATGGCGTACATGGCCAGCGAGCCCTGCACCGAGACCAGGCTGCGCAGGCCCGAGTCGGCGGCCTCCAGCTCCAGGCAGGCCAGGCCGTAGGAGACCGCGCCCAGGCCCGCGCAGCCGTAGCCCTCCAGGTGCATGCCGAGCACGCCCAGCTCGCCGAACCTGCGTGCCAGCTCCCTGGCGGGGATCCGGCCCTCCTCGAACCAGGTGGTGAGGTTGGGGCGCAGCTCGCGGTCGCACACGCGGCGGACGGCGCTCCTGATCTCGCGCTCCTCCTCGGTCAGGAGCCCGTCGACGGCGAACAGGGTGGTGGGGTGCATGGGTCGAACCCTCCGGCTAGATTGGATCCAATATTGAATATCCAACATGACACAGCCTAGGGTGCGTTGACTATGGAGAGTCTTGGCGGCCTGCTGGTGGCCGACTTCAGCAGGGTGCTGGCCGGGCCCTACGCGACAATGCTGCTGGCCGACCTGGGCGCGGACGTGGTGAAGATCGAGCGGCCCGACGGCGGCGACGACACGCGGGCCTGGGGCCCGCCGTACGCCGACGGGCAGGCGACCTACTTCCTCGGCGTCAACCGCAACAAGCGCTCGATAGCCCTCGACCTGCGTGACCCCGGCGACCTGGAGGTGGCCAGGGCGCTGGTCGCCCGCGCCGACGTGCTGGTGGAGAACTTCAGGCCGGGCACGATGGAGCGGCTGGGGCTCGGCTACGAGCAGGTGAGCGCGGCCAACCCCGGGCTCGTCTACTGCTCGGTGACCGGGTTCGGCGCGGGCAAGGGCGCCGAACTGCCCGGCTACGACCTGGTGGTGCAGGCGGTGGGCGGGCTCATGAGCGTGACGGGCGAGCCCTCGGGGCCGGGGACCAAGACGGGCGTGGCCCTGGTCGACGTGATCACCGGGCTGCACGCCGCGCTCGGCGTGCTCGCCGCCCTCCGCCACCGCGACGCGACGGGGCGGGGACAGCGCGTGGAGGTGTCCCTGCTGACCTCGCTGCTGTCGGCGCTGGCCAACCACGCCTCCGCCTTCGCCGCGGCGGGGGTGGTGCCGCGGGCGATGGGCAACAGGCACCCCAGCATCGTGCCGTACGAGGTCTTCGAGGCCGCCGACCGGCCGATCGTGATCGCGGCGGGCAACGACAGGCAGTTCCGCGCGCTGTGCGAGGTGCTGGACAGGCAGGACCTGGCCGCCGATCCCCGCTACGCGACGAACGCGGGCAGGGTCGCCGACCGGCTGACGCTGGTGCCCGAGCTGTCGCGGACGCTGGCCACCGCGTCGGCCGACACGTGGTTCGCCGCGCTCACCTCGGCGGGGGTCCCCTGCGGGCCGATCAACGACGTGGCGGGGGCCTTCGCGCTGGCCTCGTCGCTGGGTTTCGAGCCCGTGGTGGACGGCCAGGTGGCCAACCCCATCGCGCTGGGGCGCACGCCCGCCTCCTACCGGCTGCCGCCTCCCGGCCTCGGACAGGACGCCGCATGGGTCCGTGAGATATTGGGGCGATGAGCTCGGTCGAAGAACGGCGCAGGCCGCCCACGGCGCAGCAGTTCGTGCTCGCCGAGCTCCGCAGGGCGATCACCACGGGCAGGCTGCGTCCAGGCAGCCCGATCAGGCAGGACGCCCTGGCGGAGGAGTTCGACGTCAGCAGGGTGCCGCTGCGCGAGGCGCTGAAGACGCTCCACGGCGAGGGCCTGGTCACCTACCAGGCGCACCGCGGCTACTTCGTGGAGACGCTCTCGCTCGACGACCTGCTCGAGGTCTACCGCATCCGCGAACTGCTGGAGGAGGAGGCGGTACGCAAGGCCGTCCAGCGGCTCGGCGAGGACGATCTGCTGCGGCTCGAGCGGGCGCAGGCGGAGGTCGAGCGGTTCGCCGCGACGGGCGAGGTGCAGGAGATGGCCGGCGCGAACAGGGTCTTCCACATGACGCTGTTCGAGTGCTCAGGGATGCCGCGGCTGGTCCGGCTGATCAGGACCCTGTGGGACTCCACCGACGCCTACCGCTCGCTCTACTACGGCGAGGGCGGCAACAGGGAGCGCGTCGTGGCCGAGCATCGGGGCGTGCTCGACGCGCTGCGGCGGGGCGCCGCCGACGAGGTGGTCAGCAGGCTGGACGAGCACCGCGCCCACGCGGTCGCGGCCCTGTCCACCGTCCTCATCCCCTGACCCGCCTCTGCCCTTCGCGGCCCTGGCGTGATCGCTCCTCTGCTCCTCGATCATGAGCGCGCCAGCGAGGGCCCGCCCCAGCCCTGCGCCCTCCGCGGACCGCGCGGGAGCCCCGAATCGGGAATCCCTCCGCGCCCGGCGTGTTGCACGAGAGGTGACAAAGCTGTCGATCCTCGACCGATCCCTCGTCAGGCAGGGACACGACCCCGCGTGGGCGCTGCGCGACACCGTCACGTTCGCCAGGCAGGCCGAGGCGCTCGGCTATCACCGGTTCTGGGTGTCGGAGCATCACGCGGTGCCCGGCGTGGCCGGTTCGGCGCCCACCGTGCTGGCCTCGGCCGTGGCGGCGGCGACCTCGCGGATCAGGGTGGGCACGGGCGGCGTCATGCTGCCCAACCACAGGCCGCTGGTGGTCGCCGAGCAGTTCGGCGTCCTCGACGCGCTCTACCCCGGGCGGATCGACATGGGCCTGGGCAGGTCCGTCGGCTTCACCGGCGGCATCAGGCGGGCGCTGGGCCACGACAAGCAGGACGCGGAGAACTTCGCCGAGCAGATCGAGGAGCTGCTCGACTACTTCACCAGGGGCAGGGACGGCGTGCACGCCATGCCCGCCGAAGGCAGGAAGGTGCCCGCCTTCGTGCTGGCGATCGGATCGGGCGCGGACGTCGCCGCCGAACTCGGACTCCCCCTCGTGATCGGCGGAGGCAGGGCCGAGGAGGGCGCCAGGCGCTACAGGGAGCGGGTGAAGGGCACGCCGTACGTGATCGTGGCGGCCAACATCGCCGTCGGCGAGGACGCGCACCTGCTGCAACTGCCGGAGGCCTGGGCCACCGCCCACTCACGCACGCGCGGCGTCTTCCCGCCGCTGCGCCCCCCGGAGGAGATCCTGTCGATGGAGCTGACCGAGCGCGAGCGCACCTACCTCGACGAGGCGCTGCGGGGGCAGATCCACGGCACCGAGGAGCAGGTGGCGCGGCGACTGCACGAGCTGGTGGAGCGGACCGGCGCCGACGAGGTGCTGGTGACGATGAACACCTACGACCTCGACCGGCGCCTGGACTCCTACCGGCGGCTGATCAGCCTCCGATAGCCGACATCGGCCTGGAGGGCTGCAGGAAGGACGGGTCGTCGATGCCGTGCCCTGCCCGCTTGCCGCGCACCGCGGCGATCCAGCGCTCGGCCAGCTCCTCGTCGCCCGCCCCTGCGCGCAGCGCGGCCTTGAGGTCGGACTCCTCCCTGGCGAACAGGCAGTTGCGGATCTGGCCATCGGCGGTCAGCCGTACCCGGTCGCAGGCTCCGCAGAACGGACGGGTCACCGAGCCGATGACGCCCACCCGCGCGGGGCCGCCGTCGACGAGGAAGCGCTCGGCGGGCGCGCTGCCGCGCTCCTCCAGATCGTCGGCGCACAGGTCGACCTCGGCCTGCAGCAGCGCGAGGATCTCGTCGGCCGTCACCATGTCGGCGCGGTTCCAGCCGTGCTGGGCGTCGAGTGGCATCTGCTCGATGAAGCGCAGCTCGTAGCCTCGCTCGAGGCAGAAGCGCAGCAGCGGCACCGCCTCGTGGTCGTTGATGCCGCGCATCAGCACCGCGTTGACCTTGACGGGACGCAGCCCCGCCCGGTCGGCGGCCTCCAGCCCCGCGACGACGTCCTCGAACCTGTCGCGGTGGGCCAGGCGCTTGAACGTCTCGCGGTCAAGGGTGTCGAGGGAGACGTTGACCCGGTCGAGACCGGCCTCGGCCAGCGCGCCTGCCAGCTTGGCCAGGCCGATGCCGTTGGTGGTGAGCGACACCTGCGGCTTGGGGCGCAGCGCGGCCGTACGGGCCACGATGTCGACCAGCTCCCTGCGCAGCAGCGGCTCGCCGCCGGTGTAACGCACCTCGGTGATGCCCAGACGCTCGACGCCGATCGTGACCAGCCTGACGATCTCGTCGGCGGTCAGCAGCTGGGCGTTGGGCAGCCAGTCGAGCCCTTCGGGCGGCATGCAGTAGGTGCAGCGCAGGTTGCACTTGTCGGTGAGTGACACCCGAAGGTCGGTCGCCACCCTGCCGAAGGAGTCCTTCAGCACAGGGGGGTCACCTCCTAGCTTTCCGAGGGGAACATCAGTTCAGCCTATTCCATCCCCCCGACAACGGACCGAGCCCCCGCCGCTCGACTCCCCCGCGGCCCACCAGGAGGCGAAAACCCCTGGCGATAAAATGGATGGGATTTCCTTCCTGGTCCCGCCAGACTGATCAACAACCAGTAAGGAGATTCCTCACATGCCGCCGAACCAGCCCGCACCGAACCTGCTGTCGTGGGCCAGCGAGATCGACGAAGGCGCGATCACGCAGGCCGCCCGTGCCGCGCGCCTGCCATTCGTCTCCGGCCACGTCGCTCTCATGCCCGACGCGCATGTCGGCATCGGCGCGACAGTCGGCTCGGTCATTCCGACCGAGGGCGCGATCATTCCCGCGGCCGTGGGCGTCGACATCGGCTGCGGCATGGTCGCGACGGAGACCACCCTCACCGCCGCCGACCTTCCCGACAGCCTGGCCGCGTTGATGCCCATGGTGGAGCGCCGCATCCCGGCCGGCGTCGGCAAGGGCCACGCCGACCCCTCCATGGATCGCGCCCTGGGCGAGCTCGGGCTCCCCCACACCGACCTGAACCCCAAGCTGACGAAGAAGGTGTCCGACCAGTTCGGCACCCTCGGCTCCGGCAACCACTTCGTGGAGGTCTGCCTCGACGAGCGCGACCGGGTCTGGACGGTGCTGCACTCAGGATCGCGCGGCATCGGCAACCAGCTGGCCACGATGCACATCGTGGGCGCCAAGAAGCTGATGAAGAAGCAGGCGATCGGGCTCGAGGACCCCGACCTGGCCTACCTGGTCCAGAGCACGCCCGAGTTCACCGCCTACATCGAGGACATGCTGTGGGCCCAGCGCTACGCCATGGCCTCGCGCGCCCGGATGGACAAGGTCCTGATCAACGCGCTGTTCCGGGTCGTCGGCAAGGGCCAGCGGGTCCGCACCATCAACTGCCATCACAACTTCACCCAGCAGGAGACCCACTACGGCAAGTCTCTCTGGATCACCCGCAAGGGAGCCATCAAGGCCGACACTGGCGACGAGGGAGTGATCCCCGGTTCGATGGGCACGCGCTCGTACATCGTGCGCGGCCGGGGGAACCCCGAGTCGTACAACTCCTGCTCTCATGGCGCGGGCCGCCGGATGTCGCGCACCAAGGCGAAGCGGGAGCTGTCCGCGGCCTCCCTGACCCAGGCGATGAGCGGCCGTGTCTGGAACCAGGACCGCGCGGCCGCCCTGGTGGACGAGCACCCCGAGGCGTACAAGTCCATCGACCAGGTCATGGCCGACCAGAAGGATCTGGTGGAGGTCCAGCACACCTTGCGCCAGATCTTCAACTACAAGGGCTGACGCTCCCCGCCACATCGGCGGGGAGCATTCATCACGCGCATTCCTTGAAATCGCGCAATTCCTGCTCGAACTCCTTCAGCGGCAGCACGACGTCGGGATGCGTCCGCGTGCGCTCGTCATACCCCTGGACCAGCACGCTGCCGGGCGTGAGCTTGGCCGCGTCATCGGCCTGGAAGCTCACGCTCCTGGTGGAGTAGCTGTTGTCACGCGTCGCGCCGAAGACGGTGTAGGTGATCGCCGGATCCGGGACCAGCGGTGCGGGGGCCGCCGTCCATCCGCCCGATGGCGCGTCGATCAGGAACGACGCCCGCTGACCGGGTAGCGCGGGCGCGTCGTAGGTGGCGTCCGTGACGGTCGGATCATCTGGCCTCCCGGCGCTCTCGCCGCGGGCACGATCGTGGTAGACGATCACCACGTCCGGCGCTCGGCCGCACCAGGCGAGCACCACGGTGAGACGGCGCACCTACCCCAGGCGGGCGAGTTCCTCGCCGGTCAGGGTGAGGTCGGCGGCGGCCACCGAGTCCAGGATGCTCTCGGGACGGCTGGCGCCCGGGATCGGGATCACCACGCGGCTGCGGGCCAGCTCCCATGCCAGGCACACCCGTTGCGGTGACACCCCCCGCTCGGCGGCCACCTCGTTGAACGCCGTGTGGGCGTCGCCGAGCCCGGCCGCCGACGTGATGCCGCCCAGCGGCGACCACGGCAGGAACGCGACGCCGAGCTCCTCGCAGACGTCGATCTCCTGCTCGCTGCTGCGGAAGCGGGGAGAGTACTCGTTCTGCACGCTGGCCAGCCGTCCGCCGAGGATGTCGTGGGCCTGCCTGATCTGGGCGGGGTCGGCGTTGGAGATGCCCGCGAGCCTGATCTTCCCCTCGTCGAGCAGCTCGCGCAGCGCCCCGATGCTCTCCTCGTACGGCACCGCCGGGTCTGGCCTGTGGTGCTGGTAGAGCCCGATGGCCTCGACGCCCAGCGCCTTCAACGACCTCTCGCAGGCCCTTCGCAGGTAGTCGCGGCTGCCGTCCAGGCCCCAGCCGTCGCCGCCGGTCCTGGTGTGGCCGCCCTTGGTCGCCACGAGGACCGTGTCGCGGTCGCCGCTCCACAGCTCCAGCGCCCGCGCCACGAGCCGCTCGTTGTGGCCCGTCTCGGCGGTGGTGGGCGCATAGGCGTCGGCGGTGTCGATCAGGGTGACCCCCGCGTCGAGCGCGGCGTGGATCGTCCTGATCGAGCGCCCCTCGTCGGGCATGTGGCCGGCCACGGACATCGGCATGGCGCCCAGGCCGATGGCGCTGACGGACAGGTCGGCGATCAGTCGAGTCTTCATGCGGCACATCCTGGCCGATGGAGTTCACTCCAGGTCAAGCGCGCCACAAGGGAAAGGCCCCGATCCAGGTGGATCGGGGCCTTTCGTGGTGGTGCTAGTGACGGATGACCTTCACCCAGTCGGTGGCCTCGGTCGGCTTGAGGTACCAGGCGCCCTCGAACACCGCCCGCCACGTACCGGAGGTCCAGGCCCGCTCCCTGGTGGAGAAGTACCCGTCGCGGTGGGTGCGGACGGTCTCGACGTGCTCCCAGCCGCGCGAGCCGTCGGCCTTGAACAGGATCACGATGCTCTTGCCGGCCAGTCGCTTCCAGCCGCCCGCCCGCTTGCAGTGGTCGGCGTGGGTGACCACGACGAAGCCGTCGATGTAGTCCTGCTCGCACTCGACGGAGAGCTTGCCTCTGATCGAGATGCCGCGTCCCTCCCATGCGGGCTCGGGGCCGACGTCGAGCGACAGCCTGGTGTGGCCGCCGTCCCAGTCGGGGTCGTGCCCCGGGTCCGCGGAGGCGGGCGCCGCCGTGGCGAGCACCGAGACGCCCAGCGCGGCGGCCGCTGCGCCGGCGGCCAGTCGTCGCATCATGTGGAACTTCCTCTCCCCGTGGGTGACGCGCTCGGGACAGAGTGCGTCAATACCAATGACGCGTAAAGGTAAAGGAAAGTTGGCGCAAAACTGGTAACGATCAGATAAAGGACGGTTTAGCTACGGGTTCCGGCCTGCTCCGCGGCGTAGCTGTCGTTTCCTGGGTAGTGCACCTTCCACTGGCCGTGCATCCTGCCGTCCACGCGCCGCTCGAAGCGTCCGGTGGCGGCGGTGTCCACGGTGGCCACCCGCTGCCACTCCTCGGTCTCGGTGCGCCGGTAGGAGATCTCCAGCCGCTGCTTGCCGAAGGGCGCGAAGTCGGCGTACCCGTTCGGGTCCACCCTCCTCAGGGTGCCGCTCAGCCGTACGGCCTTGGCTCCGCGCACCCTGTCGATCTCCAGATCGCCGAGTTTGGTCTCGTGGCGCAGGTTGAAGGTCTGGTGCTCGGTGACCGTGCTGCCGTCCTCGGCCTTGGCGGTCGCGGTGATCGTCCAGACGCCCGAGGGGTAGAAGCGGGTCAGTCCCTGTGACGGCATGAAGCGCCAGGTCTCCCAGCCGTCGCCGACCCGCTGCGGCTGCACGCCCGGCGTGGCGAGCTCCTCGGGCGCGACCGGCCGCTGCACGGCCGGCTGGCCCATGGGCGCGGGCGGCGCCTGGGGCTTGAGGGCCGAGGTCGCGGCCGGCGTACCGGCGGGACGGCCTGGAGCGAGCGGGGCCGGAGCGACGGCGGGACGCCCGGGAGCGGCCGGGGCCGGAGCGACGGCAGGACGGCCAGGAGCCGCCGGGGCCGGAGCGACGGCAGGACGGCCAGGTGTCGGCGCCTGCACGGCAGGGGTGAGCGCCACCGACGGCGACGGCCTCGGGGCCGGCTTGACCGCAGGGGCCGACTTCACCGCAGGGGCCGGCCTCACCGCAGGGGCCGACTTCACCGCAGGGGCCGGCCTCACCGCAGGGGCCGACTTCACCGCAGGGGCCGACTTCACCGCTGGAGTCGGGGTGGTCACGGGCGAGGGCAGCACATCGGGGACGGGCCCGAGGGTCGGGCCGCCGTCGATCGGCTTCCTTCCGGGTACGGGCTTCGGCGGGGCGCCGGGTTCGACCTTGACCGACACCCCGTTCTTTGCCGCGCCCTTCGCCACGACGTCGATCACGAGCTTCACCGAGCCACGTGCCCCCACCACGGGTTCGGCGGGCCTCACCGTGATCTCTTTGATTGCGAGGGTGGCGGGAGCGTCGACCAGCACGGGACCGGTCAGTGCTCCCGCCACCAGCGACGCGAGTAGAACTGTCTTGGTCATGTGCAGGACGGTAGGAACCGTCCGGCAATGGCAGGGGGCGAGACACACGCCCCTGTTGGTAAAGGTGTCAGCCGGTGTAGAGCTCCTCGATCACTTCCGCGTACTTCGCGTGGATGACCCTGCGCTTGAGCTTCAGGCTGGGCGTGAGCTCGGAGGTCTCGGCCGTCCACTCCGCGGGCAGCAGCGCCCATCGCTTGACCTGCTGCACCCTGGCCAGTTTCGCGTTGGCCGTCTCGACGGCCGCCTCCACGGCCTTGAGCACGTCGGGGTGTTCGACCAGCTCGGCCAGCGAGGTGTAGGCGATGCCCTGCGCCTGGGCCCAGCCCGGCGCGATCTCCCCGTCGAGGGTGAGGATCGCCACGGGGAAGGGCCTGTTGTCGCCGTAGGCGAGCGCCTGGCCGATGAGCGGGTGCTCCTTCAGGTAGTTCTCGATCGCCGCAGGCGAGATGTTCTCGCCGCCCGCGGTGATGATGAGCTCCTTCTTGCGGTCGACGACCCGGTAGAAGCCGTCGTCGTCGACGGTGCCGATGTCGCCGGTGTGCAGCCAGCCGTCGGCGTCGATAAGCTCCTCTGCCGCCCTGCCGAGGTAGCCGCTGGTGTTGAGCGGGCTGCGGGTGAGGATCTCGCCGTCCTCGCCCAGGCGCACCTCGACGCCGGGCTCGGGCCTGCCGACCGAGCCGAGCTTGTAGACGGCGGGGCTGTTGGCGGTGAACGCGCCGGTCGTCTCGGTCATGCCGTAGACGTCGATGACCCTGAGGCCGAGCCCTGCGAAGAAGCCGCGCACCTCGTCGGGCAGCGGGGCCGCGCCCGTGGCCGTCCATTCGGCGCGGTCGAAGCCGATCATGCCGCGGACGATGGACAGCAGCGCGGCGTCGGCGGCCTCGTAGGCGGCCTGGATCTCGGGGGTGACGGTGTGGCCGTACTGGCCCGCCTCGATGTAGGCGCGCCCCGCCGCCATGGCCTGCCTGACCTGCTCCTGCTGCTCCTCGGGCTGGGTGGACAGCAGCGCCTGGAGCTTGGCCATCATCTTCTCCCAGACCCGCGGCACGCCGAAGAACATCATCGGCCGCACCTGCCCGAGCGCGGCGCCGAGGTTGGCCAGGTCGGTGCAGAAGTGCACGTGGGAGACCTTGGTCAGCGGCAGGTAGAGGCTGAGGACGCGCTCGGCGATGTGGGCGTAGGTCAGGTAGGAGATCTGCGTGCCCTGCGTGGGCAGCGCGGTCATGCGGTCGGTGGCCGCGCACTCGTAGAAGGCGTTGGCGTGGGTCAGCGGCACGCCCTTCGGCATGCCGGTTGTTCCCGAGGTGTAGAGCACGGTGAGCACGTCGCCCGGTGTGACCGCCCTCCAGCGCTCCTCGACGGCGGAGTGGTCCTCGGCCAGCCTGGCCCTGCCGAGTTCGAGGAAGTCGGCCCAGCTCATGAAGAGCTCGCCGGTCGGCGTGCCGTCGAGCACGATGATCTTGCGTAGGCCAGGCACCTCGCCCAGCACCGGGTCCCATCTGGCCAGGTCCGCAGCGCCGCCGAGCACCGCGTACCTGGCGCCCACGTCGTTGGCGACGTAGGAGATCTGGTCGGGGGCGAAGGTGGAGTAGACCGAGCACGGCATGCCGCCGGCGTGCACCGCGCCGAGGTCGGCGAGCACGTGCTCGCTGCGGTTGACCATCATCAGCGCCACCGCGTCGCCCGGCTCCATGCCCAGCGCCATGAAGCCGGCGGCGATCTCGAGCACCCGCTGCCTGGCCTGGCCGTAGGTCAGCGTGCTCCATCCGCCCTCGGCCGGATCGGAGTAGGCGGGCGAGTCGGGATAGCGCTCGGCGATCTGCCTGAGCTGCTCACATACCGTCCGGCCGGCGATCTCCCGCAGGATCTCGGCCTGTACCTCAAGGACATCGGCCATAGCGCGCCCTCCACGTCAGTGCTCACTTGCACGAGTGGGATGCATCGCACCACACGCGTCGAGCCCCGACAAGCCCTGGGCAGGGGACAAGAACACCTCATGACGTAGAGTAGTTGATCACATACGCAACATGTCGTCGGGGGGCGGGATGAAGGCGGAGGAAAAGACGTTTTTCGGGCATCCGTGGGGTCTGGCCACGCTGTTCGGCACGGAGATGTGGGAGCGGTTCAGCTTCTACGGCATGCGGGCCGTCCTGGCCGCCTTCCTCATGGCTCCCGCCGTCCGCAACGGTCTCGGCCTTCCGGAGGCCACGGCCTTCGCGATCGTGGGCGTCTACCAGGGCATGGTCTACCTGACGGCGCTGCCTGGCGGCTGGCTGGCCGACCGGGTGCTCGGCGCCCGCAGGGCGGTTCTGCTGGGCGGAGTCATCATCATGTCCGGCCACATCAGCATGGCGATCCCGGTGCGCAGCCCGGTCTTCGTCTACCTGGGCCTGCTGCTCATCGTCTCCGGCACGGGACTGCTCAAGCCCAACGTCTCCGGCATGGTCGGCTACCTCTACAGGGAAGACCAGGACGCCAGGCGCGACTCGGGCTTCTCGCTGTTCTACATGGGCATCAACATCGGCGCGCTGGCCGGCATCAGTCTGACGCCCGTGCTGGCCGGCGACAGGAACTGGCACCTGGCCTTCGGCTCGGCCGCGGTCGGCATGGCGCTGGGCCTGATCTGGTACACGCTGGGCAAGCGCAGCCTGCACGGCGCGGGCGAGCGGGTGCCGCAGCCGCTGTCGGCCGAGGAGCGGCGCGGGGCCGTCAAGTGGGTGCTCGTCGGGCTGGTCACGCTCGCGGTGCTGGCCGCGCTGCTGGCCGTGACCGGCCTGTTCACCGAGGACGGCGTCACCTGGACGGTGACCGCGATCATCGCGCTCATCACGATCTTCTACCTGTCGTACATCATGCACGGCGGGCACGGCATCACCCCGCTGGAGCGGCGCAGGTTCGGCGCCTACATCTACCTGTTCTTCGCCGCCGTCATCTTCTGGATGATCTTCGACCTGGCTCCAGGACCCGTGACGGACTTCGCGATGAAGAGCGTGGACCTGACCTTCTTCGGCTTCACCATCCCCGCGGGCTGGACGCAGAACTTCAACTCGCTGTTCGTCATCGTCTTCTCCCCCGTCTTCGCCGCGATCTGGCTGACCAGATGGGGCAGCAGGGTGAGCGCCCCGTTGAAGTTCACCTTCGCGCTGTTCATGGCGGGCCTGAGCTTCGTCGTGCTGGCCACGGCCGCCAACGTCGCCTCAGGCGGGGTCAGGGTGTCCATCCTGTGGTTGATGGTGATGTACCTCATGCAGACCGTCGGCGAGCTGACGCTCAGCCCCGTGGGCCTGTCTGTCTCCACCAAGCTCGCCCCCCACCACTTCAAGGGCCAGATCCTGGGCGTGTGGTTCCTGGCCGCGGCGCTGGGCGACGCGATCGGCGGCCAGACCTACCGGCTGACCGGCTTCCTGTCGCTCACGCAGTACTACCTGGTGCTCGGCGGCGTGGCGCTGGTGGCGGGCCTGATCCTGCTGATGTTCGTGCGCAGGCTTAAGGCGCTCATGGGGGACGAGGACGTGGCCCCCGGCCAGGCACTGACACACTGATCGTCGTGTCGGAACTGCTCGATCTCGCCGGAATCCTCGTCTTCGCCCTGTCAGGCGCCCTCATGGGCGTGCGCAAACGCCTCGACGTGGTGGGCATGGCGGTGCTGGCCTCGATGACCGCGCTCGGCGGCGGCATCATGCGCGACCTGATACTCAACGTGCCGCCGGCCGCCTTCCAGAGCCTGGGTTACGTGCTGGTGCCCATCGGGGCCACGGCGATCGTCTTCTTCTGGCACCCGCAGGTCGCCCGCATCATGCCGCTCCTGCTCGTCCTCGACGCCGCGGGCCTCGGCCTGTTCTGCGCGGTCGGCACGGAGAAGGCGCTGCTGTACGACCTGTCGCCGCTGCACGCGGCCCTGCTCGGCGTGACCACCGCCGTCGGAGGGGGTGTGCTGCGCGACATGCTGGCGGGAGAGATCCCGACACTGCTCTACGACCGCCAGCTCTACGCCGTGCCCGCGATGCTCGGCTCGGCGGCGATGGCCGCCTTCTTCGAGCTCGGCCTGCACGGCTGGCCCGCGGTGCTGACCTCCGCCGTCCTGGCCTTCGGGCTGCGCATCCTGGCCATGAAGTACGGCTGGCGCGCCCCGCTGGCCAGCGGGGTCACACCATCCGAATGAGCGGGTCGGCGGGGCGCGAGCCGACGGGGCCGGTGGCGCGGGCCTCGGCGAGACGGGCCACCGCCTCGGTGATGACCTGGGGCGACTGGGTGAAGGGCAGGCGGAGGTAGCCCTCGAGAGTGCCGCTCACACCGAACCATGGACCAGGCGCGAGCCGTACGCCGTGGTAGGCGGCGGCCTCGGCGAGGGGGGTGGCGCCTTCGCCCGCCAGCCGTACCCACAGGGTGCCGCCGCCGCGCGGCACGGTGAAGGACCACTTGGGCAGGTGCTCGCGCAGCGCCGCCACCAGCGCCGACCTGGAGGCGGTGAGGGAGCGGCGGCGCTCGGCGCGGGTCTCCTCGATGCGGTCGAAGAGCCTGGCGACGACGAGCTGGTCGAGCACGGGGCTGGCGATGTCGACGGCCGAGCGGTGCACGGCCAGGCCGCGCGCCAGCGCCGCGGTCGTGCGGATCCAGCCGATGCGCAGCCCGCCCCACCACAGCTTGGAGGCCGAGCCGATGGTGATCACTCTGCTGTCGGTGTCGAAGGCGGCCATCGGCGCCGCCTCGTTCGGCGCGTCGATCCCGAGCTCGGTCCAGGTCTCGTCGACCAGCAGCGTGGTGCCTGCGCGCCTGGCCATGCCGACGACGGCGGCGCGGGTGGCGTCGTCCATCAGCGCGCCCGTGGGGTTCTGGAAGTCGGGCATGAGGTAGGCCAGCCGGGGGGCCGACTGGCGCATGGCGCCCGCCATCAGGTCCGGCTGCCAGCCTTCCGCCGTGATGCCGACCGGCACGATGCGCGCCCCGCGGTGGCGGGCGGCGTCGATGGCGTGCGGGTAGGTGGGCGACTCGACGACGACGGGGTCGCCAGGCGTGAGCAGCAGGCTCATGACGAGCTGCAGGGCGTGCTGGGAGCCCGTCGTGACCAGGATCTGCTCGGGGCGCGTGGCCAGGCCCCTCGCGGTGTAGTGGGCCGCGATGCGCTCGCGCAGCGCGGGCAGGCCCATCGGGTCGTAGCCGGTGCCCATGCCGTATCTCGGCAGGTCCTCCATGGCGCCCGCCACCGCCTCGGTCAGCATCGTGGTGGCGGGAGGGGCGGCGCAGTGCATCTGGAGCAGGCCGTCGTCGTCGACCGACAGCCACGGGTTGTCGGCGCACACCGAGGGGTCGGGCAGCGCGGTCCAGCTGCCCGACCCCTGGCGGCTGTCGAGGTAGCCCTGCTCGCGCAGCAGGTCGTAGGCGGCCGTGACCGTCGTGCGGCTGACGCCGAGCTCCTGCGCCAGGTGCCGCTCGGCGGGCATGCGCATCCGCACGGGCACGCTGCCGTCGCGCACCAGCCCCCGCACGCCCTGGGCCAGCGCCCGGTAGAACGGGCGGGCCGAGCGGTCGGTGTCGAGGAGCCGGCCGAGCTGCTGCGCCGACAGGTGACGTTCTGACATAAGGCCACTTTCGCTGATTGGCCCTTTTGATGCAAACCACTGGCCTGGATGATTGGGGCATTATGAGTGAGATTTCCCTTCCGTCCCTTGGTTCGCTGCCCTCCCGCCTCCTCCGCCTGTACGGCGGCCTGGCCCTGTACGGCACCGGCATCGGCCTGCAGGTGGAGTCGGCCCTGGGCAACGACCCGTGGGACGTCTTCCACCAGGGCCTGGCCGTCAGGACCGGCCTGTCGATCGGCACCTGGATCATCCTGGTGGGCGCGCTGGTCATGCTGCTGTGGATCCCGCTGCGGCAGAAGCCGGGCATCGGCACCATCAGCAACATCATCTTCCTTGGCCTGTTCGCCGACGCCGCCATCTACCTGCTGCCCAGCCCTGGCCACTGGACGGTGGCGTGGGCATACCTGCTGTCGGCCATCGTCGCGGTCGCGCTGGCCACCCTCCTCTACATCGGCGCGGGCATGGGCCCAGGCCCACGCGACGGCGTCATGACCGGCCTGATCAGGCTGGGCCTGTCCGTGCGGCTCGCGCGCTTCCTCATCGAGATCTCAGTCGTGGCGATCGGCTGGCTGCTCGGCGGCACGGTCGGCGTCGGCACGCTGCTCTTCGCCGTGGCGATCGGCCCGATCACGCAGGTGTTCACCCGCTGGTTCCCTCTGCCGGGCCAGCACTGACGGCTCTTCGGGCGTTCGCGGGGGCGGTTGGACCTAGTACCGTCTGGTGCATGCGGATCGAGGACTACGCCCTCATCGGGGACATGCAGTCGGCGGCGCTGGTGGGCCGCGACGGTTCGATCGACTGGCTCTGCCTGCCGAGGTTCGACTCGCCGTCGTGCTTCGCCGCGCTGCTCGGCAGCGAGCGCAACGGCCACTGGTGGCTCGGCCCCACCGGCCGACCGATGGCCGACAGACGCCGCTACAGGGACGAGACGCTCATCCTGGAGAGCGAGTACGACACCCCCACGGGCACCGTCCGCGTGATCGACTTCATGCCGCCGCGCGACCGCAACCCCGACGTGGTCCGCATCGTCGAGGGGGTGTCGGGCACGGTGGAGATGTCCACCGTGATCAGGATCCGCTTCGACTACGGCAGGATCGTGCCGTGGGTGCGCCGCACCAACGGCCACCTGCAGGCCGTCGGCGGCCCCGACTCCATCTGGCTGCACTCCCCCGTGCCGCTCAAGGGCGGCGACTACGCCCACCGCGCCACCTTCCACGTCAAGGAGGGCGAGCGGGTCGCCTTCGTCTTCACCTGGCATCCCTCGCACGAGCCGATGCCCAGGCTGATCTCCGCCGAGGACCACCTCGTCCAGACCGAGGAGCTGTGGGCCGAGTGGGTGGAGCAGTGCACCTACAAGGGGCCGTGGCGCGAGGCCGTGGTCCGCTCGCTCATCACGCTGAAGGCCCTCACCTACGCCCCGACCGGCGGCATCGTGGCCGCTCCGACGACGTCACTGCCCGAGGACCTGGGCGGGGTGCGCAACTGGGACTACCGCTTCTGCTGGCTGCGTGATGCCACCATGACGCTCGACGCCCTCATCGGCGCGGGCTACCTCGACGAGGCCGCCGCCTGGCGCACCTGGCTGCTGCGGGCCATCGCGGGCAGGCCACAGGACCTGCAGATCATGTACGGCGTGGCGGGCGAGCGCCGCCTGCCCGAGATGGAGCTCGGCTGGCTGGCGGGCTACGAGGACTCCCGCCCCGTGCGCATCGGCAACGGCGCGGTCGAGCAGCTGCAGCTCGACGTCTACGGCGAGGTCATGAACTGCCTCTACCTCGCGCGCACCTCCGGCCTGGCCCCCGACGACAGGGCGTGGTCCATCGGGCGCGAGCTGCTCGACTACGTGGAGGACCACTGGGACGAGCCCGACGAGGGCCTGTGGGAGGTGCGCGGTCCCCGCAGGCACTTCACGCACTCCAAGGTGATGTGCTGGGTGGCGGTCGACAGGGCGATCAGGCAGGTCGAGAACTTCGGCCGCACGGGGCCCGTCGAGCGGTGGAAGGCGCTGCGCGCGCAGATCCACGCCGAGATCTGCGACAAGGGCTACGACCCGGTCCGCAACACCTTCACCCAGTCCTACGGCTCGGCCGAGCTCGACGCCTCCTTGCTGCTGATCCCGATCGTGGGCTTCCTGCCGGTGGACGATCCGAGGGTGCGCGGCACGGTGAGCGCGATCGAGAACGAGTTGCTGTCCGACGGCTTCGTGCTGCGTTATCCCGTCGCCGCCGACAACGACGTCGACGGCCTGCCTGGAGGTGAGGGCGCCTTCCTGGCCTGCAGCTTCTGGCTGGTGGAGGTGATGGCCATGCAGGGCAGGAAGGACGAGGCGTGCGAGCTGTTCGACAGGCTCCTGACGCTGCGCAACGACGTGGGACTGCTGGCGGAGGAGTACGACCCCCGCTACGGCCGCCTGGTCGGCAACTTCCCCCAGGCCTTCTCCCACGTGCCCCTCGTCCACGCCGCCCGCGCGCTGTCGTAGCCGCCGGGCCTGCCGAGGGAGCTAGGCGGCCAGGCGGGCCAGCACTCTCGCGAACTCGGGAGGCGGGGCGACGACCAGGCGGGCCTGGCCGTCCTGAATCACGATGTCGGCCCTGATCAGGGTCAGCCTGCCCTCGTGCCACCAGTAGACCTGCTGGCTGAGGCCCGCCGCGCGCTCGGCGTGCACGCGCATGCGCTCGATGGCGCGCACCACCCCGATGCCGTCGACGGGGTAGACCACCAGCGTCGCGGGGTCGGGCAGGATGACCAGCATGCCGTCCTCCGGCACGGAGACGTACTGCGAGAGCCAGCGCAGGTGCGCGGCGGCCGCCACGGTACGGCCCGACAGCCGCCAGGCCTGCAGCCCCGACAGGTCGAGGGAGGAGATGGCGAGCCGCTCATCCTCGCGCACGTTGGCCAGCGCCAGGTCGAGGGCCTGGCCGGAGGGGATGGGCCAGCAACCGGCCTCCTCGGGGCGCACGAAACGGGCCCCGACCGTCAGCAGCTCGACCAGGTCGCCGTTGAGCGAGCGCCCCACCACCCTGGTGAGGTCCTCGACCGCGTCGACCGACTCCACCCTGGTGCGCAGCAGTGGCTTCACCTGGTCGAGATCGCACACGTCGAGCAGGTCGTCGGCCGCCGCGACGGCGTTGGCCAGGTGCTCGGAGACCAGCACGGGCCAGTCCTCGCGGGAACGGCGGCCCGCCTCCCTGCGCAGACCCGCCAGGCGGACCAGGATCTCTCTGCCCCCGCCGAGCGTCAGCGAGCCGCCGTCGCGGGCGAAGACGCAGGTGTAGCCGAGCGAGTCGGCCACCAGCGACAGGAGTGAGTCCAGGTCGACGTCTTCGACGGATCTCCGGGAGGGCTCCCGGTCACGCCTGAAGAACTTCACGCGTCACGCCCTCCGCAAATCGTCGGTTATCTCCCTCTCCGTCTCTCTACATTGCCTGCTCCGAGCCGCCAAGCCGACCAGACAGGGAGCACGATTCGGTATCGATAACACCAAGCGCCCCAAGCCACACCGACCACTGTGGCGTGCCGTGTCCCACCGGCAACCCCGCGATGACAGGCACTTCGAGCGGCAGGAGCCGCTCGGCGAGCACGGGCAGCGGGTCGCCGCAATCCACCCAGGAGCCGAGCGCGATGCCGCGCACACCGTCGAAGACGCCCGACTGCAGCAACTGGGTCAGCATCCGGTCGATCCGGTAGGGATGCTCGGCGATGTCCTCCAGGAGAACGAGCCTGCCGGCGAAGGAGGGCTGGTGCCTGGTACCGCACAGCGAGGCGAGCAGCGACAGGTTGCCCCCTGCCAGGACCCCTTCGGCCCTGCCCTCCCTCAGCACCGTGTCGCCGGTGACGGGCGGCGCCTGGCCGAACAGCGCGGCCTGGAGGTTGTCCCAGGTGACAGGGTCGGTGACGGCGTCGCATGCGGGCATCGGGCCGTGCAACGTGGGCAGGCCGAGCTCCGTGGCGACGACGTGGTGCAGGGCGGTGATGTCGCTGGAGCCGAGCAGGACCTTGGGCCCCGCCTCGCGCATCGCCGCCCAGTCGAGCAGGTCGAGCAGCCTGGCCGCGCCGTACCCGCCTCTGGAGCAGAAGACCGCCGACACCGCCGGGTCGCACCAGGCGGCCTGCAGGTCGGCGGCGCGATCGGCGTCGGAGCCCGCCAGGAAGCCCTCCCTGTCGAGGACGTGCTCGCCGAGCACGACCTTCAGCCCCAGGCCCTCCAGCAGCCGCACGCCCCTGGCGAGCAGGGTCGCGTTGGCCGGGCCCGAGGGCGAGACGATCGCGACCGTGTCACCCGCGCGCATCGATCAGCTCCCTCACCAGGGCGGGCAGCGCCTCGCCGATCGGCCTGTCGATCACCAGGTCGGCGAACGCGTCGTAGGGGGTGGGCTGGGCGTTGATGACGACCAGCGCGGCGCCCGCGTCCAGCGCCTCGCCGCACAGCCCGGCGGCCGGCTGGACGGTGAGTGAGGTGCCCACGGCCAGGAACAGGTCGCACTCGCGGGCGGCGGCGACCGCCTCGCGCAGCACCTCCTCCTTCAGCGACTGGCCGAAGGAGATCGTGTTGGCCTTCTGGATGCCGCCGCAGCGCAGGCAGGGCGGGTCGGGCTCCTGCCTGTCGAGCACCTCCCGCATGGGCGTGAGGAGCCCGCACGACAGGCACACCACCTCGAAGATCGTGCCGTGCAGCTCGATCACGCGGGTGGAGCCGGCCTTCTGGTGCAGGCCGTCGATGTTCTGGGTGACGAGCGAGCGCAGCAGCCCCGAGCGCTCCAGCAGCACGAGCGCGCGGTGGCCCGCGTTGGGCTCGGCGCTCCAGGCGGGATGGTCTCTGCGGGCCTGCCAGGCCCTGCGCCGGACCTGCGGATCGGCCAGGTAGCTGTCGATGCTGACCATGGCCTGGGCGGCGGGATCCTTGGTCCACACGCCCTGGGGCCCTCTGAAGTCGGGGATTCCCGAATCGGTGCTGATGCCCGCTCCTGTGAGCACGGTGACCGATGTGGGCGGGGCCGGTTCGTTCACCTCGCAAACGGTGTCACACTTACCTGACGTATGCGACCTCCGCCCCACATTCTCGTGGTCAACGGCATCAAGGTCCGCAGGCCGGTGTTCCTGCTCGGTGCTCCGCACTCCGGCGCGGACCTGCTCGCGCGTGCCCTCAAACGCTCCCCCGGCTTCCACCTGACCATGGGCCGCCAGTCGGTCGCGCACGTGGTGCACGCCTTCGCCCGCCGTCCCTCCATCGCGCGCAGTTCGGGCGCGGTGCGGGTGATGCGCGACTCTCTGGCCGAGTCCTGGCAGGTGCTGCCCGGATCGTGCGGTCACTGCCCGCTGCCCTGCAGGCAGGCCGGCGGCGTGACAGGCAGCGGTCCCTGCGTCTCCACCGCCGCGGTCACGCGCTTCGGCGACGCCAGCCCCGACCTGCTCTACAGCGCCGAGGTGCTGCTGCAGGCCTTCCCCGACGCGCGCTTCGTGCAGCTGATCCGCGACGGCCGCGACGTCACCGCCGACATGGTCAACGACCCCGACTGCCTGTCGTGGTTCAAGCCGTCGATGCTGAGCGACGACACCGAGTTCCCCAACGCCTTCCTGGGGGTCAACCGCGACGAGCACCGCGACAGGTGGAAGAGCATGCCGACGGCGGGCAAGTGCGCGCTGCGCTGGCGCAGCGCGGTGCGGCTGAGCGCGACCCTGCGCAGGGACCTGCCCGCCGACCAGCTGCTCACGCTGCGCTACGAGGACCTGGCGCTCTCCCCCGTCGAGGCCCTCGCCTCGCTGTCGAGCTTCCTGGAGACCCGCGTCTCCAGGGTCTCCATGTACGGCACGCGCGTCCCCGAGGTCGGCTCGTGGCGCACACGCCTGCGCTCGGCCGACAGGGAGCTGGTGGAGAAGGTGGCCCGCGAGGAGCTCACCCGGCTGGGCTACCAGTGAGGCGCCGCGTTCGTCACTGCTGGCTGAACTGGGTGCGGTAGAGCTCGGCGTAGGGGCCGCCGCGCGCCAGCAGGTCCTCGTGGCGGCCGCGTTCGGCGACCCTGCCGTCCTGGACGACGAGGATCTCGTCGGCCTCTCTGATCGTCGAGAGCCGGTGCGCGATGACCAGCGAGGTGCGCCCGGCCAGCGCCGTCTTCAGCGCCTGCTGGACGGCGGCCTCCGACTCCGAGTCGAGGTGGGCGGTGGCCTCGTCGAGCACGACCACGCTCGGCGCCTTCAACAGCAGCCTGGCCAGGGCGAGCCGCTGCTTCTCCCCGCCCGACAGGCGGTAGCCGCGGTCGCCGACGACGGTCTCGAGCTGCTCGGGCAGCCCCTCGACCAGGTCGGCGATCTGCGCGGCGCGCAGGGCGTCCCAGATCTCCTCGTCGGTGGCCTCCGGCCTGGCGTAGCGGAGGTTGGCGCCGATGGTGTCGTGGAAGAGGTGGGCGTCCTGCATGACCACGCCCACGGTGTCGCGGAGGGAGGCCAGCGTGGCGTCGCGCACGTCGAGCCCGTTGAGGCGCACCGCGCCCTCGTCCACGTCGTAGAGGCGGGAGACCAGCGAGGTGATCGTGGTCTTGCCCGCGCCCGAGGGGCCGACCAGCGCGATGAGCCTGCCAGGGGCGGCGGTGAAGGCGACGCCCTTGAGCACGGGGTGTGAGGGGCCGGTGTCCTGCCTGGCCACCGACTCGAGCGAGGCCAGCGAGACCTCCTCGGCCGCGGGGTAGCGGAAGTGGACGTCGTCGAACTCGATCGTCACGGGGCCCGGCGGCACGGCCCTGGCGCCCGGCTTGTCCGCGACCATCGGCTCGAGGTCGAGCACCTCGAAGACGCGGTCGAAGCTGACCAGGGCGGTCATCACGTCGACGTGCACGTTCGACAGCGAGGTGAGCGGGCCGTAGAGCCGCATCAGCAGCGCGGCCAGCGCCACCAGCGTGCCGAGCTCGAAGAAGCCGTCGACGGCCAGGACGCCGCCGATGCCGTAGACCAGGGCGGTGGCCAGCGCGGCGACCAGGCCGAGCGCGACCCTGAACACGGTGCCGTACATGCCCACGATGACGCCGACGTCGCGGACCCTCGCGGCCCTGCCGCCGAAGTTCGTCGCCTCCTCCTCCGGCCTGCCGTACAGCTTGGCGACCATCGCGCCCGCCACGTTGAAGCGCTCGGTCATCACCGAGCTCATCTCGGCGTCGAGCTGCATCTGCTCGCGGGTCAGGACGGACATCCGCCTGCCCACCCACTTGGCGGGCAGCACGAAGACCGGCAGCAGGACCAGGGCGGCCAGGGTGACCTGCCACGACAGCACCAGCATGGCGCCGAGCACCAGCACCAGGCTGATGACGTTGGAGACGACCGACGACAGCGTGCTGGTCAGCGCCCGCTGCGCGCCGATGACGTCGGTGTTGAGCCTGGAGACCAGCGCGCCGGTCTGGGCGCGCATGAAGAAGGCCACCGGCATGCGCTGCACGTGGTCGAAGACCTCGGTGCGCAGGTTGTAGATGAGACCCTCGCCGATGCGCGAGGAGAACCACCGCTGCGCCAGCGTCAGGCCCGCGTCGACGGCGGCGAGGACGGCGATGGCCACCGCCAGCCCGATGACCACCCCTGGCCGCTTGGGCAGGATGCCGTTGTCGATGATGGCCTTCATCAGCAGCGGGTTGGCGACCACGATGACCGCGCCCGCGACCACCAGCACGAGGAAGGCGGTGATCTGCCTGCCGAAGGGCTTGGCGTAGCTCGCGATCCGCCTGACCGTGCCGGGACGCAGCCGCTGCTGCATGACCGAGTCGTCACGTCGCAGCGACCGCATCGTCTGGGGCCCGAAGCCCCCGCCCATCATCGCCATCTGCCATCACAGCGTCGTGCGAGCCGCCGCGATTCCCGCGTCAGCTCACCGCGAACAGAGCCTTGATCCTGGCGGCCTGCTCGACCCTCTCGGCCGCCGTCTGCTCCTCCAGGGTGCGCCCCCTCGCGCCCTGGAGCAGTCGCTTGGTCGCCGTCGCCGCGTCGCGGTTGGTCGAAAGCAGCTCGGCCGCCTTGTCGCGCACGGCCTGGGTCAGCTCTGCGCCGCTGACGACGCGTTCGGCCAGTCCGATCCTGAACGCCTCCTGCGCGTCCACGAACCTGGCCGTCAGGCAGATGTCGATCGCCTTGGCCGTTCCGACCAGATCGACAAGGGGTTTGGTCCCTGTCAGGTCCGGCACGAGCCCCAGTGCGGGCTCCTTCATGCAGAACTTGACGTCGTCGGCCACGATCCTCAGGTCACAGGCCAGCGCCAGCTGGAACCCGGCGCCGATGGCGTGACCATGAACCGCGGCGATGGAGACGATCTCCGGACGGCGCAACCACAGAAATCCCTGCTGGGCCTGCTCGATCCGCTGCTCGAACGAGACGTTGTCGAGTTGTGCCACCGAGCTGAACGAGCCCTGTCCTGGCACCCCCTCGGGCGT
Source organism: Nonomuraea recticatena (assembly GCF_039533245.1). Taxonomy (NCBI): domain Bacteria; kingdom Bacillati; phylum Actinomycetota; class Actinomycetes; order Streptosporangiales; family Streptosporangiaceae; genus Nonomuraea; species Nonomuraea recticatena. Next base: position 126,075 of record NZ_BAAATE010000018.1, on the reverse strand, counting down.
GAACATCCGCAGGTCGATCCCTGCCGAGAAGGACGGTCCCTCACCTTGCACCACGACGATACGAACCTGCTCAGGCAGGTCGTCACCGATTCGAGCCAGAGCCGACCAGGTAGCGAACGTCTGGGCGTTCCGCTTCTCCGGTCGATCCAGCGTGATCGTCGCGATCTCACCGTCCACCTCGTAGCGCAGTCCTGCCTCCTTGATGGAGACGTCCTCCGCACTCCCCCCAAGCACCGCTTCCGCCATCGCTCACTCCCGCCGTCGCTGGTCCGTCGCGCCCGAGCCTACCGAATTCCCTAGAACGAGGTTCTAGTAGGCCCGGGCGCGACGGCACGCTGACTGGAGACGAGCGGCTGCGGTCGCGCGTTTCCGAGGCGGCCTCAGCGCTTGGACTTGCCTCGGGTGGCCCCGCCGCGCCCGCGCAGAGTCACGCCGGACTCGCTCAGGATGCGGTGGATGAACCCGTACGACCGGCCGGTAGAAGCGGCCAGGGCGCGGATGCTCTCACCCGCGGCGTAGCGCTTCTTGAGATCGCCGGCCAGTTTCTCACGGTCGGCCCCGGTCACCCGGGTGCCTTTCTTCAGAGTCTCGGCCACGAGTACCTCCTGTAGTGCCAGACTTCCGCAGCGTTACTCCGCCATGATCAGTCATTTCAGCGGGATCGGCTACCTACTCCAGGGGAAAAGATCCCTACCCGCTCAAATTAAGATCAGGCAAGTGCCACAAGATCGGAAAATTCAGCGCTCCAAGCGTCTTCAGTTCCGTCAGGTAGCAAGATCACCCTATCGGGTTGCAGAGCCTCAACTGCACCCTCGTCGTGCGTAACCAGCACGATCGCCCCAGAATAGGACCTTAGCGCCGAAAGAACCTGCTCTCTACTGACCGGGTCGAGGTTGTTCGTGGGCTCGTCGAGCAGCAGGACGTTGGCGCTCGACAGCACCAGGATCGCCAGCGCCAGCCGGGTTTTCTCGCCGCCGGACAGCACGCCCGCGGGCTTGTCGACGTCGTCGCCGGTGAACAGGAACGAGCCGAGCACCTTGCGCAGCTCGGTGTCGGTGAACGTGCCTCCCGCCGACCGCATGTTCTCCAGCAGCGTGCGGTCGGCGTCGAGGAGCTCGTGCTCCTGCGCGTAATAGCCGACCTTGAGTCCGTGACCTGGCCTGATCTGGCCGGTGTCGGGCTGCTCCACCCCTGCCAGCAGCCGCAGCAGCGTGGTCTTGCCCGCGCCGTTCAGGCCGAGGATGACGACCCTGCTGCCCCTGTCGACGGCCATGCTGACGTCGGTGAAGATCTCCAGCGAGCCGTAGGACTTCGACAGCTCGTCGGCCATCAGAGGCGTCTTGCCGCAGGGCAGCGGCTCGGGGAAGCGCAGCTTGGCGACCTTGTCGCCCTTGCGCACCTCCTCGGTGCCGGTCAGCAGCCTGTTGGCGCGGCGCATCATGTCCTGGGCGGCCTTGGCCTTGGTGGCCTTGGCCCGCATCTTGTCGGCCTGCGCCAGCAGGGCGCCCGCCTGCTTCTCCGCGTTGGCCCGCTCGCGCTTGCGGCGCTTCTCGTCGGTCTCGCGCTGGGCCAGATAGGCCTTCCAGCCGACGTTGTAGATATCGATCACACTGCGGTTGGCGTCGAGGTGAAGGACCTTGTTGACCGTCGCTTCAAGAAGACCAACATCGTGGCTGATGATCACCAAGCCACCCTGATGTGATCGCAAAAAATCACGAAGCCACCCAATTGAGTCGGCATCGAGGTGGTTTGTCGGCTCGTCCAGAAGGAGAGTTTCTGCCCCACTGAAGAGAATTCGCGCCAATTCCACCCTTCTGCGCTGACCGCCGGAGAGCGTTTCCAGCGGCTGCTTGAGCACGCGGTCGGGCAGGCCGAGGCTGGAGGCGATCGAGGCCGCCTCGGACTCGGCCGCGTAGCCGCCGAGGACGTGCATCTGGTCCTCGAGCCTGCCGTAGCGCTTGACCGCCTTGTCGCGCACCTTCGGGTCGTCGCTCGTCATGCCGAGCTCGGCCTCGTGGAGCTTGCGCAGCACCTCGTCGAGGCCGCGGGCCGACAGGATGCGGTCGCGCGCGAGCACCTGCAGGTCGCCCTGGCGGGGGTCCTGGGGAAGGTAGCCGACGCTGCCCGAGGTGGTGACCGATCCGGCGGCGGGCATCCCCTCACCGGCCAGGACCTTGGTGAGGGTCGTCTTGCCCGCGCCGTTGCGGCCGACCAGACCGATCTTGTCTCCTGGGTTGACCCTGAACGACGCGTTCTCGATGAGCAGGCGCGAGCCCGCGCGCAGCTCGATGTCACTGGCGATGATCATGTTGGAAAGGACACTCCCGGGATAGGGATGACGGTCATGGCGGCGTGGGGGCCGGTCAGTCGGGAGTGTGCATGGGGATCAGTGTACGGGCAGGGGCACGCCTCCTCCTCTGCATAACGGACGGGCGGGCCCCGTGCTTCCCCCGGTCACAGGTGCCCGCCGATCAGCGCCAGGTTCTGGATGGCCGCCAGGCCGTACTGCGCGGCGTCGTTGGTGGAGACGAAGGGCGCCTCCATCACGGGGGCGGGCACGCCTGGGCCGTCGACGAGCGTGGCGCTCCAGTCGTCCTGGCGTTGCAGGGCGTTGGTGTTGAGCTGGTCGCCCTCGTCGAGGCGGAACCTGCGCCAGGCCCACGCGGCCAGCTCGGCGTCGCCGGTGCGGGCCGCCGCGTAGGCGGTCAGCCGGCTGTGCGCCTGCACCAGCGACACACCGCTCAGCGCCTGGCCTAGCTCGGCCTCCTGCACGTCGGCGGGGGCGAGGTAGAGCCTGCAGTAGTCGAGCCAGGCCCGCTCGAAGCCGGGGACGCCCAGGTCGAGGGCGATGAGCTCCGCGCACATCTCGGGCAGCCCGAAGACCGCCGACAGGTGCGAGAGGGTGACAGGGGCCTGCCCGGCGGTGTCGAACCGTCCGGTGGTGAGGTCGAGCATGGCCTGGCCGTGCAGGAAGCCGTGCGGCAGCGCGCCGATGTCGGCCATCGTGCCCAGCAGGCGGTCCCTGGCCCGCTCGTCGCCGTGCCGCTCCCACCTGGTCAGCCACGCGGCGGCCAGGGCGCCCCAGTCGGCGCCGAGCCCGACCGACAGCGCCGAGGGATCGGGGGTGTAGACGTCGTCGCGCACCTTGCGCAGCGGGTCGATCGCGACGAAGGTCTCCTCGGGCGCGGCCAGCTCGTCCAGCAGGTCGCCGGTGCGCTCGTCGGCGGTCAGGTAGAAGTAGAAGCGGCGGTAGGCGGCGTTGGAGATGCGCAGCTGCTTGCACGAGCAGCCCCAGTGCTGCACGTTGTGCCTGGTGCCCAGGCCCTTCCACCTGCCGAGGTGGTAGACGTCCACCTCCCCCGTATGACGGGTCATGGACTCGGCGAAGCGGAAGACGTCGGCCCTGCCGGTGCGCAGGTACTGGTACCACAGCCACAGGTCGGGCGAGAGCTCGGAGTTGTCCCAGGCGTAGCCGCCGACGTCGTAGCGCCAGGTGTGCCTGTCGGCGTCGTAGGTGTGCATGACGTCGCCGTAGTCCCAGAACCCGTACCACCTGCGCTGCTCGCGTTCGCGCGCGTAGTGCTCGAACAGCAGGTCCAGGCGTTGCTCGATCTCGGCGCGGGCGGCGTTCGACCGGTCGGGCAGGCCCCAGTCGCCGAAGACGCCCGCCAGCAGGATCCGCTCGGGGGCGGCGGCCAGCAGCCCTGGAGAGTTGAGCGCGGTGGCGTGCTCGGCCAGCTCCTCGGCGCGGGGGGTGGCCTCGTAGGCCGTGAGCGTGAGCTCGTGGGTGCGGGCGATGCCGCGGGCGTCGCCGAAGCCCGGCTCGTAGTCCTCGTAGGTGATCTCCAGGCCCTCCAGCTGCTCGGCGAAGGTGTCCTGGCCCATGCCGTCGTGGTAGAAGCGCAGGTCCATGGGGGGCGCGGACGGCGACCACAGCCACACCGTCGCCGTGGCCAGCTCGGTGGCCGCGCCCCTCACGTCGATGCGGGTGGGGTGCAGCCGCCAGAAGTCGCGCAGGCCGAAGCCCAGGCCGCCGCTCACGCCGCCGACGTAGCCGTAGCCCTGCGCGCGGGTGCCCGAGGGGATCGTCACCCACGCGTGGCCGGGGGCGGTGCGTTTGCGCAGGGTGAAGCCGTCGGCGCTGGACTGATCCAGGGTGTAGTCGTTCCACGCGGGGATCAGGTGCAGCCGATCGGCCACCTCGGGGTTGCCGATCGGCCCGCAGGCGCGGCCCTCGACCTGCGCCTGCCGTACGGCGGGGCCGGGGTCGCGGCGCAGTCCCGTGAGGCCGCGCACGGCCTCGGTGAGGAAGCCGCTCTCCCCCGCCAGCCGCACGTGACGGTCGTGGAGCTCGTCGCGCATGACCACGTCGGCGCGCAGCCCGAGCCCGGCCAGGAAGTCGCGCTCCGGGTCGCCGTCCCAGACGAAGGTGTGGACGACGCGCACGTCGCAGGCGCCGGCGTAGAAGTACAGGCGGACGGTGAACGGCAGCCAGTCGCCGTGGCGGCCCTCCAGCCGCAGCACCGCCCTGACCGGCCCCTCCTGCTCCACCACGACCCGCTGGACGAGGCCCTTCGCCTGCCGGCGGACGCGCGAGCCGTCCTCGTCGGGGCTGTCCTGGCGCAGGCTCACCAGGCGCACCTCGCGCGCCAGCTCGCGGCCGCCGAGGCGGATCGAGCTGATCAGCGTGCCGCCCGTCTCGGCCACCGTCCACTCGCGCTCGCCGGTGGCGACCCGCACCAGGCCGCTCTCCCTGGTCACGGTCACGGGCCGCTCCGGCGCGGCGGGCTCGCCGCCCGCCAGCAGTTCGTACGAGCCCGCCGGTACGGCCTGCGGCCCGATCGCGTGAGCAGACCACTTGACCGAGCCGTCGGGCCAGGTGGCGGTCACCCAGCTCTGCACCGGGGTGCCGTCGGCCATGGCGAAGGGCTCGTGGGAGCCGACGGCGCCGCGCGGCCAGGGCACCCCCCAGGTCACGCCCTGTCTCCTCGGCTCCTCCAGCCAGTGCAGCGGCGTCGGCGTCGTCATGGAAGCTCCCTCGCCACGATCGCGGCCACAGCGTCGGCGCCGCGGAAGTTGAAGTGGGTGTCGTCGCTGATCCCGCCGGGGTAGAGCGGATGCTCGCCCGGCCCGAACCAGGTGAACAGCGACCTGGACTCCTCGGGGCCGAGCCGCTCGTAGAGCTCGGTGGTGGCCCGCGTGAGGTCGACGAGCCGCACGTCCTCCCGCCCGGCCAGCTCGCGCACCTGGCGGGGCAGGTCGCCGTGGGTGGGCACGAGGCGCTCCCCCTCGAACCTGCGCCGCTGCACGGGAGTGCACAGGATCGGGTTCGCGCCCGTGGCGCGAGCCTCCTCGACGAACACCCGCAGGTTCTCCTGATAGGTGATCGCCGGATCCTTCTGGTCGTTGTGGCCGAACTGGATCACGACGAGGTCGCCTGGTCCCGCCTCACGCAGCAGTGCCGCCCACAGCCCCTCGGCCCGGTGGCTCGCCGTGGTCGCGCCGCCCTTGGCGAAGTTGCGCACGGGGCTCGAGACGAACGCGCCGAGCTGCGCGCCCCAGCCCGACATCGGCGCCTCCCACGCGGGGCAGGAGGCCACCGTCGAGTCGCCGGCCAGCAGGATCGCCACTACTCCTTCACCGACCCGATCAGCACACCCTTGGCGAAGTGCTTCTGCAGGAACGGGTAGAAGAACAGGATCGGCAGGGTGGCGATGACGACGACGGCGAACTTCAGGCCCTCCACGGGGAAGAAGACCGAGTCGAGCGAGGCCAGGGCGTTCTCGGCGTTGGCGCTGGTGAGCTGCCTGACGATCACCTGGAGCGTCCACTTGCTGTTGTCGTCGATGTAGAGCAGCGGCGACATGTAGTCGTTCCAGATGCCCACCGCGTAGAACAGCGAGAACGTCGCGATGATGGGCTTCGACAGCGGCAGCACGATCTTGAAGAAGACGCCCATCTCGTTGCAGCCGTCGATGCGCGCCGCCTCCTCCAGCGCCTGCGGAAGCTCCTGGAAGAAGCTCTTGACGATGATCAGGTAGAACGGGTTGATCGCCAGCGGCAGGATCAGCGCCCAGTAGCTGTTGAGCAGTCCGAGGTCGCGCACCACCAGGTAGGTGGGGATCATGCCGCCGCTGAAGACGAGGGTGAAGATGACCAGGTTGAGCACCAGCGTGCGGCCCGGCAGATAGCGCTTGGCCAGCGGGTAGGCCATCGTCAGCGTGAGGATCACCTGCACGGCCGCGCCCACGGCCGTCACGACGATCGTGGTGATCAGCGCGCGGACGAAGGTGTCGGTGGCGAAGATGTACTCGTAGGTGCTGGTGACGAACTTCTCCGGCCAGAGGAAGAACGGCCGCGAGGCGATCTCCGACTCGGTGGCGAACGAGCCGGCCAGGACGTAGAGCAGCGGCAGGACCGTGACCAGGGCCAGGCCCACGAGCAGCATGATGTTGAGTGCGTCGAAGACGCGGCTGCCGACGGAGGTGTGGTGACCCACCGACTTCTTGGCTGACATACGAACTCCTTTAGAACAGTCCACGCTGACCGAGGCGCTTGGCGAGCCAGTTGCAGCCGAAGATCAGCACGACGCCGGCGACGCCCTTGAACAGGCCCACGGCGGTCGCGTAGCTGTAGCCGCCCTGCGTGATTCCGACGTAGTAGACGAAGGTGTCGAACACGTCGGCGGTCGAGCGATTGAGCGAGTTGGTCATCAGCCAGAGCTGCTCGAAGCTGGCGTCCAGCAGGTTGCCCGAGGTGAGGATGGCCATGACGACGATCGTCGGGCGGATCGCGGGCAGCGTCACATGCCAGAACTGCCGCCAGCGCCCTGCGCCGTCCATGCGGGCGGCCTCGTACTGGTCGGCGTTCACACCGGCCAGCGCGGCCAGATAGATGATCGTGCCCCAGCCGGTCGACTTCCACAGCGTCTGCATGACGATGATGGGCCTGAACCACTCGGCCTGGGCGACGTAGTCGACCTTGGCGCCGCCGACGAAGCCGTGGATCCAGTTGGCGATCACGCCGAAGTCCACCGAGAACAGCAGGTAGGTCAACGACGCGACGATGGTCCACGACAGGAAGTGGGGAATGTAGACCAGGGACTGGATCGAGCGCTTGAGGACGTTGAACCTCAGCTCGTTCAGCATGAGGGCGACGATGATCGGCGCGGGGAAGGCGAAGACGATCATCAGGAGCGCGAGGATCAGCGTGTTGCCGAGCAGGCGGCCGAAGTCGGGGCCGGTGAACAGGTCCTGGAAGTGGGCCAGGCCCACCCACTCGCTGCCGGAGTAGCCGAGGAAGGGGACGAAGTCCTGGAAGGCGATGGTCAGGCCGTACATCGGCAGATACTTGAAGATCGCGAAGTAGACGAGACCGGGCAGGAGCATGAGGTAGAGCCAGCGGTAGCGCAGCAGCGCGGCGCCGACCGACAGCCTGTCTCGGCGCCTCGGCTTTCGTGGGACCGCCTTCACGGGAGGCGGCGCCAGGTCGGTGGCCAAAGCGGCCTCCTTTCGTGACGCGGGGGCTCGGGACTGTTCCCGAGCCCCCTGGCGAATCAGTTACCGGCCTTGGCGACCAGGGCGCCCAGTTCGGTGACGACCTGCGTGCCGCCGCTGTCGTACCAGCGCTTGATCTCGGCCTTGAGCTGCTCCTCGGTGATCTCTCCCGCCAGGTACTTGACCCTGGCGTCGGTGACGATCGGGTGAAGGGTCGCGCCCTTGGCCGTCAGCGTCGGAGAGATGTAGGGAAGCGCCGGGTCGTGCACCGCCGTCTGCAGGTCGAGCTCCTCCAGCTCCTTGCGCAGCTTGAGGTTCTCCCGCTCCGCCTCGCTCGCCGGCCTGAGCTCGTAGGCGTCGCCCGCCACGCCGACGCTCGACGTGGTGCCCAGCTGGATGAAGGCGTAGTCGACGTCGTTGTTGATGGTCTTGACCGCGGGGTCGTTCTCGTTGATCCGTACGGCGTAGCCGTCCTCGACCTTGTAGTTACGCCCCTCGATGCCGTTGTTGACGAGCCTCGCGCCCTCCTTGGAGGCCAGCCGGTCCAGAGCCTTGAGCACGTCGTCGAGCTGGGCCTCGGTCCTGATGTTCTGCTTGGAGATCGCGACGATGCCGTTGAAGCCGGTGAAGGGGAGCGAGAACTTCTTGCCGTCTGGGCGCGAGAGGTTGCCGGTCATCGCCAGCTTCTTGGCGTAGCCGTCCGGGTCCTGCTCCTTGAGCAGGCTGTACAGCTGGGTGGCCCGCACGTTGACGTCGATGATGATGCCGCCCTTGCCCTGGACGAACGGGTCGTTCCACTTGGCGGTGTCGAGAGTGGCGAAGTCGCGGTTGACCAGGCCCTCGTCGACCATCTTCTTCATGTAGCGGTTGGCCTCCATGAATTCAGGCGTGTCGAACTCGGGGACGAGCTTGCCGTCGCGCATGCCGTAGCCGTTGGGGGCGCCGAACCAGACGTCGATGGCGTTGAACGGGTTGGAGGAGTTGAAGATCGGGGTCGGCCACTTCGGGATGATGAGGCCGTAGGTGTCCTTCTTGCCGTTGCCGTCGGGGTCCTTCTCGGTGAAAGCCTTGGCCACGTTGTAGAGGTCGTCGGTGGTCTTGGGCAGCTCCAGGCCGAGCTTGTCCAGCCAGTCCTTGCGCAGCAGCACCGCCGAGCGCAGCAGCGGCCTGATGCGGTAGATGCCGTAGTTCTTGCCGTTGGTCGAGGAGTTGAGCCTGACCTGCTCGTTCCTGGGCTTGAGGTTCGGGTACTTGTCCAGCTTGTCGGTCAGGTCCCAGAACGCGCCTGCCTCGGCGGCCTTGACGAAGGACGGGCCCTTGTTGTCCTGGATGACCATGACGTCAGGGATCTTGTCCGAGGCCAGCGTGACGTTGGTCTTGTCGGGGTAGTCGGCGTTGGGCACCCAGGTGATCTGGAGCTTCTTGCCGGTCAGCTTCTCGACGGCCTGCTGGATCTCACCCGAGGGGTTGGGAGCCGTGCCGAACAGCGGGACCATCATGGTCAGCGTGCTGTTGCCGCCCTGACCCTCGCCTGCTCCTCCGCCCGAACAGGCGGCGGCGAGGAGAGCGGCTGTTAGCGTTAACACACCGGCCAGGAGGCGGCGGGGGGATGTGCTCATCAGTTTCCTTTCGGATGCAGACGCGCTTCGTTCTCCGCGAAGAAGCGCAGGCAGAGCCAGGTGTTCAGCTGGATCCACGCTCCCGCGCCGACGGCGAGGGCGAGGATCGGCAGCGTCGCGCCCGCATAGACCACCGCCACGAAGACGAACAGCAGCACGATCGTGGAGGCGGGACGGACCAGCGCGAACAGTGAAGCCTTGACCAGGTAGGCGGGCAGCCTGAGGTCGTAGCGGACGTACAGGGGCAGCAGGTGGGCGGTGATGACGACCAGCACGAGCAGCGCCACGAGGGTCGCCGCCCTCGGGGCCTCGCCCGCCGGGCCCAGAGCAGAGAAGTACAGGTAGTTGCCCGCGAGGACGGTGCCCAGCGCCGCTGGTGGCAGCACGAGCAACGAGCCCCTGACGAACTCCCGCCGGTAGACGTCGAGAAATTCGCGCCAGCTATGAATCGTTTCATTTTCAGCGTGCCGCCGCGCCAGCGTGTACGCCGCGACGGTGGCGGGACCGAGCCCCAGGACCACGCCGCCCGCGAGGGTGAACACGATCCAGAGCAGGTTGAGCCTGACCGCCCACAGCACCTCGTCACAGGCCGAGTAGAGCCTGGTCAACCAGGTGGAGCCGGTCATGTCGCACCACCGGTGAAGGTGGAGCGGCCAAAGGGGATGAAGAGTTGCACCGGGGTTCCTGCCCTGTAAAAAGCGGGTGAACGGCGGTTGGTGCTGCGAACGTAGTGTTGAATCGACTCAAAGTCAATGAGTCGAAACCCGCAGATTCGCGTACTCGCCGATCATCGGGGCCATCTGCCGCAACCCGATCTTGCCGCCGGTCAGCGGGCTGTCGTCCTTCCAGGTGAAGGAGGTCAGGCCGTTGACCTGGAAGGAGATCTCCCCCCGGCTGATCGTCAGCTTCATGGCATAGGGCCCCTGGGCGTCCATGACCGCGGGCAGGGGGTCGGCGCCCTGCGCGACGAGGTGGAAACCGTAGCTCTTGCGCAGGTTGCAGGTGTGCAACGAGCGCTCCGACGGCCACATGCGGCGGAAGTACGAGACATGGTAGGCGTCGAGGTCGCCGTGGTGGTACTGCTCGTAGGGCCCCGTGCGCGGGGCCAGGTCGAACAGATCCTCGCCCCGCCTGCCTCTGGCGTGGAAGAACATGATGCACAGGCCAGGCTCGCGCACCGGCCAGAAGTCCCACTCGACGGTGACGTCGGCGGGGAAGTCGTCCGGGCACCACAGCACGATGTTGGCCGCCTGGCCGTCCTCGGGCGGGCGCAGGCTCTCCAGGCGCAGCCTGCCCTGGGGGAAGGACAGCGCCCCGTCGCCCTCGAGGCGGAAGCCCTCCAGGTCGGAGGGGCCTGCCAGTGCGTTGCGATACAGCTCTGTCACGTGCCGGCTCCCGGTCGGAGGCTGGACTCCCTCACCACCAGATCAGGCTGGAAGATCACCTGTCTGTGGCTGTGCCTGTCGGGCTCCTCGACCTCTTCGAGCAGCAGGTCGATCGCCGTACGGCCGAGCAGGTCGCGCGGCTGCCTGACGGAGGAGAGCGGCACCGCCGAGGCGGCGGCGAAGTCGATGTCGTCGTAGCCGACGATGGCCACGTCGTGCGGCACCCGCACCCCCTGCGTGGTCATCGCCTGGAAGAAGCCCAGCGCGAGCAGGTCGTTGGCGCAGAACACGGCCGTCGGCCTGGACGGCGGCGGCAGCGCGGCGACGCGCTCCCCCGCTGCCCTGCCCTCGGCGATGCTCAGCGCGGGCATCGACAGCGTCTCGAGCACGACGCCCTCGGCCGCCTCGACGGCGCTGGTGATGCCCGCGTGACGGTCGGCGACCTGCTGGAAGGAGAGCGGCCCTCCGACGAAGGCGACGCGCCTGTGCCCCTGCTCGATGAGGTGGTTGCCGGCGAGCCTGCCGCCCAGCCTGTCGTCCACCGACACCGAGCACTGGCTCCCGTGAGCGGCCCTGTCGACCAGGACCACAGGGGTTCCCCTCGCGGCGAGCTGGAGCAGCCTGGGGTTGTCGGCCTCCACGGGCGTGATCAGGATGCCGAGCACGCGCTGCTGTTCGAGCTGGTCGAGATGGCGGCGCTCCCTGTGCGGGCTGGCCGCGCTGTTGCACAGCACGACCATGGTGTCGTGCTCGTCGGCCAGCGCCTCCGCGCCCTGCGCGACGTCGGCGAAGAAGGGGTTGGCCACGTCGAGCACGACCAGCCCGACGGTGCGGCTGCGCCCGACCCGCAGGTGGCGGGCGACCTCGTTGCGGACGAAACCCAGCTGGCGGATCGCCGCGAAGACCCGCTCTCTCGTGGCGGGAGAGACGATCTCGGGGCGGTTGAGCACGTTGCTCACCGTGCCCACGGAGACGCGCGCCAGCTGCGCGACCTCCTTGATGTTCGTGGTGGCCATTGATCCTCACGAAGCCTTCCCCGCTGTGAACGGGGCTCATCATAGCGGGAGGCATGATCTTTTTGAATCGTCTTAAGGCCTCATGATGAGAGGGTACGGCACGCGCGAGGTCGCGTGCCGTACCCTCGGATGGATCAGAGGCGGGTGATCCGGACGGCGTCGGCGACGACGTAGCCCACGCCCGACGTCCAGCGGCTCACGCCGACGACGTCGCGGTCACCGGCGTTGAGCGTGAAGGTGCCGATGCTGCGCCAGCCTCCACCGCCCGAGCGCTGGTCCACGAAGACCGTCTGATTGCCGCTCGACGTGGCGACGATGTACGGCGCCGAGCTGTTGTAGCCGGGGTCGGAGGGGTACCAGACCTCGACCCGGTAGCTGCCGGTGCTGGGCAGGTTGGCCCTGAACCAGGCGGGGTCGCTGGCCGCGACCGGGCTCGCGAAGCGGTAGTCGGCGCCGTGGCGCTGGGCGGAGTAGGACGAGGTGCCCCAGTTGGCGCTGGCGGTGAAGGCGCCCGAGTTGTCGACCGTGGCCGACCAGGTGCCGCCGCCACCACCGGTCACGTACGACATGTAGGTGGTCCAGTTCCAGTGCGGGCCTGGGTCGGTGTGCGTGGCGCCGGGAACCTGGTTGTGCCCGATGATGTGGGTCCGGTCCTTGGGGATGCCGTACTTGTCGCAGATGTGGCGGGTCAGCGCGGCCGAGGCGCGGTACATCGCGTCGGTGAACCAGGAGGCGTCGCTGACCCAGCCCTCGTGCTCGATGCCGATGGAGCGGGTGTTGTAGCTCCAGTTGCCCGCGTGCCAGGCGACGTCCTTGTCGCGGACCATCTGCGTGGTGGCGCCGTCGGAGGAGCGGATCACGTAGTGGGCCGAGACGTTGGCGCTCGGGTTCTGGAACCAGGAGATGGTGCCGGCGTAGGAGCCCTGGGTCACGTGAACGATCACCCGGTCGATGGCGTAGCTCGACGGGCGGCTCGAGGCGGTGTAGTTGCCGGAGTTGGCCGGAACCCAGCTGGCGTTCGGGTAGTCAGGGCTGGCCGCGACCGCCCTGGCGTTCAGGTCCTGCGCCGCGGCGTACTCTCCCCTGTCGGCGGTGACCTCGCGGGGCGCCACGCGCAGGCCCTTGGCCTTGAAGCCCAGCCCGAGCAGTTCGTAGACGGCGTCGGCGTACAGGCGTGAGAGCTCGGGGGTGGAGGCGTTGCCGTACCTGGCGACGGCGCGGTACCAGCGGCCCTCGTCCTTCCTGGCCGCCTCGTCGAGGCCGAGCTCGTCGGCGATGGAGCGAAGGACGGCGGCGCCGCCGAGGATGTTGGCTTCCGTGTCGGCGCGCAGCTTCTCCACCGGCAGGCCCGTGAGCTCGGCGGCCTTCTCCAGCGTGTGCGTGGTGGGGTTGCTGACCAGGTGCATCACGCCGTAGCCGCCGCTGGCGCTGGGGCTGCCGTCGTGGCCGTCGAGGTGCGTCTCGGCGTAGGCGATGGCGGCCAGCAGGTCTCGCGGGACGTCGTGGGCGGCGGCGGCCTTGTCGAAGGCCGCGCGCAGGGGGTCCCGGTCGGCGAGGGCGGTGTGAGCGGGGTGCGCGGCGAGGATGAGGAGGGCGGAGAGGGCGGTAGCGACAAGGGCGACTAATCGGCGCATGAGCGCTCCTCGTGCAAGGGGGGTGTCCCCTTGCACCATAAGAGGGTTCATGACTGATGTCGATAATTGACATTACATAGCCAGTAGATGAAAATTTTCGCCTTCCGGGTCTTGTCGAGCCGCCCGCCGATCGTCACCATGCGAGCTGTGACCCGATTAGCGGCTCTCCTCGCCCTCGTGCTCACCGCCCTCGTCTCCCCCGCCGCTCCCTCCGCCGCCGCTCTCTCCGCCACCTCCGCCACCTCCGCCGCGTGCGTCCCCGACCCGGCCACGCCGAAGCGTCAGTTCAGGGCGATGTGGATCTCCTCGGTCGCCAACATCGACTGGCCCAGCAGGACGGGGCTGTCGGTCTCCGCCCAGCAGGCCGAGTTCCGCTCCTGGCTCGACCTGGCCGTCCAGAAGCGGATGAACGCCGTCATCGTGCAGGTCAGACCCACAGCCGACGCGCTGTGGCCCTCGCCGTACGAGCCGTGGTCGCAGTGGCTGACCGGCACCCAGGGCGGCAACCCCGGCTACGATCCGCTGGCGTTCATGGTCGCCGAGGCGCACGCCCGTAACCTGGAGTTCCACGCGTGGTTCAACCCCTACCGCGTGGCCAACCACGACGACCCGAGCCGCCTCGTCGCCAGTCACCCCGCCAGGAAGAACCCGGGGTGGCGCTTCGCCTACGGCGGCAAGCTCTACTACAACCCCGGCATCCCCACGGTCCGTGACTTCATCGAGGACGCCATCATGGACGCCGTCACCCGCTACGACGTGGACGGCGTGCACCTCGACGACTACTTCTACCCGTATCCGGTCAGCGGGCAGGCCATCCCGGACTCGGCCACGTTCGCGCAGTACGGCGGCGGCTTCTCCAACGTCGCCGACTGGCGGCGCGACAACGTCAACCTGCTGGTGCGCGAGCTGGACGAGCGCATCCACGCCGCCAAGCCGCACGTCGCCTTCGGCGTCAGCCCGTTCGGCATCTGGCGCAACGCCTCCACCGACCCGCTCGGCTCGCGCACCTCGGGCCTGCAGTCCTACGACTCCATCTACGCCGACAGCCGCCGCTGGGTGAAGCAGGGCTGGGTCGACTACCTGACACCGCAGCTCTACTGGCACATCGGCCACGCCGCGGCCGACTACGCGGTGCTGACGGCCTGGTGGTCGGAGGTGGTGAGGGGCACGGGCGTGCAGCTGTACGCGGGACAGGCCGCCTACAGGACGGGCGCCTCAGGGCAGGACCCCGCCTGGCAGGACCCCGCCGAGCTCAGCGACCACCTGCGGGTCAACCGCGCCCATCCCGAGATGCTCGGCGACGTCTACTTCAGCGCGAAGGACGTGCGCGCCGACCGGCTGGGCGGCTTCTCCAGGGTGGTGGCCGACCACTACTCGAGGCCGGCCCTGATCCCGCCCAGAGGGACGGCGGGCGCCCCGCCCGCTCCCACGATCACCTCGGTCACCCAGGGGCCGGGGGGCACGACGGTGTCGTGGCAGGGCACCGGCGCGGCCTCCTACGCGGTCTACCGGGGAGAGGCGGCCGACCCCTGCCTGGTCACCGACGCCCGCAACCTGCTCGGGACCACGAGAGGGACCTCCTTCACCGACCCCTCCTCGGGGCAGGGGACCTACCACGTGAGCGCCCTCAGCAGGACGCACCAGGAGAGCGGGGCGTTCAGCGTCGTGGTCGACGGCCCCTCCGCGAGCTCGGCGTGGGGCACCTCCGCCTACTCCGCGCAGCGCCACGGCGCCGACTACCGGTTCGCCGCTCCTGTCGCGGCCAGCGACCCGGCGTGGTTCCCCGCGGCCGTACCCGCCACGGGCAGCTACCGGGTGGAGGTGTGGCATCCGGCCGACCCCGGCTACAACAGCGCCACGCCGTACATCGTGTCGGCGGCGGGAGGCGCCAGGACGGTCCTCCTCGACCAGCGCACGGGCGGCGGGCAGTGGCGCTCGCTCGGCACGTTCACGCTGAACGCGGGTACCTACAACGTGGTGGGGGTGAGCAGATGGACCTCCGCGACGGGCTACGTCGTGGCCGACGCGGTCCGCGTCAGCGCGAGCCCGTGACCCGCCCCTCCTGACGGGCGACCGCCGGTCGGGGACCCCGTCACGGCGGGTCGGTGACGTGGATCCTGACGGCGCGGAACTGCGCCGGCGTCTCCTGGAGCACCACCAGCCTGGGGTCGGGCACCGTGAGGAACGGCTCGGCCTCCAGGGCGAACAGCGGGGCGAGCCTCCGCTCGGCCCGCATCAGGTCGACGGCCTTGCGGTCGCCGCCGAACACCACCGCGGCCATGCCGTCCAGGTGCGGCGACAGCACCCGCAGGGCGGTGTCGGCGGCGGCCTGGTAGGTCTGCCCGGCCTGGTTCTGCCTGCGCCTGGCGAACCGCTGCTGCGACCAGCCGCCCGCGGCCGTGCGCCCCTGGACGTAGCGGGAGTCGACCTTGGAGGCGATCAGCCTGCTGCCATGGAAGACGCCCGCCGCGTAACCGCCGAGACGGACGAGCACCACGCCGACCAGGCGCTCGGCGCGGGCGTGGGTGACCAGGGTGGCCACGCGCGGCGCTCCCTGCGGCAGCGGGGGGAAGGGCGCGTGGCACTCGGCGAGCGCGCCGTCGGCGGCGGCCAGCCGTACGACGTGGTCGTCGCCCGTGGACTCGAAGGGACCGTGCCTGTCGGCGAACCCGTCGATCCAGCGCTGGAGGCGTTCGGGCGGCACCGCGACCCAGCGACCCCCGCCCTTCGCGGGCCTTGCCTTCACCGTCGCAGCGTACCGGGTGGCACCGATCCGCCGCCCCGGCAGAGGAGGAGCGTGTGCGTTGCGAGCCTGGCTCCCATCGGTGGAGTGAGAGCCGGGTTGACCTCGGAACTCATGGCGAAATATCGGTGAACTTCGCGCCGTGCGCCTTATGGAGCTGGTGAGAGGCGCCCACAATGTGGAGGTGTCTCTTCAGACTCCCCTGCTTCCCCCGCACGACCCGGAAGCTTCCGCCTCGGTCTCCCCAGTGGTCGATCTCGAGACCGGCGGTGTCATCGCGTTGCACGTGCCGCCAGGCGCCTCCGAGCTCGCCCCCGGCACTCTGCCCCTCCTCCTCGACCTGCCCACCCACATGGTCATCGGCGGTTCGGGAGCTCTCGCCCCGCTGCACGAGGCCCTCAGGAGGTCGGGCAGACGGCCGAGGGAGGTGATACTCAAGGTCCACGGCCCCTGTCAGGACGCCGACAGGCGGGCGCTGCTCGTCGGCCTCGACGGGCTGAGGGCGATCGGCTACCTCGTCGCCTTCGGCGGCATGGGGGTCGGCAGCCTGCCGATGGAGCTGGTCACCGAGGCCGCGCCGTACCTGATCGTGCTCGCCCCCGAGCTGGTGGCCAGGGTGCCGGACGACCACAGGCGAACGGCCGTGGGCGAGGCGCTGGCGACGCTCGCGCGCGGGATCGGCGCGCACGTGCTGACCCCCGGCATCACCGGCGAGGCGCAGCTGGCCACGGTCAGGAGCTGGGGCGTACGGCTGGCCGAGGGCCCGCTCCTTCGCCCGGGCCCCGACGGGCGGGTACGGGTGCCGCTGCCCGTGCGCAAGCCGTCGCGGACGGACCTCATGCTCGGCCCCAGGGTGCAGGAGCTGCTGCTGCCGGCGGTGACGCTGCCGGAGAGGGCGACGTCCGAGGAGGTGGTGGAGGCGTTCGGCACCGAGCCTTCGATCACCAGCGTGATCCTGGTGGACGAGTACCAGCGCCCCGAGGGCAGCCTGGACCGCAGCCGCTTCCTGCTGTCGATCGCCGGCCGCTACGGGCACGCCCTGCACGGCAAGAAGCCCGCGCTGCGCCTGGCCGATCCGCCGAGAACGGTGCCCAGGACGACGCCTGCCATCGCCGCCATGCAGGTCGCGGGGCAGGACAGCGCCCGCGTCTACGACGACCTGGTGGTGACGGACGAGGTGGGCAGGTGCCTCGGCGTCGTCAGGGTGAGCGACCTCATGCGCGCGGCCACCGGGCCGTATCGGTGATCTGGGTGAAGCCGGCGATCAACCCGTCCCTGAGCTTCAGGTCGTGGGCGAAGGCGGCCTCGAAGGGCTGACCCGTGGCCCGCGAGACGCCCCGGTAGTGCCCGAACACCACGACCCTGTCGTCACCGGCCCACACCTGCTCCTCGGGGACGGGCCTGGTGTCGTATGCGCCGAAGATGACGCCCCAGCAGCCGCCCAGGGCGCCGCGCGGCCCGTGGTGCTCGCCGCCGACGCCCATCGGCATGCCGTCGCTGACCCTCAGGACCAGGTCGGGGTGGAGGGTGGCGGACAGCGCCGCGGCGTCGCCGGCCGCGAAGGCCTCGTAGAGGCGGTCCACAGTTTTAGAGATCACTCTCTAAAACTACCGCGAGGGCGGCGGTCTCCGCCAGCCGTACGGCGGACGCCGGCACCGGCCGTCCGGCGAGCACGTGCCGTCGCACGGCCGCGACAGGCACGTCGACCAGCGCGAACGTGACTCTCTCCAGCGCCTGGCCAGGCAGTCGCGCGGCCAGGTCGCGCAGCGCGGAGGCGACCGCCGTGTTGAGCCCTTCGAGCTCCTCCCCCAGCTCGGACGGCCAGCGCTCGCGCAGCTCGGCCACGTTGTGCGCGAGCAGCAGCCGCGCCTCGTCAGGGTGCTCGGCGGCCCACCCGGCCACGTGCGAGGCCGCGGCGCGCACCGCCCGGGCGAGGTCGGGCTCGCGGGCGGCGAGCAGGAAGCCCTCCTGGAAGCGGCGCACCGCCCTGATCCACAGATGCGCGAGCAGCAGGTCGCGCGAGCCGTACCGGTGATAGACCGACCCGCTGGGCGCGCCGAGACGTGCGGCGATGGCCGTGACGGTGACGGCCTCGTGACCGCCCTCGGCGGCGAGGGCGGCGGCGGCGTCGAGGATCTGGTCGGCCGCGAACTTGGCTGGTCGTCCCACATCGGCACGTTAGCGTGCTAGAAGGGAATCGTGCTGAACAGGCGGACGCTGCTGCTGGGCGGGGCGAGCGCGACCCTCGCGGGCTGCACCACCACGACCCCGACGACTACTCGCACCACGCCACCGAAGGAGGGCTGGGAGGCCGTGCGCGCCCAGTTCGCCCTCGATCCCGAGATCGCCAATTTCGCGGCCTTCGTCCTGGCCGCCCATCCCGCCCCCGTACGGCAGGCCATCCAGCGCCACCGCGACGCCCTCGACGCCGACACCGCCGGATATCTCGAGGCGGAGGACCGCGAGGCCGCCACCAGGGCCGCCGCCGAACGCTTCGTCGGCGCCGAGGAGGGCGAGGTGGCGCTGACCGACAGCACCACGATGGCGCTGAGCCTGCTCTACTCCGGCCTGCGCCTGCGTCCAGGGCAGGAGGTGCTCACCACCGAGCACGACTTCATGGCCACCCACGACAACCTGCGCATGCTCGCCGAGCGCACCGGCGCGAAGGTCCACAGGGTGCGCCTGTACGACGATGCGGCCAAGGCGAGCGCCGACCAGATCGTGAGCGCGATCAGGGCCGGCCTCACGCCGCGCACCAGGATCGTCGCCGTCACCTGGGTGCACTCGAGCACCGGGGTGCGGCTGCCGATCCGCGCCATCGCCGACGCGCTCGCCGAGGCCAACCGCGGCCGCGACGAGCGCGACAGGGCGCTGCTGTGCGTCGACGGCGTGCACGGCTTCGGCGCTCTGGCCGACTCCGTCACCGACCTGGGCTGCGATTTCCTGGCCACCGGCACCCACAAGTGGCTGTTCGGCCCGCGCGGCACCGGCATCCTGTACGGCAGGCAGTGGGAGAGCGTCGCCCCGATCGTCCCGAGCTTCAGCAACCAGACCTTCCGCGCCTGGTTCGGCCGCACCGCCCCCACGGGCCCAGGAGGGATCATCAACACCCCCGGCGGCTACAAGGCCTACGAGCACCGCTGGGCGATGGCCGAGGCGTTCGCCTTCCAGACCTCGATCGGCAAGGACAAGATCGAGGCGCGGACGCTGGAGCTGGCCACCCGCCTCAAGGAGGGCCTGGCCGCCGACCCACGGGTGCGGCTGATCACCCCGATGAGCGCGGAGCTGTCGGCGGGTCTGGTCTGCTGCGAGATCGACGGCGTCACGCCCTTCCAGGCGGTCGAGCGCCTGCGCGCCCAGCGCATCCTCACCAGCACCACGCCCTACCTGCAGGTCTACCTCCGCTTCGGCACCTCGATCCTGACCAGCCCCGAGCAGGTCGACAGGGCCGTCAAGGCCGTGGCCGCGCTCCGATGAGAGCTGCGCGGCCGTCTGTCAGACGAGCCTGGTCACCCCGCCGGAGTCGAGGTCGTAGCGGGCGCCCACCACGTGCGGGAGCAGCGGGCGCAGCCTGGCGACTGTGTCGCGGGTGTGGGCGGCGATCATCCGCTCGATGTCGGGGGTGTAGACCCCGCGCAGCGCCTCGACGATGCGCTGCAGGTCTCCGGGCAGCGTGACGCGGTCGCGGATGGCGTGGGCGGCGGCGGTGACCGCGCCGCAGCGCTGGTGGCCGAGCACCACGACCAGGGGGACGCCCAGTTCCTCGGGGCCGTACTCGACGGCGCCCAGCACCAGGGGGTCGAGGGTGTGCGCCGCCGTCCGCACCACCAGCAGGTCGCCGACGCCCACGTCGAAGACGACCTCGGGCGGCACTCTGGAGTCGATGCAGGACAGCACGACGGCGTAGGGATGCTGGCTTGTGGCGACGTAGCGCCTGCGGGAGGGGTCCTGGTGGGGATGGCGGGCCCTGCCCGCCATCCAGCGCCTGTTGCCCGCCGACAGCGCCGCCCAGGCCCGCTCCGCGCTCACCGGCTCCCGCAGCTCGCGGGGCGCGCGGCGCTCGGGCACGGCGGGCACCGCGCGGCCGAAGGCGACCCCGCCCACGAAGCCGGCGCCTGACAGGGCGGCGCCCCCGACGAGGGCGCCGCCGACCAGCACCCGCCGGCGGGAGATCAGTTCGTCACGCACAGTGACGAGAATGGTACTCCCCGCGGCCGGGCGCTATAGCCTGCAGGCGTAGATGTCCGTGACCAGGATGGCGCGGGCGCCGATCTCCCAGAGCTGGTCCATCACCTGCTGGTGCCCCCTGCGCGGCACCATCGTGCGGACGGCCACCCACCCCTCGCGGTGCAGCGGCGAGATGGTCGGCCCCTCCATGCCGGGCGTGAGCTTGCTGGCCTGTTCGATCTGCTCGGCGCGGATGTCGTAGTCCATCAGCACGTAGTCGCGGGCGTGGATGACGCCCTGCAGGCGGCGCACGAGCTGCTGGGTGCCCGGCGTGTCGGTGGCGCCGTGCCGCCTGATCAGCACCGCCTCGGAGCGCATGATCGGCTCGCCGAACACCTCGAGGCCGACGTTGCGCAGCGTGGTGCCGGTCTCGACCACGTCGGCGACGGCGTCGGCGACGCCGAGGTGGATGGCGGTCTCGACCGCGCCGTCGAGCTTGATGACGCGGGCGTCGACACCGCTCTCCGACAGGTACTTCTCCAGCAGCCCCGCGTAGGAGGTCGCGATGCGCAGCCCGTCGAGGTCCTGCACGGAGGACATGGCGCCCGCCTTGGCGGCCAGGCGGAAGGTGGAGCCGCCGAAGCCCAGCGGCAGCATCTCCTCCACCGGCGCGCCCGAGTCGAAGAGCATGTCGCGCCCGGTGATGCCGGCGTCGAGCGTGCCCTCGCCGACGTAGACGGCGATGTCACGCGGGCGCAGGAAGAACAGCTCGCAGTCGTTGTCGGGGTCGACGACGACCAGCTCCTTGCTGTCCTTCCTGGTGCGGTAGCCGGCTTCCTTGAGCATGGTGGCGGCGGCCTCGTTGAGGGCGCCCTTGTTGGGTACGGCCAGCCGTAGCATCGTGGCGAACCTTTCAGAGGTACTTGTAAACCTGGTCGAGCCCGATGCCACGGGCGATCATGAGGCACTGCACGTGGTAGAGCAGCTGGGAGATCTCCTCGGCGGCGCGGTCGTCGGACTCGTGCTCGGCGGCCATCCAGCTCTCGGCGGCCTCCTCGACGACCTTCTTGCCGATGGCATGGACGCCGGCGTCGAGCGCGGCCACGGTGCCAGAGCCCTCGGGCCTGGTGCGTGCCTTGTCGGACAGCTCGGCGAACAGCTCATCGAAGGTCTTCATGATCTCTCTCGGTGCTCGGCAGATGTGCTGTGTTCAGACTATCCGCCCTCAGGCCCCACGACCCTGAACGTCCGCCACCCGAGACGGCTGCGCCCAGAAGATCGTGCCGGGGCCGCGCAGCTCGACGCCGCCGGCCGAGCCGCGCGAGAACGCCGACTCGCCCGCGCGCAGCAGCCTGCCGTCGACGGCCACCTCGCCCGCCGTGCAGACGAGGACGCGGGGCAGCCCGCCCTCCAGGCGCGTGTCAGGAGCCTCGAGGCGGCCGAGCGCGAACTCGGGGACCGGCACGCTGTAGAGCCCGTCGACGGCCTCGACCCGCAGCGGCTGGGCGGCCGCGTCGGTGACGCGCAGCAGTTCGTCGACGTCGATCGGCTTGCTGGTCAGCCCGGCGCGCAGCACGTTGTCCGAGCCGCCCATGATCTCCACGCCGAACCCGCTCACGTAGGCGTGCAGCACCCCCGCGCCGAGGAACAGCGCCTCGCCGGGCCGCAGGTCGTGCCGGTTCATCAGCAGAGGGGCCAGCACCGCGGGGTCGTCGGGGTACTGCTCGGCCAGGCGCGTCACGAGGTCGTGGCCGAGCCGCTGCGCCGCGGCCACGACGGCCTCGACCAGCCTCTTGCGCTCGGGCCACTCCAGCAGCAGCCGCAGCGCGCCCGCCGTGTCGCCCTCGCGCAGCCGCGCCACGACCGGCTCCAGCTCGGCCACCTCGAGCTCGGCCAGCAGCCGCGCCGCCTCCTGCGGTGCGCGGAAGCCGGCCAGGCCGCTGAACGGCGTCAGCGCGCAGATCAGCTCGGGCTTGGGGTAGGCGTCGACGTAGGCGCCGCGCGCGTGGCCCGCCTCGGCCTGCTCGGCCGAGGGGTGCACCTGCAGCGACAGCACGCTGTCGACCGCGATCAGCTTCAGCAGGTACGGCAGGCGCGCCCCGAACCGAGCGAGCGTCTCGGCGCCGAGCTCGCCCTCGGGGTCGTCGGCGATCGCCTCGTCGAGCGTGCGGCCTCGCTCCACCAGCAGGGAGGGCCCGGAGGGGTGGGCGCCGAGCCACATCTCCGCCTCGGGCTCGGGCGAGGGGCTCGGACGCCCCGTCAGCGTCGCGATGGCGGTGTGCGAACCCCAGGCGTAGTGCTTGACGGGGTTGGAAAGCAGCTCTGTCACAACGTCTCCGAATGCGCGGGGGCGGCCGAGGTCGAGACTATCGCGCCGCCCCAACCTGGTGAACCGGGTAAGTGACCCCCGGCTCCCCTGGCCCTCACCTGGAGGGCGCCTCACCGCTCCGCTCGTTCACGCACCTCACCGGCGGCTCGGCCACCGGCCTGCTGAGCGTGAAGCGGTGGCTCTCGCCCGGCAGCAGCGTGATCAGCTGGTCGTCCACCTCGGCCGCGGGATCGACCCTGTCGGGGTAGATCGTCAGGTCGCGTACCAGGGTGTGCGCCTCGACGAGCACCTCGCGCCCCTCCACGGTGAGCGTGAAGTCGGCGGCGGGCAGGTCGAGGTCCTTGTCGGGCAGGAAGAACCACCACGCCCTGTGCTCCCCCGCCGTCACCGTGATCAGCTCGCGGGCGGGGTCGCCGGGGGTGGCGATCGTCAGGTGCGCCGTGGCCGCGCCGCGCGGCTCCACCTCGAGCGTGAAGCTCTCCGCACGCAGCTCGGAGCCGTCCATCGCGTGCCGTACCGCCCGCACCTCGGCCGTCCACCCCTCGGGGCCGTCGTTGACGGCCACCACCGCCAGCCCCTCCCCCCGCGGCTGCACGGTCAGCAGCCGGTCGGCGTAGGCCCTGCGCAGCGCGTGGAAGAGCGGCTTCTTCCGGCCGTCGCCGTCGATCGCCGACCAGGAGGTGACCGGCCAGCAGTCGTTGAGCTGCCACACCACCGTGCCCGCGCAGTGCGGCCACAGCGACCTGAAGTGCTCGACGCCCAGCTGGATGGCCCTGGCCTGGTTGACCTGCGTCAGGTAGTGCCAGTCGTCGAAGGTGACAGGCGCGGGGAAGTGCGCCTCGAGCCCCACGGCCAGCTTGCGGTTGCCGTCGATCGCCTTCTGGTGGTGGAGCAGGCCCGGAGAGTCGGGCGCCGGCGGCTCGTCGGAGATGGCCCTCCTGATGGTGGCGTAGGCGGCCGGCGCCTGGAAGCCGAACTCCGCCACGAACCTGGGGGTGTACTCCCTGTAGGCGGTGTAGTCGCGCTCGTTCCATACATCCCAGATGTGGATGTTGTGGTGGTCGGGGTCGTTGGGGTGCACGTCCATGGAGCCGGAGTACGGGCTGCCAGGCCAGTACGGCCTGCCGGGGTCGAGCTCCTCGACGATGCCGGGCAGCAGGTCGAGGTAGTAGCCCTCGCCCCAGGTGCGGCCTTCGAGGGGTTCGCGCCAGTTCCAGTCGGCGTAGCCCCAGATGTTCTCGTTGTTGCCGCACCACAGCGCCAGGCTGGGGTGCGGCATGAGCCTGGCCACGTTCTGCCTGGCCTCCGCCTCCACCTCCTCGCGCAGCGGCGTCTCCTCGGGGTAGGCGGCGCAGGCGAAGAGGAAGTCCTGCCAGACCAGCAGGCCGAGCTCGTCACACAGGTCGTAGAAGTCGTCGCTCTCGTACAGCCCTCCGCCCCAGACCCGCATGAGGTTCACGCCCGCCTCGCACGCCTGGGCGAGCCGGGCGGCGTAGCGGTCACGGCCGATCCTGGAGGGGAAGCAGTCGTCGGGGATCCAGTTGACGCCCTTGGCGAAGACCGCCACGCCGTTGACCTTCAGGGTGAAGGCCCCCGCCTCGGTGTCGAGCTCGACGGTCCTGAAGCCGATCCGCGCCAGCCGGCGGTCGAGGACGTCGCCGGAGCCAGGCGCGGCGGTGAGGGTGACCTCCAGCTCGTGGAGGGGCTGCTCGCCGTACCCGCGGGGCCACCACAGCGCGGGATCTGGCACCTCCAGCTCCACCACGGCGGAGTCGGCGCCGGGCGGGAGCGCTCCCACGACCGACACGCCCGCGACCGCCGCCGTGACCCACAGCTGCCCTTGCGACCGCGCCGACCGCTCGACCTCGACGTGGACGGCGACCCTGCCCACCCCGCCTTCCACGGTCACGACGGGACGGACCTCGGCCAGGCGCGCGCCGCTCCACGAGTGCAGCCCGATCGGCTTCCAGATGCCCGCCGTCACCAGGGCCGGACCCCAGTCCCAGCCGAAGTTGCAGGCCATCTTCCTGATGAAGTTGTAGGGGGCGGCGTAGGCGCCGGGACGAAAGCCCAGCTCCTCGCGCAGCCGCTCGGCGTGCTCGACGGCCGAGGAGAAGACGACGCTCAGGCGGTTGGCGCCCGGCCGCAGCGCGTGAGCCGCCTCGAACCGGTAGGAGCGGTGCATGTTGGCGCTCCGGCCGATCACGACACCGTTCAGCTCGATCCTCGCGACGGTGTCGAGCCCTTCGCAGACCAGGTCGGTGCGCTCGTGCCCGGTGTCGTCCCACTCGAAGGCGCTCTCGTAGTGCCACTCCTCGCCCCCGATCCACGTCAGGGCGTCCTCGTTGGCGTCCAGGTAGGGATCGGGGATCAGTCCCGCGGCGAGCAGGTCGGTGTGCACGCAGCCCGGCACGGTCGCGGGCGCCACCACCTCCCCTGAGGCCGATCGGACGGTCCAGGAGTCGTGCAGGGGGCGAAGGGGGGTCATCGACTCTCCGAGGGGAAGGCGTGGCCGGGCGGGACAGGCCCACACTAGACGCTGACGGCGCCTTCCCCACGGGATTTGCTGAACCGATTAATCTGCCCACGCAAAAGGCGCTGCCCGCCGTGCCTCTCCAGGAGGCAGGGCGGGCAGCGCCGTCAGGCGGTGGGGTCAGCGGCCGAAGCGGCGACCCGTGTTGCCACGGTCGGAGCGGAAGCCGCCCGTGCCGCGCTCCTCCGAGCGGAACCCGCCGGTGCGGGGCGCGCGGTCGTCGCGGTTGGCCGACAACGGCCGGGCCGGCCTGTCGTCGGAGCGGTAGCCGCCGGTGCGGGCGCCGCCGCCGCTGGAGAACGGACGCGCCGGCCTGTCGTCGGAACGGTAGCCGCCGCGCTCGTCGGAGCGGTAGCCACCGGTGCGGGGCGCGCGGTCGTCGCGGTAGCCGCCCGAGCGGGGAGCCCGGTCGTCGCGGTAACCACCGGTGCGGGGGGCGTCGCCGGTACGGGGCGCCCTGTCCTCACCGTAAGCACCCGTGCGAGGCGTCTCGCCCGAGCGGAAGCCGCCGGGACGCTGGCCACGGTCGTCGGAGCGGTAACCGCCCTGGCGGCGGTCGCCGTCGAAGGCGCGGTGCGGACGGCGCTCGCCACCGAAGTCACCGCGCGGAGCGCGGTCACCACCGGCGGGACGCTCGCCACCGAAGTCGCCACGCGGAGCGCGGTCGCCGTCGAAGTCGCGGCGAGGACGACGGTCGTCGCCTGCGCCGAAGCCGCCCTCAGAGGTACGGCGCGGGCCACGGTCGCCACCGAAGTCGCGACGACGGCCGCCGCCGCGACGCTCGCCGCCGTGGCCGCCGCTCTCACGGCGAGGACGCAGCGGCTTGCGCACGTCGGGCTCCCACACGGGGATGGACTCGCCACTGGGCCTGCGGGCCCCGGTGACCTCGGCGATGCGGTCGCTGCCCGGCTCGGCCTTGAGCCTGAACGGGTGGATGCCCGCCCTGCGGGTGAGCTGGTCGGTCGAGCGGCGCTCGTTGGGCAGGACGAGGGTCACGACGGTGCCCTTCTCGCCCGCCCGAGCGGTACGGCCGCCGCGGTGCAGGTAACTCTTGTGGTCCTGCGGCGGGTCGACGTGCAGCACGAGGCTGATGTTGTCGACGTGGATGCCGCGGGCCGCGACGTCGGTGCAGACCAGGACGTTGACCTGGCCCTCCTTGAACTCGGCCAGGATGCGGGTGCGCTGGTTCTGGCGCTTGCCGCCGTGCAGGCCGCCCGCCTTGACGCCGACGCGGGCCAGCTGCTTGCACAGCCTGTCGACACCGTGCTGGGTCTTGACGAAGATGATCGTCCTGCCCTCACGGTTGGCGATCTCGGCGGTGACGTCGAACTTGTCGTCGCGCGTCACCTGGATCACGTGGTGCTCCATGGTGTCGACCGGGGAGGTCGCGGGGGCGATGGAGTGCGTGATCGGGTCCTTGAGGAAGCGCCGCACCAGCTTGTCGACATCGCCGTCGAGCGTGGCCGAGAACAGCAGCCTCTGGCCGTCGGCGGGGGTCTGCGAGAGCAGCTCCGACACGACGGGGAAGAAGCCGAGGTCACACATGTGGTCGGCCTCGTCGAGGACGCTGACCTCGATGGAGTCGAGCGAGCACTCGCCCTGGCGCATCAGGTCGCCCAGACGGCCCGGCGTGGCGATGATGACGTCCACGCCGCGGCGCAGCGCCTCGATCTGCTTGCCCATGGACATTCCGCCGACGACGACCTTCATGCGCAGGCCCAGGCCGCGGCCGAGGGGCTCGAGCGCGTCGTGCACCTGCAGCGCGAGCTCACGCGTCGGCACGAGGACCATCGCGCGGGGACGGCCGGCCTGCGGCCTCACCCCGGCGATGCGCGCCATGGTGGGCAGACCGAAGGCGAGCGTCTTGCCCGAGCCGGTCTGTCCGCGACCGAGGACGTCGTGCCCTGCGAGCACGTCGGGGATCGTCGCGGTCTGAATGGGGAACGGGCTGTCGATGCCCTGACGGGACAGTCCGGTCACGAGCGGCTTGGGCAGGCCCAGCAGCTCGAATTCCGAAACGCCCTTCTCCTCGACGGAGATTTCGGGCATGGCAGCGTCAAGCATGGTCACGAAGGTCGTGCCTTTCAGTCGAAGTGGCGCGTCACTTCTGCGAAAAGGACGAGCCGGGACCGTACGGCGATGCCGTACTCAGTGCGAGGGGCGGACGTATCGGACGCCTGCCGGGGTGGGGACCGGGCCACTTCTGGACCCGTCAACGCGCACCCAAGACCGGCCGCAGGCGGCATTACGCACGATGGTGCGTCAGGTGCACATGTTGCCAACGCGCGGGAAGGTCGTGCTATTCCCGGCGGGGCTTCGGACCTTCCGGAGCCCTGGCATGCTGAAACGGCTGGTGCTGGGAACACCAGCCGTGCAGCAAAAGATCAGACATTGAATCCTAGCATACGCAGCTGGTCGCGCCCGTCGTCGCTGATCTTGTCGGGGCCCCACGGCGGCAGCCACACCCAGTTGATCTTGACGTCGGAGACCATGCCGTCGAGGGCGGAGTGCGCCTGGTCCTCGATGACGTCGGTCAGCGGGCAGGCCGCGCTGGTCAGCGTCATGTCGATGGTGGCCACCGGGTGGCCGCCCTCACCGGGGTCGAGGTTGAGGCCGTAGATGAGGCCCAGGTCGACGACGTTGATCCCGAGCTCGGGGTCGACGACGTCCTTGAGCGCCTCCATGACCTCCTCGACGGTGGTGTCACCGTCGTACGCCGTTGTCGGGGTTTCCACCGGCTTGCTCATCTCTTAGGCACTCCTCACAACAGCGTCCTTGTAGGCCATCCACGACAGCAGCGCGCACTTGACGCGCGCGGGGAACTTGGCCACGCCGGCGAAGGCCACCGCGTCGCCGAGCACGTCCTCGTCGGCCTCCACCTGGCCCCTGCCCTGCATGAGCCTGGTGAACTCGTCGACCACCGACAGCGACTCCTCGACCGTCGAGCCGGTGGCCAGCTCGTGCAGCACCGAGGCCGCGGCCTGGCTGATGGAGCAGCCCTGCCCGTCGTAGGAGACGTCCTCGATCTTGCCGCCGTCGCCGAGCTTCACCCTGAGCGTGATCTCGTCGCCGCACGTCGGGTTCACGTGGTGGACCTCGGCGTCGTACGGCTCGCGAAGCCCCCGCCCCTGCGGGTGCTTGTAGTGCTCCAGGATCAGCTCCTGGTACATCGACTCGGCGATCATGTCAGGCGAACACCTTCTGCACGTGGTGAAGACCCTTCACCAGGGCGTCGATCTCGCCCGTGGTGTTGTACAGGTAGAACGACGCCCGCGTCGTCGCGGGTATTCCGAACCTCAGGTGGAGCGGCCGCGCGCAGTGGTGCCCGACCCTCACCGCGACGCCGAACTGGTCGTCGAGGATCTGCCCCACGTCGTGCGGGTGGATGCCCTCCATCGTGAAGGAGAGCGTGCCGCCTCTGCCGTCCAGGCCCTTCGGCCCGATGATCCGCAGGGTGGGCACCTCGCCCAGCGCCTCGAGCGCGTACGCCGTCAGCGCGCGCTCGTGCTCCTCGATGGCCTGCATGCCGACCCCGTTGAGGTAGTCGACCGCCGCGCCGAGCCCGATGGCCTCGACGATCGGCGGCGTGCCCGCCTCGAACTTGTGCGGCACCGGCGCGTAGGTCGAGCGGTCCATCCAGACCGCCTCGATCATCTCGCCCCCGCCCAGGAACGGGGGCATGGCCTCCAGCAGCTCGGTGCGCCCCCAGAGCACGCCGATGCCGGAGGGGCCGAGCATCTTGTGCCCGGTGAAGGCGACGAGGTCGGCGCCGAGCGCCGCCAGGTCGACGGGGTGGTGCGGAACCGACTGCGAGGCGTCGAGCATCACCAGCGCGCCGACCTCGTGGGCGCGGCGCACGACCTCGGCCACCGGGTTGACGGTGCCGAGCACGTTCGACTGATGGGCCACCGAGACGATCTTCGTGCGCTCGGTGATGACGCCGTCGGCCAGGTCGAGCCTGCCCTCGTCGGTCACGCCGAACCACTTGAGCGTCGCCCCCGTGCGCTGCACGAGCATCTGCCAGGGGACGATGTTGGAGTGGTGCTCCATCTCGGAGATGACGATCTCGTCACCGGGGCCGAGCGTGAAGCGCGGGTCGTCGTTGGTCCTGTTGCCGAAGGAGTAGGCGACCAGGTTGAGCGCCTCGGAGGCGTTCTTGGTGAAGATGATCTCGTCGCGGCTCGGTGCCCCGACGAAGGCCGCCACCTTGTCCCTGGCGGCCTCGTAGGCGTCGGTCGACTCGGTGCCGAGCGCGTGGTGGGCCCGCCCCACGTTGCTGTAGTGCATCGCGAAGTGGTCGCGCATGGTCTCGATGACCTGCGTCGGCTTCTGCGAGGAGTTGCCCGAGTCGAGATAGACCAGCGGGCGTCCGCCGGACAGCTCGCGGGAGAGGACAGGAAAGTCCTTCCTGACCCTCTCCACGTCGAACACAGCACTCATCGGTCGCTCACCACTCCTCATTGGCCTCGCGGACCCGCTCGTTGCCGGCGGGTCCACTCCGCTCACTGTGTCGGGCTCGCTCCTGGTTCATCAGGCCGATGCCTTCGTGTACGCCTCGTAACCCTCGGCTTCGAGCTTGTCCGCCAGCTCGGGGCCGCCCTCTTCGACGATCTTGCCGGCCGAGAAGACGTGCACGAAGTCGGGCTTCACGTAGCGCAGGATGCGGGTGTAGTGCGTGATCAGCAGCACGCCGGTCTCGCCCGAGGCGCGGAAGCGGTTGACGCCCTCGGAGACCACGCGAAGCGCGTCGACGTCGAGGCCCGAGTCGGTCTCGTCGAGGACGGCGATCTTCGGCTTGAGCAGCTCGAGCTGCAGGATCTCGTGGCGCTTCTTCTCACCGCCGGAGAAGCCCTCGTTGACGTTGCGGGTGGCGAAGGCTGAGTCGATCGCCAGCGCGTCCATGCCGTTCTTCAGGTCCTTGCTGAACTCACGCAGCTTCGGCGCCTCACCGCGCACCGCGGTGACGGCTGAGCGCAGGAAGTTGGAGACGCTGACGCCGGGGACCTCGACCGGGTACTGCATGGCGAGGAACAGACCGGCGCGGGCGCGCTCGTCGACCGAGAGCTCGAGCAGGTCGACGCCGTCGAGCAGCACCTGGCCACCGGTGATCGTGTACTTGGGGTGACCGGCGATCGCGTAGGCGAGCGTCGACTTGCCCGAACCGTTGGGGCCCATGATGGCGTGGGTCTCGCCGGCCCTCACGGTCAGGTTGACGCCCTTCAGGATCTCCTTGTCGGCGACGGAGACCTGCAGCTCACGAATCTCAAGGGTGGACACTTTTATGACTCCTTCGAGAGCGAGACGAGGACGTCGTCGCCGTCGATCTTCACTCGGTAAACGTTCACGGGCTTGGTGGCGGGCGGACCCGTCGGCTTGCCTGAGCGCACGTCGAAACACGATCCGTGCAGCCAGCACTCGAGGGTCCCGTCGTAGACCTCGCCCTCGCTCAGCTTCACCTCGGCATGGGAGCAGACGTCGTGCAGGGCGAAGACCTCTTCGCCCTTGCGGACCAGCGCCACCGGGGTCTCCCCCACCTCGACGCCGATGACGCCCTCGTCGGGGATGTCGCTGACCTTGCAGACCTTCTCGTAGCTCACTTCTCGAGCTCCGCCTCGATCTTGGCGAGCACCCGCTCACGCAGCTCGGGTACGGAGATCTTGTCCACCAGCTGGCCGAGGAAGCCCCTGATGACCAGGCGGCGGGCCTGGTCGGCGGGGATGCCGCGGGCCTGGAGGTAGAACAGGTGCTCGTCGTCGAGCCTGCCCGACGTCGAGGCGTGACCCGCTCCGGCGACCTCGCCGGTGAGGATCTCGAGGTTGGGCACGGAGTCGGCGCGGGCGCCGTCGGTCAGGATCAGGTTGCGGTTGAGCTCATAGGTGTCGGTGCCCTCGGCCTCGACCCTGATGATCACGTCGCCGATCCACACCGCGTGGGCGTCCTCGCCCTGCAGCGCGCCACGGTAGTCGACGTGGCTCTTGCAGTTGGGCGTGGAGTGGTCGACCAGCAGGCGGTGCTCGAGGTGCTGGCCCGCGTCGACGAAGTAGACGCCGGCCAGGTCGGCGTCGCCGCCCTGGCCCGTGTAGGAGACGCTGGGCGAGAGCCGTACGAGGTCGCCGCCGAGGGTCACCACGAAGCTGCGGAAGGTCGCGTCCTTGGCCAGCTGGGCGTGGTGCTGGGAGACGTGCACGGCGTCGTCGGCCCAGTCCTGCAGGCTGACGACCTTCAGCGTGGCGCCGTCGCCCACGACGAACTCGACGTTGTCGGCGTAGACGGCGCTGCCCTGGTGGTCGAGGACGACCACGGCCTCGGCCATCGCCTCGACCTTGACCACGATGTGGCCGTAGGCGACGCCTGCGGTGCCGCCGCCGCGCAGCTCGATCTGGATCGGCTCGGCGGGAACGGCCTCCTTGGGCACGGTCACGACCAGCGCCTTCTCGAAGGCGTTGTAGGCCTGCGCGCTGACCCTGTCGGTCGGCGCGTAGGCCTGGCCGACCCTGGCGTCGTCGCGGCCCACCCACTCGGCGCTGACGCCGGCGGGGGTGTAGGCCTGCGTGACGACCTGGCCGGTCACCTCGGCGGTGCCGTCGTGCAGGCCCTTCAGCCGTGAGAGCGGCGTGAAGCGCCACTTCTCCTCGCGCCCGGT
Organism: Nonomuraea recticatena; assembly: GCF_039533245.1. Classification (NCBI taxonomy): domain Bacteria; kingdom Bacillati; phylum Actinomycetota; class Actinomycetes; order Streptosporangiales; family Streptosporangiaceae; genus Nonomuraea; species Nonomuraea recticatena. The sequence continues at coordinate 94,510 of NZ_BAAATE010000018.1, read as the reverse complement.
CGGCACGGAGAAATCGTCGAGGTTGTAGGACGACTTCTCGTGCAGGGTCGACAGGGGCTTCTCGTTCAGGCCCATCAGCCGACGGCTCCTTCCATCTGCAGCTCGATCAGGCGGTTCAGCTCGAGGGCGTACTCCATGGGCAGCTCGCGCGCGATCGGCTCGACGAAGCCGCGCACGATCATCGCCATCGCCTCGTCCTCCTCGAGCCCGCGGCTCATGAGGTAGAACAGCTGGTCCTCGCTGACCTTGGAGACCGTGGCCTCGTGCCCCATCGAGACGTCGTCCTCGCGGACGTCGACGTAGGGGTAGGTGTCGGAGCGGCTGATCTGGTCGACCAGCAGCGCGTCGCACTTGACCGTGGAGGCGGAGCCGTGGGCGCCCTCCTCGATCTGGACCAGGCCGCGGTAGGAGGTACGGCCGCCGCCGCGCGCCACCGACTTGGAGATCACGCTGGAGGAGGTGTTGGGCGCCAGGTGGACCATCTTGGACCCGGCGTCCTGGTGCTGGCCCTCGCCGGCGAAGGCGACGCTCAGCGTCTCGCCCTTGGCGTGCTCGCCCATCAGGTAGACGGCCGGGTACTTCATCGTCACCTTGGAGCCGATGTTGCCGTCGATCCACTCCATGGTCGCGCCCTCGTAGGCGACGGCGCGCTTGGTGACCAGGTTGTAGACGTTGTTCGACCAGTTCTGGATGGTCGTGTAACGGCAGCGGGCGCCCTTCTTCACGACGATCTCGACGACCGCGGAGTGCAGCGAGTCGCTGGAGTAGATCGGCGCGGTGCAACCCTCGACGTAGTGGACGTAGGAGTTCTCGTCCACGATGATCAGGGTCCGCTCGAACTGGCCCATGTTCTCGGTGTTGATCCGGAAGTAGGCCTGCAGCGGGATGTCGATGTGGGTGTTCGGCGGCACGTAGATGAACGAGCCACCGGACCAGGTCGCGGTGTTGAGCGCGGCGAACTTGTTGTCGCCCACCGGGATGACCGAGCCGAAGTACTCCTTGAAGAGCTCCTCGTGCTCACGCAGGCCCGTGTCCGTGTCGACGAAGATGACGCCCTTCTGTTCCAGGTCCTCACGGATCTGGTGGTAGACGACCTCGGACTCGTACTGGGCCGCGACACCGGCGATGAGGCGCTGCTTCTCCGCCTCGGGGATGCCGAGCTTGTCGTAGGTGTTCTTGATGTCGGCGGGCAGCTCGTCCCAGGAAGCGGCCTGCTTCTCGGTGGAGCGCACGAAGTACTTGATGTTGTCGAAGTCGATGCCGGTGAGGTCGGAGCCCCACGTGGGAAGCGGCTTCTTGCCGAACAGCCGGAGGCCCTTCAGGCGAAGGTCGAGCATCCACTCCGGCTCGTTCTTGAGCGCGGAGATGTTGCGGACGACCTCCTCGGACAGGCCACGCTTGGCCGCGGCGCCCGCGGCGTCCGAGTCGGCCCAGCCGAACTTGTAATTCCCGAGGCCTTCCAGCTCCGGGCGGTCGGTGACAGTCACCTTCCGGTCTCCTTGCTCTCTTTAATCCGAACGGGGCTCACGTGAGTGGTGCAGACCCCGTCGCCGTGTGCGATGGTGGCCAAGCGCTGCACCGGGGTGCCGAGCAACTGCGCGAACGCCTCAGTCTCGGCCTCACACAGCTGCGGGAACTCCGCCGCCGCGTGCGCCACAGGGCAGTGGTGCTGGCAGAGCTGGTCGCCGCCGGACTTGGCCTTGGTGGCCGAGGCGGCGTAACCGTCCGCCGACAGCGCCTGGGCCAGCACCTGTACGCGCTGGTCTTCCGGCACTGTCCGCATGACCGGCTCAAGCCGCTGCAGCAGGCCTTCGACCTGCGAGCGGGCGAACTCGGTCACTGCTTCCTCGCCCATGCGCTCGGCCAGGAAGCGCAGCGCGCTGCCGGCGAGATCGTCATAGGCGTGCTCGAAAGCACTGCGCCCCGCGTCGGTGATGGCGAACAGCTTGGCCGGTCGCCCTCTTCCGCGCTGTCCGCGCGGGTGCACGGTGCGGGGCTCGATCATCCCGTCGGCCAGCAGCGCGTCGAGATGACGGCGGACGGCGGCGGGCGTGAGCCCGAGCCGCTCGCCGAGCGCGACGGCCGCGACGGGACCGTGTTCCAGGATGAGCCGAGCGACGCGCGCACGAGTGCTGCGCTCGCTTCCCGGCTCGATCGAGGAGGTCACGTTTTTCACAACATCAGTGTGCCGTAATTCCTTCCCCCATCTCAAATGAATGGGGAATGCAATTTCTCACGCAGGCAAGCCTTACCTAACCTGCGAAAACACGCCCGCGGCCGAGAAGGACGAAAACCAGGAGCGAGCCGATGATGAGCGCCAGCATGACCACGGCCATCGGCACCGCCGTCCCCGAGCCCGCCAGACCCACGAGAGGGGCGGCCACCGCCCCGAACGCGAACTGCAGCACGCCGAGCAGCGCGGAGGCGCTGCCCGCGATCTGCTGGGGCTGACCGGCCAGCGCCAGCGCGCCGGTCCCCGGCAGCACGAGGCCCGCGCCGCACATGATGACGAACAGCGCGGCCACCACGCCGGCCAGGCCGAGGTCCATGGAGGCGGCCAGCACCAGCAAGGCGCCGCCCGCCAGGCTGACCAACAGGCCGACCAGCACCAGGCGGGCGGGGTGCACCCGGCCCGCGAGCCTGCCGCCGACCTGGGCCATGACGGTCAGTCCGAAGGCGTTGAGGCCGAAGACGAGCGAGAACTGCTGCGGCGTGGCGCCGTACACCTCCTGCAGCACGAAGGGCGAGCCCGAGATGTAGGCGAACATGCCGGCGAAGGCCAGGCCGGCGGCCAGGGAGCAGGCCATGAACGAACGGTCGCGCAGCAGCCGCCAGAACGTGGCGGCGGTCTGCCTGAGCCCGCCGCCCTCCCTGTCCTCGGCCGGCAGCGTCTCCCTCACGCCCGGCAGCACGGCCAGCAGCAGCACCACCCCGGCCAGGCTGAGCGCCACGAAGATGCCGCGCCAGGAGGTGAAGGAGAGCAGCTGGGCGCCCGCGATCGGGGCGAGGATCGGGGCGAGTCCGCTGACCAGCATGAGCGTGGCGAAGATGCGGGCGATGGCGGCGCCGTCGTAGAGGTCGCGCACGACGGCGCGGACGATCACCAGCGCGGCGCCGCCCATGACGCCCTGCGCCAGACGCAGCACGATCAGCGCGGTCACCGAGGGGGCGAAGGCGCACAGCAGGGAGGCCAGCGTGTATCCGGCGACGCCGACGATCAGCGGGATCCTGCGCCCGTGGACGTCGCTCAGCGGTCCCGCCAGGACCTGTCCGACGCTGACCCCGATGAGACAGGCCGTCAGCGTGAGCTGGACCTGCGCGGGCGCCGACAGCATCTCGGCGGTGATGGCGGGCAGCGCGGGAAGGTACATGTCGATCGAGAGCGGGCCGATGGCCGACAGCGCTCCCAGGATCAGCAACAGCAGTCCGCGGCGGTTCCCCCTGGCAACAGGTGTGGCTTCTGCCACGGACATGCGTGAACCCCTCTCCCTCGTAGGCCGTGGCCCACGAGGGCCGAGGGATCAAACCTCCATCTGGTCCGCCGAATTCCCGAATTTCGGGTGATTTATCACGCCGTTTCGGTGAGCTGGATCAGGGACAGCGCCGTGCCCTGCGGATCGAGGATCATGCCGAACCTGCCGGGCGGGGAGTCCATCGAGTCGATCAGGACCGTCGCGCCCAGCGACTGCGCCCTGGCCATGGTCGCGTCGAGGTCGGCGACCGCGAAGTAGGTCGCCCAGTGCGAGGGGGTGCCCTCGGGGTAGTTGGGCGACATCTCGATCATCCCGGCGATGCTCTTGTCGTCGGCCAGCCACTCGGTGTAGGTCATGCCGTCCATCTCGGTCGGCTTGGGGGTCCAGCCGAAGACGGTGGTGTAGAAGCGCGCGGCCGCCTGCGGGTCGCGGGTGACCAGCTCGTTCCAGCAGAACGAGCCCGGCTCGTTGACCAGTTCGGCGCCCTGGTGGTTGCCCGCCTGCCAGACGGAGAAGAAGGAGCCGTCGCCGCCCTGGAAGACGGCCATCGTGCCCTCGTCGAAGACCCGCATCGGCTCCACGACCACGCTGCCTCCCGCGTTCTTCACGCGGTCGGCGGTGGCGGCGGCGTCGTCGGTGGCGACGTAGACGTTCCAGACGGGAGGCATCCCCTCCCCCATGATCGGACCGACGCCCGCGACCTTCTTGCCGTTGTGGACGAACTGCCCGTAGCCGCCGGCGGCCGGATCGTCGGCCATCTCGGCACTCCAGCCGAAGATCTCACCATAGAAGGTGACCGACGCCTGGACGTCGGGGCTCGACAGGTCGACCCAGCACGGGACGCCCGCCTCGTAACTACTACGTACCGACATGGCACTACCTCCTGTCGCCTCACACACAATCACGCGACGAAGGTCACATCAGTTGACTTGGCGAGCTCTTTGGTGATTTCTCGGCAACGAAAGCGCTCATGGCCGCCTGCCGCGCTGACCGCGCCAGCAGGTCCCTAAACTCGTGGCCATGAGCTCCCCTGCCGTCGAGGTCATCGAACTGGTCAAACGCTACGGCGGCACCACCGCCGTCGACGGGTTGACCCTTGCCGCCGAGCGCGGCGCGGTCACCGCCATCCTCGGCCCCAACGGCGCGGGCAAGACCTCCACCATCGAGATCTGCGAGGGCTTCCGCAGGGCCGACGGCGGCACGGTGCGGGTGCTGGGCGCCGATCCAGGTGACTCCTCGCTGCGGGCGAGGGTGGGCGTGATGCCGCAGGCGGGCGGGGTTCCCCCGGCGATGAGGTGCGCGGAGTGGCTGCGCCTGATGTCGCGCTTCCACGCCCGTCCCCTCGATCCTGCGGCCCTGCTGGCCAGGCTGGGGCTGACCGAGCACGCCCGCACGCCGTACCGGCGGATGTCGGGCGGCCAGCAGCAGCGGCTCTCGCTGGCGGGGGCCGTCATCGGCCGTCCCGAGCTGGTCTTCCTCGACGAGCCGACGGCGGGCCTCGACCCCCAGGCCAGGCGGGCCTGCTGGGAGCTGGTCACCGACCTGCGCGCGGCGGGCGTGGCCGTGGTGCTGACCACCCACTACATGGACGAGGCCGAGCGGCTGGCCGACCATGTCGTCATCATCGACAGGGGCAGGGTCGTGGCCGAGGGCAGCCCCGCCACCCTCACCGGCGCCGAGCGGCAGCTGCGCTTCCGCGCCAGGCCGGGCCTCGCCCTGGAGGAGCTGCTCAGCGCGCTGCCCGCAGGCTCTGCCGCCAAGGAGTCGCCGGCGGGCCACTACATCATCGAGGGCCACGTGGGGCCCGAGCTGCTGGCCACCGTGACCGCCTGGTGCGCCTCCGAGGGCGTCACCGCCGACGACCTGTCCATCGAGCGCCGCACGCTGGAGGACGTCTTCCTCGAACTGACCGGCAGGGAGCTGCGATGACCACCCTCGACCTGACCCCGGCCCCGAAGGCCGCGCCGTTCCCCCGCATGGTGCTGGCGCAGGCTGGGGCCGAGGCGCGGGCGATCCTGCGCAACGGCGAGCAGCTGATGCTCACGCTGATCATCCCGGTGCTGCTGCTGGTCGGCTTCTCGCTGGCGCCGCTGGTCGACGTCGGCGAGGGCCCGAGGGTGGACTTCCTCGCTCCCGGCGTGCTGGCGCTGGCGGTCATGTCGACCGCCTTCACCGGGCAGGCGATCGCCACGGGCTTCGAGCGGCGCTACGGCGTGCTGAAGCGCCTTGGCGCCACCCCTCTGTCCAGGCCGGGGCTGCTGCTGGCCAAGACCTTCGCCGTCATCGGGGTGGAGCTGCTGCAGGCCGTGGTGATCGTGGCGGTGGCGCTGGCGCTGGACTGGCAGCCGCGCGGCTCCATGGCCGCCGCCGTCCTGCTGGTGCTGCTCGGCACCGCCGCCTTCAGCGGGCTCGGGCTGCTGATGGCGGGCGTGCTGCGCGCGGAGGCGACTCTGGCCGCGGCCAACCTGGTCTACCTGGTGCTGCTGGGGTGCGGAGGGGTGATCTTCCCCCTGACGGTCTTCCCCGACGGCGTGGAGCCGGCGCTCGCCCTGCTGCCGATCTCGGCGCTGACCGGTGGGCTGCGAGCGGTGCTGGCCGACGGCGCGGCGCTGCCGCTGGGCGCGGTGGCGGTGCTGGTGGCGTGGGCGGCGCTCACGCTGGGCCTCGCCTCACGCACCTTCCGCTGGGAGTAGCTCCCCACTCCGACGGGAGTGCTGGGACGGGGCCACCTCGCGGGAGCGCTGTCGGAGCGGCCGAGTAAGCTCGGCACCTTCCGTACCACTTCCTCCCGAGGAGTCCCGTGACCGCCTTCGCCCTCGACGGGCCCGCAGATCGTCTCAAGGCGGCGCTGCCCCGTACGGGCGGCCTGCTGCGCAGCGCCGCCGACTCCGTGCCTCCTTCGGGCCTGGTGCTGCTCGCGATCTTCTCGGTGCAGCTGGGCGCGGGCTTCGCCAAGGAGCTGTTCACGGCGTTGCCGCCGTCGGCCGTGGTGTTCCTGCGGATCGCGGCGAGCGCGCTGATCCTCGGCGCGGTGTCGCGGCCCAAGCTCAGGGGGCTGGCCTGGCGCGACTGGGCCGTCGGGCTCGGCTTCGGCCTCATCCTCGCCGTCATGAACCTGTCCTTCTACGAGGCGCTGGCCAGGTTGCCCATCGGCATCGCGGTGGCGATCGAGTTCCTCGGGCCGCTCGGGGTGGCGATCGCAGCCTCCCGCCGCAGGGTCGACCTGCTGTGGGTGGCCCTCGCGGGCGCGGGCATCGCGCTCATCGCGCCGTGGAGCGAGTCGGCGGCGGTGAGCTGGCTCGGCATCGGGTTCGCGCTGGTGGCCGGGGCCTGCTGGGCGGGCTACATCCTGCTGTCGGCCGCCGCGGGGCAGCGCTTCCCCGGCACGACGGGGCTGTCGTTCGCGATGATGGTGTCGGTGGTGGTCGTCGCGCCCGTGGGCATCACCACAGGCGGCACCGACCTGCTGCAGCCCTGGGTGATCCTGATCGGGCTCGGCGTGGGGCTGCTGTCGTCGGTGATCCCCTACTCGCTGGAGCTCCAGGCGCTGCGCCGGATGCCCAAGCACGTGTTCGGCATCCTGATGAGCCTGGAGCCCGCGGTGGCCGCGCTGATCGGACTGGTGCTGCTCGGCGAGTTCCTGCACGTCCAGCAGTGGGCGGCCATCATCTGCATCGTCGCGGCCAGCCTGGGCGCGACGCGCTCCTCCTAGCCGCTACTCGGCCCAGATGTCGCGCACGTGGTGGATGTGCTCGCCCATGATGCGCTCGGCCGCGCTCCTGTCGCCCGCCTTGAGCGCGTCGAGCAGTTCGAGATGCTCGCGGGCCGAGTCGGTCAGGGTGCCGCGCTCCGACAGCTGCGACAGGCCGTACAGCCTCGCTCTGTTGCGCAGGTCGCGCACCACGTCCACCAGGTGGGCGTTGCCCGACAACGCCAGCAGCTCGACGTGGAAGCGCAGGTCGGCGTCGACGTAGGCGAGCAGGTCGGCGCGCTCCGCGGCGTCGACGATCTCCTGGGCGACGGGCCTCAGGAGCTCGAACTCCTGCGCGCGTGAGGAGTCGGCGAGCCTGGCGATGGTCGGCACCTCGATCAGCTGGCGGATCTCGGTCAGCTCGTCGAGGTCGCGGTCGGACAGCTCGGTGACTCTGAACCCCTTGTTGCGCACCGCCTCGACCAGGCCCTCCTTGGCCAGGTCGAGCATGGCCTCGCGGACAGGGGTGGCCGAGACGCCGAACTGGGCGGCCAGCACGGGGGCCGAGTAGACCACGCCGGGCCGCATCTCGCCCGTGACGAGCGCGGCGCGCAGCGCGTGTGCGACCTGCTCGCGCAGGCTCTGCCGTTCGCCCACGACCGGAAGGTCGAGCCGATCGTCCGCAGCCATCCCGGCTTCCCTACTTTCGTCCGTCTACGGTGCCGGGCCCGCTCACGGGCCCTCCTGTCGGGTCCACGCCTCGTAGGCGGCCGCCGCCACCACGAGGTCCTCCCACGCCATGCCGACGCTCTTGAAGACCCGCGGCCCCTCACCGAGGGTGACGCGGCCGGTGACCAGGTCGGCCAGGTTGCCGGCGAGATGACCACTGGTGATCGTACCGCCGCGCAGGGGAATGACCACATCCCCCGCCTCGGACAATGCCGTCCCGCGGGCCTCCACGACGACGGTGGCGCGGGTGACGAGATCGTCATCGATCTCCCTGGCGTCGGGCTCGTGCGATCCGACGGCGACGACGGTGGCGCTGTCGCGGGTGAGCCTACCGGGGAAGAGGGGGGTTCTGGAGGTGGTACAGCAGGCGATCAGGTCCGCTTTCCCGACGGCCGAGGCGACCAGGTCGCCGAGGCCACGGGAGGCGGCGCCGGTGGACGCCGGCTCAGGGTGCAGCGCCTCGGCCGCCAGGCCCAGCGCGCGGCAGCGGTCCGCGAAGGCGGCGGTCCTGCCGGGGTCGCGCCCCACCACGGTGACCCGCTCCAGCGGGCGGACCTCGCGCAGGGCCAGGACGTGCCCCCATGCCTGCGGTCCCGTGCCGAACACCAGCAGCCGGGAGGCGGCCGGGAGCGCGAGGTGCCTGACGGCCAGGGCGGACAGCGCGGGGGTGCGCAGCGAGGTGAGGGCCAGGCCGTCCATGACGGCGAGCGGGGCCAGGCTGTCGCCGTCGAACAGCAGGTAGGCGCCCTGGATGCGGGGCAGCCCCCGAGCCGGGTTGCCAGGGGCGACGCTGACCACCTTGACGCCCGCGTAACGTCCGGCGGCCGCTGGCATGAGCAGGAACTCGCCCCGCCCCGCGGGCGCGGCCGTGCGCGCCTGGGCCTGCTCGGGGTCGAAGCCCGAGGCCAGCGTCTCCTCCAGGACCGCGACGGCGCGTGACACGGGCACCAGCCCTTCCAGGCCCCCGATGTACGGCAGGCCGCTCACGACGCGGTCCGCTCGACGGCCGGCAGGAGGGGGCCGGTCGGGACCAGAGGCGCGGATCCGGCCCCGACCGACATGCTCGCGAGGCGGCTCATCGCAGCGTGAACCCCGTCCCGATCGGATCGTGTGGGTCGAGTTCGAAGCTGTGGCGCCCCGTACGGTAGGCCATGCCCTCGATCTCGGGAATCACGCCTTCCGCCGTGGTCTCGGCGACCCAGGCCTTGAACGAGGAGCCCACGATGCTGTCGTGGGTGAGCGTGAACCCCTCGGGCAGCTCGTCGGCCAGCAGCGCCAGCCGCGCGGCCGTCCCCGAGCCGCACGGCGACCTGTCCACCTCGCCATCGGCGAAGACGGTCACGTTGCGCTGGTGGGCGGGCCCGAGCACGTCGTAGAAGATCACTCCGTAGATCCCTGACAGGCGCTCGTCGGTGGGATGCCGCGCGGCCGGATGTCCTGCCAGCGCCGCCTTTATCCGCCGTCCGTGCTCGATCAGCGCGGTGAGGTGCTCGGGCCGTACCGACAGTCCGAGGGAGGCGGCGGGCAGCGAGGCGTAGATGGCCCCGCCGTACGACACGTCGACCTCGCTCCCGCCTGCGGGCACCGAGCGGGCAAGCACGTAGGAGGGGACGTTCCTGAAGGTGACCGCGGTGATCCGGCCGCCCTTCATGAGCACCCTCGCGGTCACCCTGCCGGAGGGGACGTCGATCACCACGTCCGTGACGCCGTCGGGGTCGGCCTCGACCAGCCCCTCGCGCACGGCGTGGACGCCGAGCGCGATCGTGCCGTGCCCGCAGGCGGTGGAGTAGCCGTCCTTGTGCCAGAACAGCACGCCCAGGTCGGCCCCCTCGTCGTCGGGAGGGACGAGGAAGCAGCCGTACATGTCGGCGTGCCCGCGCGGCTCGTGGCACAGCAGCCGCCGCACGCGGTCGACCTCCTCGCTGCCCGCGGCCGTGCTCCTGCGCTCCAGGACGGAGGCGCCCCCGATCTCGGGCGCCCCGCCGACCACGACCCTGAACGGCTCTCCGCCGGTGTGGTAGTCGATCGTCTGGATCATGATCCTCCCAGGTAGGCCTCGACGACCCGAGGGTCGGAGCGGAGCTCCTCGCCCGTCCCCGACAGGGTGCCGACCCCGTTCTCCAGGACGTATCCCCTGTGGGCGATCTTCAGCGCCGCCGAGGCGTTCTGCTCGACCAGCAGCACCGCGGTGCCCGAGGCGTTGATGTCCGCGATGAGCTCCATGACCTGGGCGACGACGAGCGGCGCCAGGCCCATGGAGGGCTCGTCGAGCAGCAGCAGGCGGGGGCCCGTGACCAGCGCGCGGCCGATGGCGAGCATCTGCTGCTCGCCGCCCGACAGCGTGCCGCCCTGCTGGGCGCGGCGCTCGGCCAGGCGGGGCAGCAGGCCGTAGACGTGGTCGATGCGGCGCCTGATCTCCGCCTGGTCGCGCACGAGGTAGCCGCCGAGCTGGAGGTTGTCGTGCACGGTCAGCGTGCTGAAGATCCTTCGTCCCTCGGGGGCATGCACCAGGCCCCTGGAGGTGATCTTGTGCGCGGGCAGGCCGGTGATGTCCTCGCCGTCGAAGACAACGGTGCCGCCGCTGGGCCTCACCAGGCCGGAGGCGGCCGACAGCGTGGTGGTCTTGCCCGCGCCGTTGTTGCCGAGCAGGGCGACGATCTCGCCCTGGCCGACGGTCAGCGACAGGCCGCGCAGCGCGTGCACGCCGTCGTAGTGGACGTCGAGGCCGCTGATCTCAAGCATGGGCGTCGCTCCCCAGGTAGGCCTCGATGACGGCGGGGTCGCGGCGCACCTCTTCGGGGCGGCCGTCGGCGATCTCCTTGCCGAAGTTGAGCACCACGATGCGTTCGGAGACCTGCATGACCAGGCCCATGTCGTGCTCGATCAGCACGATCGCGACGCCGAGGTCGCGGATGCGCCTGATCAGGTCGAGCATCTCGGCCTTCTCCGCGTGGTTGAGCCCCGCCGCGGGCTCGTCCAGCAGCAGCAGCCGCGGGTTGCGGGCCAGGGCGCGGGCGATCTCGACGCGCCGCTGCTCGCCGTAGGGCAGGTTGCGGGCGGCGGAGTAGCGGTCGCCGCGCAGGCCCACGAAGTCCAGCCAGTGGTGGGCCTGGTCGGTGCACTCGCGCTCGGACCTGCGGTAGCGCGGGGTGTGCAGCAACGCGTCGAAGACGCTCTGCTTCAGCCACAGGTGGCTGCCCGCGCGGACGTTGTCGAGCACCGACAGCTCGCCGAACAGCCGCAGGTTCTGGAAGGTACGGCTGATGCCGAGCCCCGCCACGGCCGAGGGCCGCAGGCCGAGCAGCGAGCGTCCCTCGAAGGTCATCGCGCCCGACGTGGGGCGGTAGAAGCCGGTCACGCAGTTGAAGGCGGAGGTCTTGCCCGCGCCGTTCGGGCCGATGACCGAGACGATCTCGGCCTCGCCGACCGAGAAGCTGAGCCCGTCGATGGCCAGCAGCCCGCCGAAGGCCAGGCGCAGCTCGTTCACCTCCAGGAGCGTCACTTGAGGGCCTCCTTCGAGCGAGCCGGCCACAGGCCCTGCGGCCTGACCAGCATGACGATGATGAGCAGCACGCCGAAGACGAAGAAGCGGTAGTCGGCCGCCTCGCGCAGCAGCTCGGGCAGCAGGCTGATGACGATGGCGCCCAGCACCACGCCCGGCACCGAGCCCATGCCGCCCAGCACGACGGCCATGAGCACCAGGGCCGACTGCAGGAAGGTGAAGCTGTTGGGCGAGATCGCCGACAGGTGCCCGGCGAACAGCACGCCCGCCAGGCCTCCCCAGACCGCGCCCGCGATGTAGGCGGCCAGCTTGACCCGGTAGGTGTGGACGCCCGTGGCCTCGGCGGCGTCCTCGTCCTCGCGCACGAACCGCATCGCCCTTCCCAGCCTCGACCTGCCCAGACGGGAGGCGCCGATCACGGCGACGGCCACGATGAGCACGGTGAGGTAGTAGAAGACGACGGGGCTCTCGGTCAGGCTCGGGATGCCGTAGATCCCCGAGGGTCCACCCGTGACGGGCAGGTTGTTGGCGGTGATGCGGATGATCTCGCCGAAGCCCAGCGTGACGATCGCCAGGTAGTCGCTGCGCAGGCGCAGGGTCGGCGCGCCGATGACGATTCCCGCGATGACCGTCACCACCAGCACCGCGGGGATCGTGGCCAGCAGCGGCAGGTCGAAGCGGGTGGCCAGGACCCCGCTGGTGTAGGCGCCGACGGCGAAGAAGGCCGCGTAGCCCAGGTCCAGCAGGCCGGTGTAGCCGACCACGATGTTCAGTCCCGAGGCCAGCATCACGAAGATGGCGGCGCTGGTCATGACCGACAGCGCGTACGGCGTCGCGTTCACGAACGGCGCCAGCAGCGCGATCAGCAGACCGCCCAGGCCCACCCACCGGTTGTCCAGCAGCCGGGACAGGCGGGTCCTCGGGCCCTTCGCGCCGATCTTGCGAGGGGCTTCGGGGGCTTTGGTCTCGTTCACACCCGCTCCGTCACACGCTCGCCGAGCAGACCCGTCGGTCTCACGGTCAGGAACAGGATCAGCACGCCGAAGGCGAACACGTCCCGCCATTCGCCGCCCAGCCAGTAGGTGCCGAACGACTCCAGCAGGCCCAGCACCAGACCGCCCAGCATGGTGCCGGGGATGTTGCCGATGCCGCCGATGACGGCCGCGGTGAAGGCCTTCAGCCCGATGAGGAAGCCCATCAGGAAGTCGATCTTCCCGTAGTAGGCGCCGGCCATCACGCCGGCCGCGCCCGCGAGCGCCGAGCCGAGGAAGAAGGTCCTGGAGATCACCGCGTTGACGTCGATGCCCATGAGCGCGCTGGTGCGCGGGTCGAGCGCGATCGCCCGCATGGCCCTGCCCTCACGGGTCCTGGTGACCAGGAGGTTGAGGCCGACCATGAGGACGATGGCCACCCCGATCAGCGCGAGCTGCTGGAGGGTGAGCCTGGCGCCGAGCACCTCGATGGAGGTGCCGCTGAGCCGTACGGGATAGACCCTGGGGTCGGGGCCCGTGGCGGCGCGCATGCCGTACTCGATGGCGAAGGAGGCGCCGACGGCGGTGATCAGCAGTGACAGGCGGGGCGCGCCGCGCAGCGGGCGGTAGGCCACCCGCTCGAGCACCACGCCCGCCAGCCCCGTGCTGACCATGGTCAGCAGCAGGACCGCCATCAGCACGGGCAGCGTCATCGCCGCCGAGACCCCGCCCAGCGCGGACAGGACGGCGAAGCCGCTGAACGCGCCGAGCATGTAGAGGTCGCCGTGGGCGAAGTTGAGCAGCTTGATGATGCCGTAGACCATGCTGTAGCCGAGCGCCACGAGGGCGTAGAACGACCCGACGAACAGGCCGTTCCAGACGAGCTGTGTCATGACAGGGCATCCTGAAGGGCGAACTTGTCGCCCTTCCACACCAGGATCTGGAAGCCGCCCGCCGACAGCGTGTGCTCGGGGGTGAACTTCAGCGGACCGGAGAACATCGTGAACCCGTCGATCCCCTCGAGCGCGGAGATGACCTTGGCGCCGTCGGTGGAGCCCGCCTTGGTGATCGCCTCCGCGGCCAGCCGCACGGCGTCGTAGGCCTGGTTGGAGTAGGGCCCGGGGGCGGAGCCGAACTTCTTGGTGTAGGAGTCGATCCAGCCCTTGGCGTCGGGCAGGGTGTCGGGAATCGGGGTCATGGTGGCGAAGACGCCCTCGGCCTCGTCGCCGGCGATCTCACCGAGCTTGGGAGAGACCGAGCCGTCGGCGACCATGATCGCGCCCTTGTATCCGGCCTGGCGCAGCTGCCTGATGATCAGGCCGCCCTCCTGGAAGTAGCCCGTCCAGTAGACGAAGTCGGCCTTCTTGTCCAGGACGTTGGCGATGTTGGCGCTGTAGTCGCTCTCCTTGGGCGTGACCGCCTCGGTGATGACCACCTTGTCGCCCAGCAGCGGCTGGGTGCGGACCGCGATGTCCTTGGAGTAGCTGGTGTTGTCGTGCATGAGCGCGACCTTGGTGGCGCCCTGCTTGGTGATCCACTTGGTGGCCGACTCCGCCTGCTGGGTGCCGGTGCCGTTGATCAGGAAGACGTGCTTCAGCTTCTGGTCGACCAGCTCCTGCGAGTTGGCCGCCGGGATGATCATGGGTATGTTCGCCTTGCCGAACACCGGCAGCGTGGGCAGCGTGGCGCCCGAGCAGTAGCCGCCGATGGAGACGTGGACACCCTCGGTGACCACCTTGTTGGCCGCGGCCACGGCCGTCTGCGCGTCACAGGCGTCGTCGGCGGCCTTGAGCTCGAGCTGGCGGCCGAGGACGCCGCCCTTGGCGTTGATCTCCTCCACCGCGAGCTGCGCGGCGTTGGTCATGTACGGGCCGATGGCGGCCTCGCTGCCGGACTGGGGGACCAGCATGCCGAGACGGATGGGGGCCTTGTCGTCCTGCTGGGCGGCTCCACCGTCGCCGAGCAGACCCTGACCGCATCCCGCCAGCAGCATGGCGGCCGCCACCAGGGAGGCGACTTGCGTTGAGCGCATGTGACTCTCCTCACGTGAGTGATGTGTGACATCACACCGATGTGCCGGTGGCCGGTCAAGCTCCGATATCAGACCGTTAGGGTCCTAACACGCACCTGAAGCGTCAAGGGAGGCCCCGGTCAAAACCGTGACCTCCCCGATATTTCGGACAGCCCGAAACGACCACCGTGCGGTGGTGATCCGTCAGAGGACGAAGCCCTCGGGGAACGGGTCCTGTGGGTCGAGGAAGTACTGCGCGGTCCCGGTGATCCACGCCCTTCCCGTGATCGTGGGCACGACCGCCGTACGGCCGCCCACGCTGGTCTCCTCCACCAGGCGGCCCACGAACCTGGTCCCGATGAAGGACTCGTTGACGAAGTCCGCGCCCAGCGCCAGCTCCCCCCTGGCGTGCAGCTGGGCCATGCGGGCGCTGGTCCCCGTCCCGCACGGGGAGCGGTCGAACCAGCCGGGGTAGATCGCCATCGCGTGCCTGGAGTGCCCGGCGGTCGAGCCGGGGGCGGTGAAGTACACGTGGTGGCAGCCGCGGATCCGCTCGTCCTCGGGATGGACGGGCTCGTCGGTGGCGTTGACGGCGGCCATGGTGGCCAGCCCCGCGGCGAGGATCTCGTTCTTGGCCGCCCTGTCGAAGGGCAGCTTGTAGTCGTCGAGGTCGACGATGGCGTAGAAGTTGCCGCCGTAGGCCAGGTCGTAGCGGATCCGGCCGAACCCCGGCACCTCCACCACCGCGTCCAGCCTGTCGCTGTAGGCGGGCACGTTGCGCAGCGTCACCGACTGCGCCACGCCGTCCTTGACCGCCACGTCCACCACGACCAGCCCCGCCGGCACCTCGAGACGGACGGTGGTCACCGGCTCGACGACCTCGACCATCCCGGTCTCCACCAGGACGGTGGCCACCCCGATCGTGCCGTGACCGCACATCGGCAGATAACCGGAGACCTCGATGAACAGCACGCCCCAGTCGGCGTCGGGACGGGTGGGCGGCTGCAGGATGACCCCGCTCATGGCCGCGTGCCCGCGCGGCTCGTTCATCAGCAGCTGCTTGATGTGGTCGAAGTGCTCGCGGAAGTAGATCCGCCGCTCGGCCATGCTGTTGCCGGGGATGACGCCGACGCCGCCGGTGATGACCCTGGTGGGCATGCCCTCGGTATGGGAGTCGACGGCGTGGAAGACGCGGCTGCTCCTCATCTGAGGCCCTCCGCCAGCACCTTCTCCGTCGCGGCCCGCACCGCCGTCGCGTGCTCGTCGGTCAGCGGGAGCCTCGGCGGCCTGCACGGCCCGCCGTACCTGCCCGCCAGGTCCATGGACAGCTTGATGGCCTGGACGAACTCGGTCTTGGCGTCCCAGCGCAGCAGCGGGTGCAGCGCGCGGTACAGCGGCAGCGCGCTCTCCAGGTCGTGCGCCATGGCGGCGCGGTAGAGGGCGACGGTCGAGGCGGGCAGGGAGTTGGGGAACCCCGCGACCCACCCCTTGGCCCCCGCCAGCGCCAGTTCGAGGACCACGTCGTCGGTGCCGATGAGCACGTCGAGCCCGGGGGCGAGCTCGGCGATCTCGTAGGCCCTTCGCACGTCGCCGGTGAACTCCTTCACCGCGACGATCAAACCCTCGTCGAACAGCCTGGCCAGCAGCGAGGGGGTCAGGTCGACCTTGGTGTCATAGGGGTTGTTGTAGGCCACGATCGGCAGGCCGGCCTTGGCCACCTCCCTGTAGTGGTCGATCACGGTCCTCTCGTCGGCCCTGTAGGAGTTGGGCGGCAGCAGCATGACGCACGCGCAGCCGGCGTCGCGGGCCTGCTCGGCCCAGCGGCGCGACTCGGCGGAGCCGTACGCGCCGACGCCCGGCATCACGTTGCGCCCGCCGACGGCCGCCACCGCCGTCTCGACAACCTTGGCCCGTTCCTCCTGGCTGAGCGTCTGGTACTCACCGAGCGAGCCGTTCACGGCCACGCCGTCACAGCCCTGTTCGACCAGCCATCGGCAGTGCTCGGCGAAGGCCTCGAAATCGGCCGACAGGTCCTCGCGCAGGGGAAGGGCCGTAGCGACCATGATTCCCTGCCACGGCTCAACGCGGTTGCTCATCTTCGATCCTCTCAAGACAGCCGAGGGTGATCGGCTGGGCTATGGGGCGCCGGGGGGCTTGGGGGCGCTCGCCGGCCAGGCAGGACACCGCGTAACCGCAGATCCTGCCCTGGCACCAGCCCATTCCTGGGCGGGCGAGCAGTTTGATCGAGCGCGCGTCGGTGGCGCCCAGGTCCATGGCTTCACGGATCCTGCTCACCGGCACCTCCTCGCAGCGGCAGACAAGGGTGTCGTCGTGCAGCCAGTCCTGCCAGCCCGGCTGGACGGGGTAGGCCTCCTGCAGCGCTCGGGCGAAGGCGCGCAGGCGCTCTCCCCTCCTGCGCAGGACACCGGGAACGGGGTCGCCGCCCTCGCCCGAGGCGAGGTCGTGGGCGATGGTCAGGCCCGCGGTCCTGCCCTCGAGCTCGGCCAGCTCCGCGCCGCCGACGCCGGTGGGCTCGCCCGCGGCGTAGACCGAGGCCACGCTGGTGCGCTGCCCCTCGTCCACGTCCACGACGGGGTTGCCGTCGGCCGAGTGCGTGGTGGCGCAGCCCAGCTGGACGGCCAGGTCGATCTGCGGGACGAAGCCGTAGCCGACCGCGACGGCGTCGCACTCCACCGTGCGCGACGACAGCACTCTCCACTCGGCGTCGAGGCGGGCGACGGTCACATGGGTGACGCGCGAGGAGCCGTGGGCCGCCACGACCGCGTGGCGCGTCCTGTACGGCACGAGGTGCCCGGCCAGCGCGGCGCCGTAGCCCAGCGCCTCACCGGCCTTGCCCGCGGCCAGCAGGGGGTGGCGGGCCAGGCCGAGCGGGCCGTTGGCCTCGAAGACCCCCGCCACCGAGACCCCGGCCTTCGCCAGCCCCGCCGCGACGGGCAGCAAGAAGGGGCCCGTGCCCGAGACGACGACCCGCCGCCCGGCCGGCACGCCCTCGCCCTTGAGCAGGGCCTGCGCGCCGCCTGCCGTGAGCACGCCGGGCAGGTCCCATCCGGGGAAGGGCAGCGGCCTGTCGTGCGCGCCGGTGGCGATCAGCAGCGATCGGCAGGCGAGGGTGAAGGGGCGCTCCTCCTGTCCGGCCATGACGTGGACGGTGACGGAGTCCTCGCCCTGCTCCACGGCCCAGACCTTGTGATCGAGCAGGAGCTCGGCCCTGGTCCTGAGGGCGCGGCACTGCCGGACGAAGCGGTCGGCGCCGCGCCCCGACGGCAGGCTGCCCGCGCGGTGCCTGAAGTACTGGCCGCCCAGGCGAGGGCCCGCGTCGACGAGGGCCACGCGCAGCCCCGCCTGGGCGGCGCTCAGCCCGCCCGCCACCCCCGCGGGGCCGCCGCCGACGACGACGAGGTCGTAGCCGGTCATGAGGTGGTCACCTCGTCTCCGGGGCTGGCCGGCACCAGGCACGCGCGCTGGGACTCACGGCCGTTGACGGTGACCAGGCAGTCGAAGCAGACGCCGATGCCGCAGAACAGGCCGCGCGGCCTTCCCTCGTGCCTGGTCGAGCGCCACGAGGTGATGCCCGCCGCGTGCAGGGCCGCGCCCACGCTCTGCCCCTGCACGACGGGCACCGGCCTGCCGTCCACGGTGATCTCGAAACTCACGCGAACCTCCCTGGGCTGAAGGGGGCCAGGTCGAGGGCGGTGCGCTCCCCCGACAGCAGCTGGGCCAGCAGGTGGCCGGTGGCGGGCGCCAGGCCGATGCCCGCGCCCTCGTGCCCGCAGGCGTGCAGCAGTCCGGGGGCGCGCGGGTCGGGACCGATCACCGGCAGATGGTCGGGGCAGTACGGCCTGAAGCCGCAGTAGGACCTGATCACGCGCCTGTTCCTCAGCACGGGGAACAGCGCGGTGGCCTGCGCGGCCAGCCTGCGCAGCACCGGGATCGAGGTGGTCCTGTCGAAGCCGACCCGCTCCCTGCTGGCGCCGATGAGCACGCTGCCCGCCGGGGTGCCCTCGACGACCGCCGAGGTCTCCAGGTCGGCCGAGTCGCTCGCCACGTTCGTCACGTAGGCGGCGGTGTAGACCTTGTGCCTGATCAGCGGCTCCCTGAGCGGCTCGGTGACCAGGATGAAGCCGCGTCTCGGCAGGATCGGCAGCTCGACGCCCGCCAGGGCGGCGACCTGGCCGCCCCAGGTGCCCGCCGCGTTGACCACGGCGTCGGCGAGGATGTCCCCATGGTCGGTGCGCACCCCCGTCACCCGCTCGCCGCTGCGGACGAAGCCGGTGACCGTGACGCCGGTCCGCAGGCGCAGCGCGCCGTGGCCGAAGCTGTCGGCGCCGTGCCTGAGGAGCCTCGCGGCCGCGAGCATGGGCTGCACCTGGGCGTCCTGTGGGTAGAAGACGCCGCCCGTGAGGCCGTCGGCCAGGTGGGGCTCGTAGCCGTGCAGCTCGGTGTCGGGGACGACCGTGTGCTCCACGCCCTGCTTACCCGCCAGCTCCACCAGCTGCCGCTGGACCTCTCCTGTCTCGGCGACGACCAGGCCGCCCTTGGGCTCGTACTCGAACCCGCCGTGCTCGGCCAGCTCGCGCCAGAGGCGGTTGGACAGCAGCGCCAGGTCGAGCTCTGGCCCCGGTTCCTTGTCGGACACCAGGACGTTGCCCTCGCCCGCGCCCGTGGTCCCGCCCGCCACGGGGCCGCGGTCGAGCACCGTCACGTCCAGGCCCGCGGCCGCCGCGTAGTAGGCGCATGCCGCGCCCACGACGCCTGCGCCGATGACGATCACGTCGGACATCGTGTCTCTCCCACCTCCTCGCAGTAATATGTCACATACCGTTGCTCGTGTGAATCCCCTGCCGGGGAACTACCCCCGCCGCAGGGCCGGCGACCGGTGGAAGGACCACGCACCCCGCCCCCTACCATCGAAGACGTGAAATCCTTCTGGCCGCCTACCCCGCGTTCGATGAGCCTGTGGGCCCTGTTGTCCGTGATCGCCAACGCGGGCATCACCGTCACGGGCGCGGCGGTGCGCGTCACGGGATCGGGCCTGGGCTGCCCGACCTGGCCCAGGTGCACGCCCGACAGCTTCGTCCCAGTTGCGCATCCCGAGCACAGCTGGGTCAACATGGGCATCGAGTTCGGCAACCGCCTGCTCGCCTTCGTGGTGCTGGCCGTGGCCGCGATGTGCCTGCTCACCGCGATCCGGATGGCGCCCCGCCGCCGCGACCTGGTCCGCCTGGCCTGGCTGCAGCCCGCGGGCGTCGTCGCTCAGGCGCTGTGGGGCGGCCTGGTGGTGCGCTCCGCGCTCAACCCCGTCACGGTCAGCGTGCACTTCCTCATCTCCATCGGCCTGATCGCGGCCTGCTGGCTCCTGTACGCACGCTCCCGCGAGGGCGACGCCCCCGCCAGGTCCGTTGTGCACCGCGACATCCGCCGCCTGGGCCACGTGCTCCTGGCCGCGGTGGCCGTCCTGCTGGTCGCGGGCGTGGTGGTGACCGGCACGGGGCCGCACTCCGGCGACGCGCTGGCCTCCCGCTTCGACTTCGACATCGAGACCGTGGCACGGCTGCACGCCGACATCGTCTACGTCGTGGTCGGCCTCACCTTCGCGCTGCTGTTCGCGCTGCACGTGACCGGCGCGCCCAGGCCGGCCCGCGCGGCGGCGGTGGGGCTGCTGGTGATCGAGCTGGCCCAGGGCGTGATCGGCTACACCCAGTACTTCCTGGCCGTGCCGGCGTTCCTGGTCGGCCTGCACGTCCTGGGCGCCACGGTGGTGTGGATCGGCGCCCTGCGGGTGGTCACCAGCCTGCGGGTCCGCGACGAGGTGCCCGCCGAGGCCCAAGGGGCGTCCGCGGCACCGGTCCCCCTCCCCCGCTGATCACCCGCCTCCCGAAGCGGGGAGTATGGCACGATATGTCGGCCACTCCCCCACCGGCGCGAGGTACACGTTTCATGCGATTCGTCCCCCTTACCCGCATCAGCCGTACGGCGATGCGCCGCGCCTACCAGGGCGCCGTGGCGGTGAGCGTGCTGGCCATCGCCCCGCTGACCTGGGCGTGGATCGGGAGCGAGAATCACCGCGTCGTGGCGGACACGCCTGGGTGGCTGTCCAGGGTGCCCGCCTCGGGCACCGCGCTGGTCCTCGGCGCCGGGCTGTTCGCCGGGCAGCCGAGCCCGATGCTGGCCAGGCGCCTCGACATCGCCGCGGGCCTCTACCGGGCCGGCAAGGTCAAGGCCCTGCTCCTGTCGGGTGACAACAGCAGGAAGGACTACGACGAGCCCTCGGCCATGCGCGACTACCTGCTGGCCAAGGGGGTGCCCGACGCCGTGATCGTCCGCGACTACGCGGGCTTCGACACCTGGGACTCCTGCGTGCGGGCCCGCGACGTCTTCGGCGCCGACGACGTCACCGTGGTCACGCAGGCCTTCCACCTGCCGAGGGCGGTGACGCTGTGCCGTACGGCGGGGCTGCGGACCTTCGGCGTCGGCGACGACTCCGCCAGGCAGTGGGCGGCCGCCACCTACGTCTTCGCCGCGCGGGAGTTCGTGGCCTCGGCCAAGGCGCTGGGCGACGTGGTGCTCGGCACCGATCCGGTCTTCCCTGGGCCGAGGGAGACCTCCCTCCTGCGGGCCCAGGCAGGCCGATGAAGCGGCGGACGACCGACAGCCTCTGCGGGCCTCAGACCGGCCAGTGGCCCTCGGTGGTGGGCGACGGGGCTCCCGGCGCGTAGCCGGGCGGCGGGGTGCCGTGGGCGGCGGCACGGGCGTGCTGGCGCGGCACGGGGAAGCGGGCCCTGGCCGCGCTCATGCACTCGAGCAGCGCCCGCTGCTCCTCGTGGAAGGTCTGGTCGTCGACGATGTGACGGGCGGCCCGCTCGTGCAGGAGGCCGAGCTCGGTGGCGGCGAGCTGGTAGTCGCTCATCGCCCGCACCCCCTCCTTGCCGCCGTGCGCCTTGGCCCACTGCCTGGCCTGCCTGCGCCGCGACAGCGCCGACAGCATGAAGATGTCGGCCGCGTCGACCAGCCTCGTCGGCTCGTAGGGCGGCAGGTAGCGCTGGAGCAGGGCGACGATGCGCCGCCTGTCGCGCAGGACCACGCCGATGAGCACGAACAGCACCATGAGCAGGACCAGATAGGCGATCACCAGGCCGGCGAAGCCGCCGTAGGAGGCCAGGCCGTTCCACATGCCGTGCAGCAGCATCGCGGCGATCCAGCCCGCCAGGATGATGAGGGCCCTGTCGGAGCCCGAGCGTCTGGCAGCGTAGGCGACGGCCACGCCCATCATCGAGGTGAACAGCGGATGGGCGAAGGGCGACAGGATGCCGCGCAGCACGACGGTCACCGCCAGGCCCTGCACGCCGAACTGGTCCTGGGCGGCGATGTAGTAGCTGACGTTCTCGGTCATGGCGAAACCGAGGCCGACCATGCTGGCGTAGATGATGCCGTCGGTCGGCCCGTCGAGCTCGGCGCGGCGGAACCTGAGCAGCCCGAGCAGCACCAGGCCCTTCATCGTCTCCTCGACCACGGGAGCGCCGAAGGTGGCGGCGATGTTGCGCGCTGTGGCGGCCGACAGTCCCACGGTGTCGGTGATGTACTGCAGGTTGAGCGAGTTGACGATGCCCGCCACCAGCACGGCGATGCCCGCGCCCCACGCGAAGGCGAAGACCAGGTTGCTGCGCGGCTCCGGCTCCATGCGGTCGAGCGCCAGCACGGCGGCCAGCAGCAGCGGCACGGGGGCCAGCGCCAGGGTGAGGGCGATGAAGAACTGCACAGGCGCGCCGTTGAGCACGTCGAAGGAGAACGAAACCAGAGCGCAGATGCCCGCCAGCACCAGGCCCGCGATCAACGCGAAGGACGGCCGGTCCTTGAACACCCAGCGTGGATCACGGGTCTTCATACCGTGACTGTAACGGATCGCCATGAAGCTGTCCTTCCCACTTCGAGAGCAGGTCAGGCCAGCAGCGGATCAATCGCGACCGCGAGGAACAGCAGCGCCAGATAGGCGTTCGACCAGTGGAAGAAGCGCATGGGACGAAGATCGACACCGCTCTTGCCCGCGTTGAGCCTGCCGAGCAGCCGGTAGACCTCGATCAGGCAGAACGCGCCGAGCACCGCGGCGACGATCGGGTAGAGCAGCGTCGTGTCCGCGACCGGCCACAGCAGCAGCGAGCAGGCGACCGTGGCCCAGGTGTAGGCGATGGACTCCAGCACCACCCTGCGCTCGGTGGCCACCACCGGCAGCATCGGGATCGAGGCGGCCGCGTAGTCCTCCTTGTAGCGCATCGCCAGGGTCCAGGTGTGCGGAGGCGTCCAGAAGAACACCACGCCGAACAGCACCAGAGGCGTCCAGTCCAGGCCGCCGGTGATGCCCGACCAGCCGATCACGACCGGCATGCAGCCCGCCAGGCCGCCCCAGACGATGTTCTGGGAGGTGCGGCGCTTCAGCACCATCGAGTAGACGAAGACGTAGAACAGGATCGCCGACAGGTTGAGCGCCGCCGCGAGCAGGTTCGTCGTCACCCACATGCCGACAACGGACAGGACCCCCAGAACCACGCCGAAGACGAGGGCGGCGCGCGGGGTGACCTGGTGCCTGGCCAGCGGCCGCTTGCGGGTGCGCCGCATCTTCACGTCGATGTCGCGGTCGATGTAGCAGTTGAGCGCGTTGGCGCTGCCCGCCGACAGCGTGCCGAACACCATGACCGACAGCGCCCTCCACAGCGGGGGCAGGCCGTCGGCGGCGAGGAACATCACCGGCAACGTCGTGATCAGGAGCAGCTCGATGACCCGCGGCTTGGTCAGCGCGACGTACGCCTTGATGACCGCGCCGAAGGAGCGCGGTTCGGCGGGCGCCATGGCCGACGGGGGCCCAGCCGGCGATTGCCTGTTCGTGAGCACCGTCAAGGCGCTTCCAGCGTGTGCGGAGTCAACGCGTAACCTCTGAAGAGAGCGGAACCGTGGACGCCGAGCACCAGACGTCCTTGCGAACAAACAAACTGTAGTCGCAGGGTGGGCCGGTCCGGCCAATGGGGGCACCGAGGGTGGGTTGGTCAGCCCCACCAAGGTCTACTCAGTTAGGGTCGGTGTGGGCGGGAAATGCCACCAGCACCACCATGACAACTAGATTCCGGAGATCGAGCAGTTGAGCACCTTTGAATGGACCGACCTCGACAAGCAGGCGGTCGACGTGGTCCGAGCCCTGGCGATGGACGCGGTCGAAAAGGCGGGCTCGGGCCACCCCGGCACCGCCATGAGCCTGGCGCCCGCCGCATACCTGCTCTTCCAGCGCACGATGCGTCACGACCCCACGGACCCGACGTGGGCGGGCCGTGACCGCTTCGTGCTGTCATGCGGGCATTCCAGCCTGACGCTGTACATCCAGCTCTACCTGTCCGGCTACGGCCTGTCCCTTGACGACATCAAGCGGCTGCGCACCTGGGACAGCCTCACGCCGGGTCACCCCGAGCACGGGCACACGGTGGGCGTCGAGACGACGACCGGCCCGCTCGGCCAGGGCATCGGCAACGCGGTCGGCATGGCGATGGCCGCCCGCCGCGAGCGCGGCCTGTTCGACCCCGACGCCGAGCCCGGCACCAGCCCCTTCGACCACCACATCTGGTGCTTCGTCTCCGAGGGCGACATCGAGGAGGGCGTCAGCCACGAGGTCAGCGCCATCGCGGGGCACCAGAAGCTGGGCAACCTGACGGTGGTGTTCGACTCCAACCACATCTCCATCGAGGACGACACGCAGATCGCCCTGTCCGAGGACGTGGTCAAGCGCTACGAGGCCTACGGCTGGCACGTCCAGACCGTCGACTGGACCCAGACGGGCGAGTACGTCGAGGACGTCAGGGCGCTGCACGACGCGCTCGAGGCGGCCCGCGCCGAGACCGACAAGCCGTCGTTCATCAGGCTGCGCACGATCATCGGCTGGCCCGCTCCCAACAAGCAGAACACCGGCAAGGCCCACGGCTCCGCGCTGGGCGCCGACGAGGTCGCCGCCACCAAGAAGGTCATGGGCCAGGACCCCGAGAAGACCTTCGACGTGCCCGCCGAGGTGCTGGAGCACGCCCGCCAGGTGGCCGAGCGCGGCCGCGCCGCGCACGCCGAGTGGGAGAAGTCCTACGCCGACTGGCGCCTGGCCAACGAGGAGCGCGCGGCGGAGTTCGACCGCATCTCCAAGCGTCAGCTGCCCGCCGACTGGACCAGCGCGCTGCCGGAGTTCGAGGTGGGCGCCTCGGTGGCCACCCGCAAGGCCTCGGGCGAGGTGCTCAACGCCATCGCCCCCTTCCTGCCCGAGCTGTGGGGCGGCTCGGCCGACCTGGCCGAGTCGAACCTCACCACGATCAAGGGCGAGCCCTCCTTCATCCCCGAGGAGTACCAGACCAAGGAGTTCCCCGGTAACCGCTACGGCCGCACGCTGCACTTCGGCATCCGCGAGCACGGCATGGGCGCGATCCTCAACGGCATCGCCCTGCACGGCGGCACGCGTCCCTACGGCGGCACCTTCCTGGTCTTCTCCGACTACATGCGGCCTGCCGTCCGGCTCGCCGCGCTGATGAAGCTGCCCGTCACCTACGTGTGGACGCACGACTCCATCGGCCTCGGCGAGGACGGCCCCACCCACCAGCCGGTCGAGCACCTGTGGGCGCTGCGCGCCATCCCCGGTCTCGACGTGGTGCGCCCCGGCGACGCCAACGAGACGGCGGCGGCGTGGAAGACCGTGCTCGAGCACAACGACAGGCCCGCGGCGCTGGCGCTGACCAGGCAGAACCTGCGCGTCCTCGAGGGCACCAGCGCCGAGGGCGTGGCCAGGGGCGGCTACGTGCTGCGCGAGGCCTCCAACGGCCAGCCG
This sequence comes from Nonomuraea recticatena, assembly GCF_039533245.1. Classification (NCBI taxonomy): domain Bacteria; kingdom Bacillati; phylum Actinomycetota; class Actinomycetes; order Streptosporangiales; family Streptosporangiaceae; genus Nonomuraea; species Nonomuraea recticatena. The sequence continues at coordinate 69,272 of NZ_BAAATE010000018.1, read as the reverse complement.
CTGGTGATCCTCATCGCCACCGGCAGCGAGGTCGAGATCGCGCTCGACGGCCGCGACGTGCTCGAGTCCCAGGGAATTCCGACGCGCGTCGTCTCCATGCCGTGTGTCGAGTGGTTCCACGGGCAGGACTCCGCTTACCGGGCGACGGTCCTGCCTTCGGACGTCAAGGCGCGAGTGGCGGTCGAGGCGGGAATCGCGCTGGGCTGGCGGGAGTTCGTTGGAGATGCGGGCGAAGTGGTCAGCCTGGAGCACTTCGGCGCATCGGCTCCATACAAGACGCTATACGAGCAGTTCGGCCTCACCGCCGAGCGAGTCGCGGCCGCAGCCAAGGCCAGTCTCGCCAAGCTGGGGTTCGACAAGGGCGAGACGACGGGAAACTAGACATGTCGGAAAACCTGAACAAGCTCACCAGCCAGGGCGTGTCCATCTGGCTCGATGACATCAGCCGTGAGCGCCTGCGCACCGGCAACCTGGAGCAGCTGATCCGCGAGAAGAACGTCGTGGGCGTGACCTCCAACCCGACGATCTTCGCCAACGCGCTCAGCAAGGGCGACGCCTACGACGCCCAGCTGCACGACCTCGCCGTGCGCGGGGTCGACGTGGGCGAGGCCGTCAGGGCCATCACCACCTACGACATCAGGTGGGGCGCCGACGTGCTGCGCCCCGTCTACGACGCCACCGGCGGCGTGGACGGCAGGGTCTCCCTCGAGGTGGACCCGCGCCTGGCCCGCGAGACCGAGAAGACGATCGCCGAGGCCCGCTTCCTGTGGTGGGCGGTCGACAGGCCCAACCTGCTCATCAAGATCCCCGCGACGGTCGAGGGCCTGCCCGCGATCACGCAGGCGATCTCCGAGGGCATCAGCGTCAACGTCACGCTGATCTTCTCGCTGGAGCGCTACCGCGCGGTCATGGACGCCTGGCTGGCCGGCCTCGAGGCCGCGCAGGCCAAGGGTCTCAACCTGGCCTCCATCGAGTCGGTGGCCTCCTTCTTCGTCAGCCGCGTCGACACCGAGATCGACAAGCGTCTCGACAAGGCGGGCAAGCCCGAGCTGAAGGGCAAGGCGGGCGTGGCCAACGCGCGCCTTGCCTACGCGGCCTTCGAGGACGTCATGAACTCCGAGCGCTGGCAGCGCCTGCGCGCGGCAGGGGCCCGTCCGCAGCGTCCGCTGTGGGCCTCGACCGGCGTCAAGGACCCCAACTACGTCGACACGATGTACGTCGACGACCTGGTGGCCCCCGGCACCGTCAACACCATGCCGGAGAAGACGCTCGACTCCGCCGCCGACCACGGCAGCATCACGGGCGACACCGTCCGTCCCTTCTACGAGCAGGCCTGGAACACCATGGCCGCGCTCAAGGAGGCGGGCATCGACTACGACGACGTCGTGCGCGTGCTCGAGGACGAGGGCGTGGAGAAGTTCGAGGCGTCGTGGAACGAGCTGCTCGAGAGCATCAGCAAGAAGCTGGTTCCCTGACGATGGAGGTCACCTACCGCGAGGAGGGGGTGGCCGAGGCCGCCGCCTCCGTCGCGGGCCGGCTGTCCGGTGAGGGGGTCCCCGCCCGCCTGGCGGCCGGCGACCCCGCTCTGTGGGGCGCCGGCGCCGAAGCCGAGGCGGCGATTCGCCTCGGCTGGCTCAACCTGCCGCGCACCTCGCGCGAGCTGCTGCCCGAGCTCGGCAAGCTGGTGGAGCGGGCCCGTGCCGAGGGCCTCGACCACGTGGTCCTGTCCGGCATGGGCGGCTCCTCGCTGGCGCCCGAGGTCATCTGCAACACCGCCGACGTCGCGCTGACCGTCCTCGACACCACCGACCCCGACCAGGTGCGGCGGGCGCTCGATGACCGTCTCGACCGCACGGTCGTGGTCGTGTCGAGCAAGAGCGGCTCGACGGTCGAGACCGACAGCCATCGCAGGATCTACGAGCAGGCCTTCAGATCGGCCGGCATCGACCCCGCCGAGCGGATCGTCGTCGTCACCGACCCCGGCTCCCCTCTGGAGCAGGCGGCCGTCGAGGCCGGTTACACGATCTTCCTCGCCGACCCGAACGTCGGCGGGCGCTACTCGGCGCTGTCGGCGTTCGGACTGGTGCCGAGCGCGCTGGCAGGCGCCGAGGTCGAGCAGCTGCTCGACGACGCCGCCGAGGTGCTGCCCTCACTCGCGCTGAACGAGGGCAACCCGGGGCTGGCGCTCGGCGCGGCGCTCGGCGGCGCCGCTCTCGCGGGGCGCGACAAGCTCATCCTCGAAGACCAGCTGACCGAGATCAACGGCCTGCCCGACTGGATCGAGCAGCTGGTCGCCGAGTCCACGGGCAAGCAGGGCAAGGGCATCCTGCCTGTCGTCGCCGCCGAGCCCACGGGCGCGCGCGACGAACTGGTGGTGGCGATCGAGTCCGACGACGGCGACGTCCGCGTCGACGGCCCGCTCGGCGCGCAGTTCATGGTGTGGGAGTACGCCACGGCGCTGGCCGGTCTCGTGCTCGGCGTCAACCCCTTCGACCAGCCCGACGTGGCCGAGTCGAAGGACAACACCACGCGCGTGCTGGACGGCCCCCCGGCCGCCGAGGAGCCCGTGCTGGTCGACGGGCCCGTCGAGGTCTACGGCGAGAGCCGGGCCGGCGACCTGTCAGGCGTGCTCACCGAGCTGCTCAAGGCGGTGCCCTCCGACGGCTACCTGGCCGTCATGGCCTACCTCGACAGGATGGCCGCCTTCGACGCTCCCATGCCGGAGGACCCCGACTTCGAGCAGATGACCGAGGCGTGGATGGCGGCCGACGCCCAGACGCTGCGGGCGCTGCTGGCCATGAGGACGCCGCGTCCCGTGACGTTCGGCTGGGGCCCTCGCTTCCTGCACTCCACCGGGCAGTACCACAAGGGCGGCCCGTCGAACGGAGTGTTCCTGCAGATCACCGGCGCCGTGACGGCCGACGTCGAGGTGCCTGGCAGGCCCTACACGCTGGGCGGCCTGCAACTGGCGCAGGCGCTCGGCGACCGGCGGGCGCTCATCGGGCGTGGGCGGCCCGCCGTACGACTGCATTTGACCGACCGCGCAGCGGGGATCGCGCACCTGCTCGCAGCCGCACAGGAGGTCTGAGATGACGGAACCGGCAGCGCCCGTGGAGGAGACCGTCGCCGTGGCGGCCGCCGCCGCGGTGACGGCCACGACACTGGAGGCGGCCGCCGCCAACCCGCTGCGTGATCCGCGGGACAAGCGGCTGCCCAGGGTGGCGGGACCATGTGTGCTGGTGCTTTTCGGAGTGACGGGAGACCTGGCCAAGCGCAAGCTGCTGCCGGCGATCTACGACCTGGGCAACAGGGGGCTGCTGCCGCCCGGTTTCTCGCTGGTCGGATTCGCCCGCCGCGACTGGGCCAACCAGGACTTCGCGCAGCTCACGCATGACGCGGTGAAGGAGCACGCGCGCACGCCCTTCCGCGAGGAGGTCTGGAAGCAGCTGGCCGAGGGCATCCACTTCGTGCCGGGTGAGTTCTCCGACGACGGCGCCTTCGACGCCCTCGCGATGGCTTTGAAGGAGATCGACCAGACCAGGGGCACCGGCGGCAACTATGCCTTCTACCTGTCGGTGCCGCCGAAGTTCTTCCCCACGGTGGTGCAGCAGCTCAAGCGCACCGGTCTGGCCGACGCCCCCGAGGGCTCGTGGCGGCGGGTGGTGATCGAGAAGCCGTTCGGCCACGACCTGCAGAGCGCGCACGAGCTGAACGAGATCACCAACGAGGCCTTCCCCGAGAGCTCGATCTTCAGGATCGACCACTACCTCGGCAAGGAGACGGTCCAGAACATCATGGCGCTGAGGTTCGCCAACAACCTCTACGAGCCGATCTGGAACCGCAGCTACGTCGACCACGTGCAGATCACCATGGCCGAGGACATCGGCCTGGCCGGGCGCGCGGGCTACTACGACGGCATCGGCGCGGCCCGCGACGTGATCCAGAACCACCTGCTCCAGCTGCTCGCGCTGGTCGCGATGGAGGACCCCACCTCCTTCGAGGCCAACGCGCTGCGCAGGGAGAAGGAGAAGGTGCTCAAGGCGGTGCGGCTGCCCGCCGACCTGTCGCTGAACACCGCGCGCGGCAAGTACGCGGCGGGCTGGCAGGGCGGCGAGAAGGTCGTCGGCTACCTGGATGAGGAGGGCATCCCCGCCGACTCCGTGACCGAGACCTACGCGGCCATCAAGCTGGAGATCGCCAACAGGCGCTGGGCGGGTGTGCCGTTCTACCTGCGCACGGGCAAGCGGCTCGGCCGCCGCGTCACCGAGGTGGCCGTCGTCTTCCAGAAGGCCCCGCACCTGCCCTTCAGCAAGGACGACACCGAGATCCTCGGCCACAACGCACTGGTCATCAGGGTGCAGCCGGACGAGGGCATCACGGTGCGGTTCGGCTCGAAGGTGCCGGGCACGGCCATGGAGGTGCGGGACGTGTCCATGGACTTCGCCTACGGCGAGTCGTTCATGGAGTCCTCGCCCGAGGCGTACGAGCGGCTGCTGCTGGACGTGATGATCGGCGACCCGCCGCTCTTCCCGCACCAGCGCGAGGTGGAGCTGTCGTGGAAGATCCTCGACCCGATCGAGGAGTTCTGGGCCACGCAGGGCCAGCCCGAGGACTATCCCGCCGGTACCTGGGGGCCGCCGTCGGCCGACGAGATGATGGCCCGCGACGGCAGGGTCTGGAGGCGACTGTGAGCGAGCGCGGCGAGAGAGTCATGGAACACGGCACATCGGATGTCACGCGGCCGGCGAAGGAGGACTCATGACGTCGTTCATGCTGACCGACACGACGGCCGGCAAGATCTCGGGACAGCTCACCAGGCTGCGCCACCAGATGGGCGCCCCCGCCGTGGGCATGGTGCTGACGCTGGTGGTGGTCTGCGACGAGCGCGACCAGTACGACTCGGTCCGCTCGGCCACCGAGGCCGCCCGCGAGCACCCCTCGCGGATCCTCGTGGTGATCAACCGGGAGTCCGACGAGGCCAACAGGCTCGACGCGGAGCTGCGCGTCGGGGAGTCCACGCCCGGCGAGGTCGTGGTGCTGCGCCTGTACGGCGAGCTGACCGCCCACGCCGACTCGGTCGTCAGCCCGCTGCTGCTGCCGGACACGCCCGTGGTGGCGTGGTGGCCGGGCGACGCGCCTGCCGTGCCGTCGAAGGATCCGATCGGGATGCTCGCCCAGCGCAGGATCACCGACGCCAAGACGGTGCCCGACGGCATCAAGGTGCTGGCCGGCAGGGCCAAGGGCTACGCGCCCGGCGACACCGACCTGGCGTGGGCCAGGCTGACGCCGTGGCGCAGCCTGCTGGCCGCCGCCTTCGACCAGCCGGTGGACAAGGTCAAGAAGGGCTTCGTGGACGCCGCGGCAGGGCACGCGAGCGCGCCGCTGCTGGCGGCGTGGCTGAGCGAGCGGCTCGGCGCGCCGGTCAAGGTGGCCGACTCGGCGGGCCCCGGCCTGACCGCGGTCAGGCTGACGCTCGACGGCGGCGAGATCGCGGTGACCCGTACCGACGCGCGGCTGGCCACGCTCGCCCGCCCAGGGCAGCCCGACCGGCACGTCGCGCTGGCCAGGCGGCACACCTCGGAGCTGCTGGCCGAGGAGCTGCGCAGGCTCGACTCCGACGAGATCTACGAGGCCGCGCTGAAGCGGCTGGCCCGCACGTACAGGGGCTGACGAGCCTTGGGAGGTCCTGGGTCCTCGCGGGCCCGGGACCTTCGCGCATGGCGAACCGAAGTCCCCGCAACCGATCATGCGGCCAAGGCTCGATAGGGTGGCATCCGTGAGCGTTCCCAACGTAGTCGTGCACCGCGACGCCGACGTGCTGGCCAAGGCCGTCGCCGCCCGCATCATCACCCGCCTGGTCGACGTGCAGTCCGCCAGAGGCTCGGCATCGCTGGTGCTGACCGGCGGCACGGTCGGCATCGCCACCCTGGCCGCCATCGCCGCGACCCCCGCCCGCGACGCCGTCGACTGGCCCAAGCTCGACATCTGGTGGGGCGACGAGCGCTTCCTGCCCTCCGGCGACCCCGAGCGCAACGAGACGGGCGCCCGCGAGGCCCTGCTCGACCGCGTCGACCTCGATCCGGCCAGGGTGCACGTCATGCGCGGCCCCGACTCCGGCATGAGCGCCGAGGAGTCGGCCGACGCCTACGCCGAGGAGCTGCGCAAGGCCGCCCGTCCCGAGGACCACGGCCCCGTCCCCTCCTTCGACGTGATGCTGCTCGGCATGGGCCCCGACTCTCACGTGGCCTCGCTGTTCCCCGGCAACCCCGCCGTCTACGACACCCGTTCGGTGGTGGCCGTGCACGGCTCGCCCAAGCCGCCGCCCGTGCGCATCTCGCTGACCTTCCCCACCATCCACGCCGCTCGCGAGGTGTGGGTGGTGGCCGCGGGCGAGGAGAAGGCCGGGGCCGTACGGCTGGCGCTGTCCCAGGACTCCGGTCAGGTGCAGGTGCCCGCGGCCGGCGCGCGGGGCTCGCGGCGCACGCTGTTCCTGCTCGACAGGGCCGCGGCGGGCAAGATCCCGGCGGGCCTCGGCAGAATCGCCTCGCCCTGAACGAACCGTGAAATACATCCGGACATAAGGGCATTTGACACAAAACTTTAGGCCTTGTCAGCCCGGGTGGTGTTCTTTACTTTCATGGGCAACGACCCACGAAGGGACACCCCCCATGGTCTTGAGCAACGTGGCCTTACGTCGCTGGGCCGCGGTCATCGCCGCGGCCGCCGCCGTACTCGCGAGCTCCGCTCCCGCCCTCGCCGACCCCGAGCCCTCGGGCAAGCTGGTCATCCCCAGCGCCGATGCCCAGGCTCTCGTGCCAGGCACCTACATCGTGGTCCTGAAGGACAGGCCCGAGGTGTCGAGGGCCGCCACCGACCTGACCGCCAAGCACGGCGGCACGAAGTTCAGGGAGTACACGCACGCGCTGCGCGGCTTCGCCGTCCACGCCAGCGAGCGGCAGGCCAGGCGGCTGGCCGCCGACGCCTCGGTCGAGTACGTGCAGCAGGTGGTGGTGCACCGCGCCTCCGACACCCAGCCGAACCCGCCCTCGTGGGGCCTTGACCGCATCGACCAGCGCAACCTGCCGCTGAACAGCTCCTACACCTACGGGCCGACCGGCGCGGGGGTGCGCGCGTACATCATCGACACCGGCATCAGGCCCACCCACAGCGACTTCGGCGGGCGCGCCTCCATCGGGTTCGACGCGATCGGCGACGGCCAGAACGGCAACGACTGCCACGGCCACGGCACGCACGTGGCGGGGACCACGGGAGGCTCGGCCCACGGTGTGGCCAAGGGCGTGACGCTGGTCGGCGTCAGGGTGCTCAACTGCGAAGGGTCGGGCACCACCGACCAGGTCGTGGCGGGCATCGACTGGGTCACGGCGAACGCCGCCAAGCCGGCCGTCGCCAACATGAGCCTCGGCGGCAGCGCCGACACCGTGCTGGACACCGCGGTGAAGAACTCGATCGCCTCGGGCATCTCCTACGCCATCGCGGCGGGCAACGGCTTCTTCGGGCTGTTCGCGCTGGACGCCTGCACGCAGTCCCCCGCCAGGGTTCCCGAGGCGATCACCGTCTCGATCACCAACAACAGCGACACCAAGCCGTCGTGGGGCAACCGCGGCCCCTGTGTCGACCTGTTCGCGCCCGGCTACAACATCACCTCGGCGTGGAAGGACTCCGACACCTCGACCAGCACCATCAGCGGCACGTCGATGTCCACCCCGCACGTCGCCGGCGCCGCCGCCGTCTACCTGCAGGGTCATCCCGGCGCCACCCCGCAGCAGGTGCGCGACGCGATCGTGAACAACGCCACGACCGGCGTCGTCAAGAGCCCCGGCAGCGGCTCTCCCAACCGCCTGCTCCACACCCCCGGCCTGTAGGCCCCGCCTGCGCCCCGCGGACGTCGCCCGTCCGCGGGGCGCCCGCGCCTGTCAGCGCAGCGCGTCGATCTCGGCGAGGAGCTCGCGCTTGCGCTCCTCGCTCATGTACGAGGCCCGTACGGCGTTGCCCGCCAGTGCGGCCAGCTCGCTCTCGCCCAGGCCGAACACGGTGGCCGCCACGCGGTACTCCCGCTCCAGCGTGGTCGCGAACATGGGCGGGTCGTCGCTGTTGAGGGTGACGAACAGGCCCTCCTCCAGCAGCCTGGGCAGCGGATGCTCCTCGATCCGCCCCACCTGCCCCGTGCACACGTTGGAGGTCGGGCAGACGTCCAGCGGCAGCTGGGTCTCGCGCAGGTAGGAGACCAGCCGGGGGTCGTCGAGGCAGTTGATGCCGTGCCCGATGCGCTCGGCGCCGTAGCCCTCGATGACCTCCCACACCGTCTCGGGCCCCGACATCTCCCCGCCGTGCGGGACGCTGTGCAGTCCCGCCGCGCGAGCGGCGGAGAAGGCCTCGCGGAAGGCGTCGCGGTAGGCAGGCCGCGCCTGCTCGATCCCGCCGATGCCGAAACCTACCAAGGCGGCGGGAGGTTCCTTCAACGCGTGGTCGAGGGTGATCGCGGCCGCCTCGGCGCCGAACTCGCCGGGGATGTCGAAGATGTAGGCCATCTCGACGCCGTACTCGTCCAGCGACCGGCGCGCGGCCAGGTCGAGCGCCTCGGTGACCGCGCGCATGGGCAGCCCCTGCATCCAGTGCGCGTACGGTGTGACCTGCAACTCCACGTAGCGGCAGTTCTGGGGCGACAGGTCGCGGGCCAGCCCCGTCACGAGGGAGGCGACGTCCTCGGGGTCGCGCACCAGAGAGTTGACCGCGCGGTAGACCTCGGCGAAGTGCGGGAAGTCGCGGAAGGTGTAGAACCGCCTCAGCTCCTCCTCCGTGGACGGCACGCCGCTGCCCGGATGGCGCAGGGACAGTTCGAGCACCGTGGGCACGGAGGCGGAGCCGACCAGGTGGACATGGAGCTCGACCTTGGGCAGCCGGTCGATGAAGGCGTCGATCGTCATGACGACGACCCTAGGCGCGCTCCGCCCCCGCCAGAAAGGCATAGGGGCCGAATCTGACATCAAGTCGTCAGATTCAGCCCGTCGCCCAGGCGTGAGCCAGTGGAAGGAGCACGCGGTCGACCGATTCGGCCGCGAAGGCGTCGTCCAGCGGCGGCCCGACGAAGATCAGGCGGTGCCACACGAGCGCCTCCACGAGCTCGGACAGCCGTACGGTGTCGACGGGGGCGGCCAGCTCTCCCCTGGCCACGGCCCGCTCGACCAGCGCCCTGGTGCCGCCGAGGTCGCGCGCGGGCATGTGCGCGCGCAGCGTCCTGGCCAGCTCCTGGTGGGAGACGAGCGTGGACGACAGCCCCATGATGAGCCCGTGCTTGCGCTCGGCCGCCTCCGACAGCCCCCTGACGACCTCGACCAGGTCGTCGCGCAGCGAGCCCGTGTCGGGCACGGGCGGGACGTCCATGTCGAAGCGGCGGCAGATGACGTCGACGACCAGCTCGGGTTTGCCCGCCCATCGCCGGTAGATGGTCGCCTTGCTGGCCTTGGCGCGCTTGGCGATCTGGTCGACCGACATCCGGTCGTAGCCCATCTCCGACAGCAGGTCGAAGGTGGCGTCGAGGATGGCCTTCTCCCTGCCAGGATCGAGTGGTGCCACGCACGCTTCCTTAGTTGTAGGCGAACTCCTGGAATCGTACGCCGGTCAGCTCCGTGGACACCTCCCACAGCCGCCGCGCGAGCGCCTCGTCCGTCGCCGTCCGGCTCGGCGTGAGCCGCTTGGCCTTGGGCCCGAGGTACTCCCCTCCTCGGACGTCGGGCGAGGCGGCCGCGTAGAGCGAGGGCAGCGCGCCGTCCTCGGGGCTGTGGAGGAAGAGCCGCAGCAGCGGCTGCAGCGGGCCGAGGGTGAAGAAGTTCGTGGCGGTGGCCCCTGGGTGGGTCGCCACCGAGACGAGCGAGGAGCCGGCCCGCGCGGCCCTGCGCTGCAGTTCGAGGGTGAAGAGCAGGTTGGCCAGCTTGGAGCGGCCGTAGGAGCTCATCTTGCCGTAGCCGCGCTCGAGGCCGAGGTCGTCGAAGTCGAGCTTGCCGACCTTGTGCGCGTCGCTGGAGACCGTGATCACGCGCGGCGAGGACGAGGCCAGCAGGCGCGGGAGCAGCAGTCCCGTGAGCGCGAAGTGCCCGAGATGGTTGGTGCCGAACTGCAGCTCGAAGCCGTCCCTGGTCTGGCCGCGCGGGATCATGCCGATCCCCGCGTTGTTGATCAGCAGGTCGACGCGGTCCACGGTGGCGGCGAAGGCGCGCACCGACGACAGGTCGGCCAGGTCGAGCTCGGCGTAGTGGACGTCGGCTCCCCGCGCGACCCGCTGGATGTCGCCGACGGCCGACCGGCCGCGTGAGGGATCGCGGGAGGCCACGGTGACACGCGCGCCGTGCCTGGCCAGTTCGAGGGCGGTCGCCAGGCCGATGCCGCTGTTGGCTCCCGTGACGATCGCGGTGGTGCCGGTGAGGTCGGGCAGATCCGAGGGGGTCCAGGCGCTCATGGGCTTCTCCAAGTGTACGAAACCGTTTCGTACACTACTCTAGCGCTTCAACCGGGCCCGCGCGTGCGCCTCCTCCCTGCGCGCCACCTCGGCCCGCTGATCGGCCTCCGCGAGCTTCTTGCGGGCCTTGGCGAGCTTCTTCTCCAGGGTCGCCACCTTCACCGCCCTCTCGTCCCTCTCCTGTACGGCCTGCGCCAGCACCTCGCGCCACTCCTCGTAGGCGGCGGTGGCCTCGGCCTGCTCCTTGGCCTCACGGTCCGCCCTGGCCCGCGCCTCCTCCTCCGACGGCTTACGCGCGGGGCGGGAGCGGGGAAAGGGGGCGGGGGCGAAGCCGCTGTAGCTGAGCGGCCTGGCCAGGCGGCCCTGCCGTACCTGGTCGGCGGCGTCGGCGTCCACGGTGGCCGCGTCGAGCGTCTGCTCCACCTCGGCGCCGGAGGAGGGCGCCAGCCGTACCAGCCGCTGGGAGAGCCTGGCGCGGCGGGCGGTCAGCTCGGCCAGCGCGTCGGCGTCCTGGGCCGCCCACGCCGCGCGCAGCTCCTCGCCCAGGTCGAGCAGTTCGGCGAGCTCGTCGGGATGGCGGCGTGACAGCTGGTTGACCGCCCATGCCGCGACCGTGGGCTTGCGCAGCGCGGCCACCTGCCTGGCCAGGTCGCCCCGCCCCGCCTGCTTGGCCGCGCGGGCCTCCGCCTCGCGCGCGGCGATGAAGTCGGACACGTCGAGCCCATAGAGCCGGTCGGCGATCTCGTCAAGATCCACACGTGAGAGATACCCCACATGACTGGTTTGTAGCGCATAGTGGAGAGAGCCCACTCGAGCGGAGGCCCCCGTGTTCGAGCGCTTCACCGACCGCGCCCGCAGGGTGGTCGTCCTCGCCCAGGAAGAGGCCAGGACGCTCAGCCACGACTACATCGGCACCGAGCACCTGCTGCTGGGCCTGATCAGGGAGAGCGAAGGCGTGGCGGCCGCGATCCTGCGCGACGGCGGCGCCGACGCCGGCGAGATCCGCGAGGCGATCATGGTGATCATCGGCCGGGGCTCCGCGCCGCCGGACGAGCACACGCACATCCCGTTCACGCCGCGCGCCAAGAAGGTGCTGGAGCTGTCGCTGCGCGAGGCGCTGCAACTCGGCCACCACCACATCGGCACCGAGCACATCCTGCTCGGCCTCCTCCACGAGGGCAAGGGCGTCGCCGCGCAGGTGCTCGTCGCCAGGGGCCTCGACCTCACCTCGCTCAGGCAGCGCGTGGCCCACCACCTGGGCTCCACGGGCCCGAAGGAGCGCGTGCTGCTCGACCAGCGGCTCCAGCGCATCCAGGACAGCCTCGACAGGATCGAGCGCCGCCTGGACGCGATGGGAGCGCCGAAGGACGGCGAGGAGGCCTCCTAGACGAGCGCGCCGACCGCGAGCCTGGCCTCCACGACGCCGGGGTCCTCGGTGTAGGCCAGCGTCGCGCCCAGCGAGATCATCAGCCTGCGCATGCGGGCGTTGTCCGACAGCAGGGTGGCGCGGACCTCGGCGTACCCGAGGTCGCGGGCCTCCTGCACCAGCGTCCTGGCCAGCGCCGCGCCCAGACCGCGCCCCTGCCAGCGGTCCTCGACCAGCACGGCCATCTCCGCGATGCCGGGATCCGGGGTGAACATGAGGTTGGCCATCGCGACGACCTGGCCGTCGTGGCAGGCCACGAGCGACAGCCCCCGGCTGCGATCGACGAGCCTGTCGAAGATCCTCGGCGGCAGCGAGGGCATCGAGGTGAAGTAGCGGAAGCGCCTCGACTCGGGCGAGCAGCGCTCGTGCAGGTCGCGGATCGCCTCGCGGTAGATGGTCGTCAGCGGCCTGACCTCGGCCTCGACGCCGTCGGACAGGCGCAGCACGCGAGCGCTCGAGGACGGCTCGGCCGGCGGCTGGGCCAGCCGTACGAAGGAGGCGGCGCGGGCGGCCTCGGTCAGCGTGAACGGCAGGTCGGACCTGCGCACCTTGATCGCGCGCTTGGCCGCCACGGGGACGACCAGCAGGGTGGGGTCGGGGAGATCACGCACCGCCTCACCATAGACCCAGCGGGCGTCGTCCGCGCGCAGCAGTTCGGCCAGCAGTTCGGGAAGGCGCCATGGCGCGCCGCGCAGGCGCGAGGCCAGCAGGAGCGCCCTGGTGGGCTCGTCGGTCAGCTCGTGCGCCGTGGCGGGCACGACCTGCACGCGACGGCCGCCCGCCGACTCCAGCGCCGCCTTGACCACCTCGGGGCTGGCGGGAATGTCCGCGACGAACTCGTCGACGGTGCCGTCGGTGTCGGGCTGGACGCTCAGCCCGAGGATGTTGCCGCCCCGCTCGGCGAGGGCCGCGGCCAGCGAGGCCAGTCTTCCGGGGCGTTCGTCGACCGTGGTTCGGATGCGCAGAAATCCCATACGCATGAGGATGCGCGACGTTTGTTACAGCTAGCGGGCGAAAGTGTTTCATCACGAATTCCGTGGCGAGATGCGCCAAGATATGCGGATATAGCAGTATGTGGGGTCATGAGCTCGCGTGTTCCTACGTTCACCGACGACTTCGTCAACGGAGACGTCTCCTTCTGGCATCGCTCCCTCGGCCCCGCACCGGCGGGGCCCGTCCTGGGCGGTGATCGCCGGGCGGACGTGGTGATCGTGGGCGCGGGCTACACCGGACTCTGGACGGCCTACTACCTCAAGCAGGCCAGGCCCTCACTCGACGTCGTGGTGCTGGAGAAGGAGTTCGCCGGCTTCGGCGCCTCAGGCCGTAACGGCGGCTGGCTGACCGGCGACCTGGCCGGCTCGCACGCGCGCTACGCCAAGACGCACGGCGTGGCGGCGACCAGGGCCCTGCAGCGCGAGATGTACGCCTCCATCGACGAGGTGATCGCCGTCTGCGAGAAGGAGGGCATCGACGCCGACATCGTCAAGGGCGGCGTGCTCAACGTCGCCAGGGGCAGCGCGCAGGCGGCCAGGCTGCGGGCCTCGGTGGCCGAGGCGGCCAGGTGGGACGTCGAGGTCAGGCTGCTGAGCCCGCAGGAGCGTGAGGCGCGGCTGCGGGTCGCCGGCGCCGTCCAGGCCTCCTGGAGCCCGCACTGTGCCAGGATTCACCCGGCGAAGCTGGTGCGCGGCCTCACGCGGGCCGTACGCGAGCTGGGGGTGGAGATCTTCGAACACACGCCGGTCGACGAGATCGCGCCGCACCGGGCGGTCACGCCGTACGGCACGGTCAGCGCCGACTACGTGATCAGGGCCACCGAGGGCTTCACCTCGACGATCAAGGGCCTGCGCCGGCAGTGGCTGCCGATGAACAGCTCCATGATCGTCACCGAGCCGCTGCCGGACAGCTTCTGGGAGCAGGTCGGCTGGCAGGGCGCCGAACTGCTCGGCGACCTGGCCCACTACTACATGTACGCCCAGCGCACCGCCGACGGCCGGATCGCCTTCGGCGGCAGGGGCAGGCCCTACCTGTACGGCTCGCGCGTCGACGCCCGCGGCCACACCCACGACTGGACCGTCGAGGCGCTGTGGGCGCTGCTGGTCGACTTCTTCCCCGCCGCCGCCTCCTCCAGGATCGCGCATGCCTGGTCGGGCGTCCTCGGCGTCCCGCGCGACTGGTGCTCCACCGCGCACGTGGACCGGGCGACGGGGCTCGGCTGGGCCGGCGGCTACACCGGGCACGGCGTCACCACGACCAACCTGGCCGGTCGCACCCTCCGCGACCTGATCCTGGGCGAGCGCACCCCCCTCACCGAGCTGCCGTGGGTGGGTCGCGACGTGCGCCCCTGGGAGCCCGAGCCGCTGCGCTGGCTGGGCGTCCACTCCATGTACCGCCTCTACCGCGTCGCCGACGCCCGTGAACGCTCGATGTCCCGCACCTCGGCGCTCGCGCGCCTCGCCGACCTCATCACCGGTCACTGAAGGAGATCCTGTTGCACACCCTCTTCCGCGGCGGCCGCGTCTTCACCGCCACCGGGTCCTTCGCCGAAGCCGTCCTGGTCCGCGACGGCGTGATCGTCGCCGTCGGCTCCGAGTCCGACCTCGTACGGCAGGCGCCCGCCCACGAGACGGTCGACCTCGAGGGCGGCCTGCTCATGCCCGGCGTGACCGACGCGCACATCCACCCCGTCCAGGCCGGCCTCGAGCACGCCAAGTGCGACCTGTCCGAGATCTACGGGCTCGACGAGTACCTGACGGCGATCAGGACCTACGCCGACGGCTGCGACAAGGAGTGGATCGACGGCGGCGGCTGGGACATGTCGGCCTTCCCCGGCGGCCTTCCCCACCGCAGCCAGCTGGACTTCCTCGACAGGCCCGCCTACCTGATCCAGCGCGACCACCACGCCGCCTGGGTCAACACCAGGGCGCTGGAGCGGGCGGGGATCACCCGCGACACCCCCGACCCCGCCGACGGCAGGATCGAGCGCGACGCCGACGGCAACCCTAGCGGCGTGCTCCACGAGGGCGCCATGGATCTGGTCGGCCTGCTCACCCCCCGCCCGACCACCGACGACATGGACACGGCGCTCGTCACGGCGCAGCGGCACCTGTTCTCGCTGGGCATCACCGGCTGGCAGGACGCCATCGTCGGCTCCTACGCGGGCTCCGACGACCAGCTGCCCACCTACATCTCCGCGGCCCGCGCAGGGCGGCTGAAGGCCCGCGTGGTCGGCGCGCTGTGGTGGGACCGCACGCGGGGCGCCGACCAGATCGCCTCACTCATCGAGCGCAGGGCGATGGCCGAGGGGCTCGACCGGTTCAGCGCCGGCTCCGTCAAGATCATGCAGGACGGGATCACCGAGAACTTCACCGCCGCGGTGCTGGAGCCGTACTGCCTGTGCGGCGGCACAGGGCTGTCCTACATCGACCCGGGCAAGCTGCGCGAGTACGTGGCCGAGCTCGACGCGAACGGCTTCCAGGTGCACTTCCACGCCATCGGTGAGCGGGCCGTGCGTGAGGCGCTGGACAGCTTCGAGGGCACCTCACCCGACAACCGCCACCACATCGCGCACCTGCAGATCATCGAGCCCTCCGACGTGCCCCGCTTCGCCGCCCTCGGCGTGACGGCCAACCTGCAGCCGCTGTGGGCCACCCACCACGCCCAGATGGACGAGCTCACGCTGCCCTACCTGGGCGAGGAGCGCTCGGCCTGGCAGTACCCCTTCGCCGACCTCGAAAGGAGCGGGGCGAGGTTCTGCGCGGGCAGCGACTGGCCCGTCTCCAACGCCGACCCGATCCAGGGGATGCACGTGGCGGTCAACAGGACCGAGCCTGGCGGCTCGGTCCACGCGGGCTACCCGACCGCGGGGATCCCGTTCCTGCCGGGGCAGCGGCTCAGCCTGACCACCGCGATGACCGCCTACACCGCGGGCTCGGCCTGGATCAACCGCTCCCCCGCCGGTGTGATCGAGCAGGGCCGCCCCGCCGACCTGGTCGTCCTCGACAGGGACCCTTTCGGGCTGCCCGAGGCCGAGATCTGGACCGCGAAGGTGCGGCTGACCTTCGTGGACGGCGAGGCGGTCTATCAGCGTTAGCCGCAGTTGCCCCAGCTGGAGCGACCGCCGCTGGCCCTGGTGCCCGAGGAGTTCTCGATCCAGGCGTTGTACTTCACGCAGGCTCCGCGCGCGTCGCCGTAGACGGGGCCCGCGTAGTACTTGATCCTCTCGTAGATGCCGTAGCCGCTGCGGCCCTGCACGGTGAACCCGACGTAGGCATCGGTGTAGGTGCCGACGTAGGCGCTCTTGATCACAGTGACGCAGTTCTTGCCGGTGCTGCCGTTGTACGTCAGGTAGACGGTGCCCCAGTTGCTGCCGCTGGAGGTCTTGACCGCGGCCTGGGCGACGACGTTGTACCCGCTGCCGCAGTTGGCGTCCGCGTGGGCGGCGGCGGGGACGGCGAGCACGGCCGCGGCCGAGACGGTGGCGGCGGCGATGGACAGCGTTCTCTTCAGCACGGAGTTCCCTCGTGTAGACGACCGTTGATCGCGATCATCATGCCGTGCAATTGCGGACATGCCAATATCAACTTCCGAAAAGGTCCCTAACTCACCGCGACCGCGGCCTCCAGGAAAACGCGAAGACCCCGGCCATCCATCGACCGGGGTCTTCGCGGTGAAAGCCCTACCAGGGGGACTTGTTGGCGCGCAGGCGCTCGAGAGCCTCCTCGAGGATGGCCTTGCCGTCCTTGTCGCTCCTGCGCTCCTTCACGTACGCCAGGTGCGTCTTGTACGGCTCGTTCCTCGGGGGAGCCGGAGGCGCAGCCTCATCCTGGCCGGCAGGAAGGCCGCAGCGGGGGCAGTCCCACGTCTCGGGAACCGCCGCGTCGCTGGCGAAGCTGGGGCGCGTCTCATGCATGTTGGCGCACCAGAACGAGACCCGCACTCTCGGAGCTGCCTCGCCGCGCTCGGCCTCCCCCATCGGGCCGGCGCCGACTCGGCTGCCACGGATCGCGTTGCCACTACCCACGGATGAACTCCTCGCTCGATCGCCCCGCGTGCGGCGGGGGGAGAATCACTGTCACGCGTTGACGTGCTGTCAGGGCTTGAGCAGCAGGCCAAGGGCGATGATGCAGACAAACCATACGATGCCGGTGATGATGGTCAGGCGGTCGAGGTTGCGCTCGACCACCGAGGAACCGCCGAAGTTCGACGAGAAGCCACCACCGAACATGTCGGACAGACCTCCGCCCTTACCCTTGTGGAGCAGGACGAGCAGGATCATCAGCAAGCTCGCCAGGATGAGGGCGATGGAGATTCCGATAGTCACCGTAGACCTGTTCTTTCAATGCTCTGTTCGCGTGACGATTCAAACTTGCTTCTCGAGGGTACGACCTGCTGTCAAGTCGCACCCTCCGAACGCTGCAGTTAGGCTGACATTTCGCCGAAACGGCAGATCTTCACATACTCCCCCGCATCGATGCTGGCGCCCCCTACGAGAGCACCGTCGATGTCGGGCTGAGCCATGATGCCGGCGATGTTGTCAGACTTGACCGAGCCTCCGTAAAGGATACGGATGCCCGCGGCCACTTCGGACGTGTAGAGCTCGGCGAGTCGTGCTCGCAACGCGCTGCACACCTCCTGTGCGTCCTGCGGGGTGGCCACCTCACCGGTGCCGATCGCCCAGACCGGTTCGTAGGCCACCACTATTGATTTTGCCTGCTCCTCGGAGATTTCGCGCAGTCCGCCATCGAGTTGTGACACGCAGTGGGCCACCTGGCCGCCTGCCTGCCGTACCGGCAGGTCCTCGCCCACGCACAGGATGGGCGTGAGCGAGTGGCGGTAGGCCGCCCGCACCTTGGCGTTGACGACCTCGTCGTCCTCGTGGTGGTACTGCCGCCGCTCCGAGTGGCCGATCGTCACGAAAGTGCAACCCAGCTTGGCCAGCATCGCACCCGAGATCTCGCCGGTGTAGGCGCCCGCGTCCTGCTTGGACAGGTCCTGCCCGCCGTAGACGATGCGCAGCTTGTCGCCGTCGACGAGGGTCTGCACGCTGCGCAGGTCGGTGAACGGCGGCAGCACCGCGACCTCGACCTTGTCGAAGTCCTTGTCGTTCAGCGCGAAAGCCAGCTTCTGGACCAGCGCGATGGCCTCGAGGTGGTTGAGGTTCATCTTCCAGTTGCCGGCGATGAGCGGCTTGCGCACGTCAGTCCTCCAGAGCGGCCAGGCCGGGCAGGGTCTTGCCTTCGAGATACTCGAGGCTGGCCCCACCACCGGTGGAAATATGGGAGAAGCCGTCCTCGGGCAGACCGAGCTTGCGTACGGCTGCCGCCGAGTCGCCGCCGCCCACCACGGTGAAGGCCTCAGAAGCGATCAACGCCTCGGCCACCGCGCGAGTTCCGCCGGCGAACGCGTCGAACTCGAACACGCCCATCGGGCCGTTCCAGAAGATCGTGCGCGCGTCGGCGAGCTTGCTCGCGAACAGCTCGCGCGTCTTCGGGCCGATGTCGAGCCCCTGCCGGTCGGCGGGGATCGCGGTGGCCTCGACCACCTCGTGCCCGGCGTCCTCGGCGAAGTGGGTGGCCGCCAGCACGTCGACGGGCAGGACGAGGTCGACGCCGCGCTTGGCCGCCTCGTCGAGGAAGCCGCGCACCTGGCCGAGCTGGTCCTCCTGGAGCAGCGACTGGCCGACCTCGTGGCCCTGGGCCTTGAGGAAGGTGTAGGCCATGCCGCCGCCGATGAGCAGCCTGTCGACCCTGGACAGCAGGTTGGCGATGACACCGAGCTTGTCGGAGACCTTCGCGCCGCCCAGCACGACCACGTAGGGCCGCTCGAGCTCGTCGGTGAGCTTCTTCAGCACGCCGACCTCGGCCACGACCAGCCCGCCCGCCGCGTGCGGCAGGATCTGCGGCACGTCGTAGACGCTGGCGTGCTTGCGGTGGACCGCGCCGAAGCCGTCGCCGACGTAGAGGTCGGCCAGGCCCGCCAGCTTCTCGGCGAAGGCCCTGCGGGTGGCGTCGTCCTTGGACTCCTCGCCGGGCTCGTAGCGCAGGTTCTCCAGCAGCACGACCTGGCCGTCGTGCAGGGCGTTGGTCTCGCTCAGCGCGGACTCGCCCACCACGTCGGCGGCGAAGGCGACGTCCTGACCGAGCAGCTCGCCCAGACGCTCGGCGACCGGCCTGAGCGTGTACTTGGGGTTGGGCTCGCCCTTGGGCCTGCCCAGGTGGGCGCAGACGATGACCTTCGCGCCCCTGGCGACCAGGGTCCGGATGGTGGGCACCGACGCGCGGATGCGGCCGTCGTCGGTGATCACCCCGTCTTCGATGGGCACGTTGAGGTCGGCGCGCACCAGCACGCGCCGGCCCGTCACCTCGAGATCGTCAAGACCACGCACTGTTCTCCTTCGCCGAGCCGCGCTCGGAACGGTCCGCCGGAATGGATGCCCCGCCTCGCTGCGGATCCGTCACAGGTCGCGACCCACCAGCTCGATGAGGTCGACGAGACGGTTGGAGTAGCCCCACTCGTTGTCGTACCAGCCGATGACCTTGACCTGGTTGCCGATGACCTTGGTCAGCCCCGCGTCGAAGATGCAGGAGGCCGGGTCGGTGACGATGTCGCTGGAGACGATCTCGTCCTCGGTGTAGGTGAGGTAGCCCTTGAGCGGGCCCTCGGCGGCGGCCTTGTAGGCGGCCTTGACCTCGTCGACGGTGACGTCGCGCTTGACCTCGACGGTGAGGTCGGTGGCCGAGCCGGTGGGGATCGGCACGCGCATCGCGAAGCCGTCGAGCTTGCCCTTCAGCTCCGGCAGCACCAGGCCGATCGCCTTGGCGGCGCCGGTGGAGGTCGGCACCACGTTGAGCGCGGCGGCACGGGCCCTGCGCAGGTCGCCGTGCGGGCCGTCCTGCAGGTTCTGGTCCTGCGTGTAGGCGTGGATCGTGGTCATCAGACCCTTCTCGATGCCGAAGGAGTCGTTGAGCACCTTCGCCAGCGGAGCCAGGCAGTTGGTCGTGCAGGAAGCGTTGGAGATGACCGTGTGGTTGGCGGGGTCGTAGGTGTCGTCGTTGACACCCATGACGATGGTGACGTCCTCGTTCTTCGCCGGAGCGGAGATGATGACCTTCTTGGCGCCGTTGTCGGCGTGCACCTTGGCCTTGGTGGCGTCGGTGAAGAACCCGGTCGACTCGACCACCACGTCGACGCCCAGGTCGCCCCAGGGCAGCTTGGCGGGGTCACGCTCGGCGAAGGCCTTGATGGTCTTGCCGTCGACCACGATCTCGTCTGCCGTGGCCTTCACCTCGTACGGCAGGCGTCCCAGGATGCTGTCGTACTTCAGCAGATGGGCGAGCGTCGCGTTGTCGGTCAGATCGTTGACCGCGACGATCTCGATGTCCTTGCCACTGGCGGCGACCGCGCGCCAGAAGTTGCGGCCGATGCGACCGAAGCCGTTGACGCCTACGCGGATGCTCACGGAACCGTCTCCTCGTACGTGAATGGCGGGCTGAAACCTCAACCACGAACCCTATCGGACCCAAATTGGTTTAGACCACGCGAGGTCCCACCCTGTTTTTCCTGGATCAACACACGTTGTTTGTCCTAGTCGAGTAAAGTGCCCGACTCGTCACTGTCAACACGCCTATTTTCCGAGGACCTCATATATGACCCAGCAGAAATCAGGACTGGTGCCGGGCATTCTCATGGGCCTGGCGGCCATGCTCGTCGGGGCGGCCGTCTACGGAGCCGTGATCGGCATCACCGAGTACGAGCTCGGTCTCGCCGCCATCCTGATCGGTGTGCTGGTCGGCCTGGGCATGATGGCCGTCAGGCCGTCCAGCCCCGTCCTGCCGCCGCTCGCCGCACTGTTCGCACTGGTGGGCACGGCGCTCGGCACCGCTGTCGGCGGCACCGTTCTCGCGGTCAAGTACGCGAAGGCCGAGGGCTCCGAGGTGGGCTACCTCGACGCGTTCAGCACGGTCACCGGCATGATGCCGGACCTGCTCGGCGAGGACCCCAAGACGCTGCTGTTCTGGGCGATCAGCGCCTTCGCCGGCTACTCGTTCGTCAGCAAGCGCGTCAAGGCCGCCAGGCAGGCGCAGCCCGAGCCGGTGGAGCCGGTCCCCGCTCCGCAGCACCAGCCGGAGGGCAGCCTGTTCACGCCGAAGAACCCGCAGGCCTGAGCGCGACTCGCGGGCGCCGTCGCACGCGCGTGGCGCCCGCGCCCGCTCACTGAGCCAGCATGTCCACCGTCAGGTTCGCCTCGGTGTTGGGGATGCCCAGGTCGGAGGCGCGCTTGTCGGCCATCGCCAGCAGCCGCCTGATGCGGCCCGCGATCGCGTCCTTGGTCAGCGGCGGGTCGGCGATCTGACCCAGCTCCTCCAGCGACGCCTGCTTGTGCTCCACCCGCAGCCGCCCCGCGATGACCAGGTGGTCGGGTGCGTCGTCGCCCAGGATCTCAAGCGCCCGCTGCACCCTGGCCCCCGCGGCGACCGCCGCCCTGGCCGAGCGGCGCAGGTTGGCGTCGTCGAAGTTGGCGAGCCTGTTGGCAGTGGCCCGCACCTCCCTGCGCATCCGCCGCTCCTCCCACGCCAGCACGCTGTCGTGGGCGCCCAGCCTGGTCAGCAGCGCGCTGATGGCGTCGCCGTCGCGCACCACCACCCTGTCGACGCCGCGCACCTCGCGCGCCTTGGCGTGGATCTTGAGCCGCCGCGCCGATCCGACCAGCGCCAGCGCCGCCTCGGGACCCGGGCAGGTCACCTCAAGCGACATCGAACGGCCGGGCTCGGTCAGCGAGCCGTGGGCCAGGAACGCCCCACGCCAGGCCGCCTCCGCGTCGCAGGAGGCCCCCGCCACCACCTGACGCGGCAACCCCCTGACCGGGCGGCCGTGGTTGTCGATCAGCCCTGTCTGGCGGGCGAGCGCCTCGCCGTCGCGGTAGACGCGCACGACGTAGCGCGAGCCCTTGCGCAGCCCCGCTGGAGCCAGCACCAGCACCTCGGCCTTGTGACCGAAGACCTCGCCAATGTCCTTGATCAGCCGGCGGGCGGTGGCGTTGGTGTCGAGCTCAGCCTCGATCACGATGCGCCCGCCCACCAGGTGCAGGCCGCTGGCGAAGCGCAGCAGCGTCGACACCTCCGCCTTGCGGCAGCAGGGCTTGAGCACCGGCAGTCGGCTCAGCTCGTCCTTCACCACACCTGTCATTGCCATAAGCGTTAGTCCTCCCCCATACAGACCGGCTCCCAAGAAGTCTCTCGCACCTTCGAGCGGCGCCGACCAGGATCAACGCTTCTGGAGGAAAATCTCGTCCAGGACGGAGGCAAGACGTCGTGGGTCGTGCCTCGGCGAGCCGTCCTCGGCCGCCACACAGGCCGTGATCACCTGGCCGCCCAGCGCGGCCGCCGACTTCTCCAGCGCGTCGAGATCGTCCACCACTCCGGTGTCGGCGAGCACCACGTCGACGGTGAGGTCGGGCGCGTGCTGCCTGAGCACCTCGAGGTGCTGCTGCGGCGAGAAGTCGTCGGTCTCACCGGGCTGCGGCGCGAGGTTGAGCGTCACCAGGCGCCTGGCCTTGGTCAGATGCAGCGCCTCGGCCAGTTCGGGCACCTTCAGGTGCGGCAGCACGCTGGTGAACCACGAGCCGGGCCCGAACACCACCCAGTCGGCGTCGAGCACCGCCCGCACCGCCTCCTGGCTGGCCGGAGGGTTCTCGGGAACCAGGGAGATCGCCTGGACCCTGCCGGGGGTCAGCGCGCACGCCACCTGGCCGCGCACCGTCGAGATCACCCCGTCGAGCTCCACCCTGGCGACGATGTCGAGCGGGACCGAGGCCATCGGCAGCACCCTGCCCCTGGCGCCGAGCAGCCGCCCCACCCAGTCGAGACCGGCCACGGGGTCGCCGAGCAGCTCCCACAACGCCACGATCAGCAGGTTGCCGACGGCGTGGCCGTGCAGGTCGCCCTCGCTCCTGAACCGGTGCTGGACCACCTCGCTCCAGGTGATGCCCCACTCGTCGTCGCCGCACAGCGCGGCCAACGCCATGCGCAGGTCGCCAGGTGGAAGCACGCCGAGCTCGCGCCTCAGCCTGCCGCTGGAGCCTCCGTCGTCGGCGACGGTCACCACGGCGGTCAGCTCGTCGGTCACGTTCCGCAGGGCCGACAGCGAGGCGTAGAGCCCATGCCCACCGCCGAGCGCCACCACCTTGGGCTTCCGGCCCAGCGGCGCCGCTGACTCCACCGGCAGGGAACCGTCATCCAGGTGTCCCACGGGTGCCACGGCCCGCCGCCCGCCTCCAGAACCGCCCTGCGCGCGACCATCCGGCGGGGAACCGTCATCCAGGCTTCCCGCCGGTGCCGCCGCCCGCCGCGCTCCCCTAGAACCGCCCTGGACGGGACCATCGGCGATCGTGGGGTCACCCGTGTCAGGAAAGGACCCCATCGAGGGGCCACCCTGTCCGCCGGGAGCACCCTGTCCGGTGGGGGCACCGGTCTCGTCGGCTGAGCCGTCTACGCCCTCGCGCCCATCCGTCACTCCCGACCCACATCCCGGTGACTCACCTGGACCTCCATCCCGCGGTCACGCAACCGCCCGCCGAGCTGCTCGGCCATCGCCACACTGCGGTGCTTGCCGCCCGTGCAGCCGACCGCCAGCGTCGCATAGCTCTTGCCCTCGCGCGCGTATCCGGTCGCGACGATCTTGAAAGCCTCCTCGTAGGCGTCGAGGAACTCCTTCGCGCCGGCCTGTCCGAGTACGTAGTCGCGCACGGGGCTGTCGAGGCCGTTCATCGGCCGCAGCTCGGGCACCCAGTGCGGGTTGGGCAGGAACCTGCAGTCGACCACCAGGTCGGCGTCGACGGGCAGGCCGTACTTGAAGCCGAAGGAGACCACGTTGACCCGCAGCCCCGGCCTGTTGTCGCCGCCGAAGTAGGCGACGATCTTGTTGCGCAGTTCGTGGACGTTGTGCGCCGAGGTGTCGATCACCAGGTCGGCGTTGGCGCGCACCTCGCGCAGGATGCCGCGCTCACGGGCGATGCCGTCGACCAGCCGCCCGTCGCCCTGCAGCGGATGGGGCCTGCGGACGTTCTCGAACCTGCGCACCAGCTCCTCGTCGCTGGCCTCGAGGAACACCACGCGGACGCGGACGCCGCGCCCCTCGAGCTCCTCGATCGCGGCGTTGAGATCGGTGGTGAAGGCCAGGCTGCGCACATCGACCACGGCGGCCACCTTGTCGGCGGCCAGCTTGACCCTGCCCGCCTCCTCGGCCATGGCGAACAACAGCCCGGGCGGAAGGTTGTCGATGACGAACCAGCCGAGGTCCTCCAGCGCCTTGGCCGCGGTGCTGCGCCCGGCTCCTGACATGCCGGTCACGATGACGAACGCGGTTCCGGCGCGTCCTTGATCCTCTGGGCTGCTCATAACCTCACTACTCCTGGGCAAGCCTCGACACGATCACCTCTGCGGTCGCGCGGCCGATGCCGGGAACCTCGCAGATCTCGGCCACACCGGCCTCGCGCAGCCGCTTCACGGAGCCGAAATGTTTGAGCAGCGCCTGCCTGCGCGCCGGACCGAGGCCAGGCACGCCGTCGAGCGCGCTCTCCTTCACCGTCTTGGACCGCTTGGAACGATGGTAGGCGATGGCGAAGCGATGTGCCTCGTCGCGGACGCGTTGCAGCAGGTAGAGGCCCTCACTCGACCGCGGCATGATGACCGGCTGGTCGTCGCCAGGCAGCCAGACCTCCTCCAGGCGCTTGGCCAGGCCGCACACCGCGACGTCGTCGACGCCGAGCTCGTCGAGCGCGCGCTGGGCCGCCGCCGCCTGGGGGCCCGCGCCGTCGACCACGACCAGGTTGGGCGGATAGGCGAACTTGCGCGGCCTTCCGGTCTCCGGGTCGATCGGCCCGTGCACATCGTCCTCAGCGGCGAGCTCGCCCGTCGCCGACTTCTCCTCCAGATAGCGCTTGAACCTCCGGGTGATCACCTCGTGGATCGAGGCGACGTCACCCTCCTTCGTCCGTACGGCGAAGCGCCGGTACTCGCTCTTGCGCGCCAGCCCGTCCTCGAACACCACCATCGAGGCCACCACGTTCTCGCCCTGAAGGTGGGAGACGTCGTAGCACTCGATGCGCAGCGGCACCTGGTCGAGGTCGAGCGCGTCGGCGATCTCCTGCAGCGCCTTGCTGCGCGTCGTCAGGTCGCTGGCCCTGCGGATCTTGTGCTGGGCGAGCGACTCCTTGGCGTTGCGCTCGACGGTCTCCATCAACGACTTCTTGTCGCCGCGCTGCGGCACCCGCAGCTCCACCCGCGCGCCCCGCTGCTCGGACAGCAGTTCGGTGACGGCCTCGGCGTCGGGCGGCATCGCCGCGACGAGCACCTCCTTGGGGATCTCGCCCTCGGAGTAGATCTGCAGCAGGAAGTGCTCGACCAGATCGCCGGGCGTGGTCTCCTCGACCTTGTCGACCACCCAGCCGCGCTGGCCCCTGATGCGCCCGCCGCGCACGTAGAAGACCTGGATCGCGGCCTCGAGCGGATCCTCCGCCAGTGCGACCACGTCGGCGTCGGTGGCGTCGCCGAGCACGACCGCCTGCTTCTCCAGCGCCCGCTGCAGGGCCTGGACGTCGTCGCGGATCCTGGCGGCCCTTTCGTACTCCTGCTGACCGGCCGCCTCGCGCATGTCCTGCTCGAGGCGCTTGATGAAGCGCCCGGTGTTGCCCGCCATGAAGTCGCAGAAGTCTTCGGCCAGGTCGCGGTGCTCCTCCGGGGTGACCCTGCCCACGCACGGCGCCGAGCACTTGTCGATGTAGCCGAGCAGGCACGGCCTGCCGATCTGCCCCGCCCTCTTGAACACCCCTGCCGAGCAGGTGCGTACAGGGAAGACGCGCAGCAGCAGGTCGACGGTCTCGCGGATGGCCCAGGCGTGGGAGTAGGGCCCGAAGTAGCGCGTGCCCTTCTTCTTGGCCCCGCGCAGGACCTGCACGCGGGGGAACTCCTCGCCCATCGTGACCGCGAGGTAGGGATAGGACTTGTCGTCGCGGTACTTGACGTTGAAGCGCGGGTCGAACTCCTTGATCCAGGAGTATTCGAGCTGGAGCGCCTCGACCTCGGTGCCGACGACGGTCCAGTCGACGCCGGCCGCGGTGGTGAGCATGGTCTGCGTGCGCGGGTGCAGCCCCGCGAAGTCGGCGAAGTAGGAGTTGAGCCGCTGACGCAGGCTCTTCGCCTTGCCCACGTAGATCACCCGGGCATTGGCGTCGCGGAATCGGTAGACCCCTGGAGAGTCGGGGATCGACCCGGGCTTGGGCCGGAAACTCAAGGTGCTCGCCACATCCAAAAGCCTATAGGTCGCCACCGACAACCAAGCTCGCCCCGCGGCACGGCAAAGAGCGGCACGGCAAAGAGTCGCGCGGGTCCACGACACGATCCGTCCGGCGGGCGAGTCGACCACGTTGACGGTGAAGGTCGCCCAAGGGAAGACGGTGTCGTGGCTGCCGGGCCGGCAAGCCGCTTGATCGTCGCCGTGCCGGCAGCGGCCGTTGCTCTGCGCCATTGCGCGTGGTTCCGGCGCTTCGATCAGCGCGTGCCGGCGGCGGCTCGTGGGCGGATGTGGGCCGGCGTGCGGCGTCAATCAGCTCGGCGGTCGGCGAGGCGGCGAACTGCTACTGTCTGACGTGAGAGTTGATAATAGCGCTTCCAGAATCTCCTCAGAATCGCTTCTGAAGGTCACGGCCCTGCACGCCGACGCCCCGGCGCCGGCGACGTTGTGCACGTCGACCACGCCGGTGGCGGTCTGCCGGCCGCGCCTCTGGTTCGACGAGACCCTGTCGCTGCTCGGCACCCAGCTCCCCGACCTCGTGCTGCCGCCGACCACGATCCACGCCTTCCCCATCACCGGCGAGCGTCATCGGCGTCACGTCCGTGGTGTTCGACGCGAGCTGGATGTCCTTCGTGTCCACCCTCGCAAAGGCGCGACGACATCTGCGAGCGGTACGCCAGGCGCAACGCCATCGTGCCCGCTCTGATCGAGCGGGCACGCGCGCGGCCGGCTTCGGGCGGAGCCGGACGCCGAGGCGCTGTCCGACCAGCTGGGCGGCGCCCTCCACCACCGAGTGATGATCACAGAAGCGCCGGTCGACCGAGGCCTATGCAGAACGGCTCGCGTCCTCCGCGCTCAAAGGGAGCACGACATGTCCATGATCGTTGAAACGGCCATCGTCCGCGAGATAGACGCCGAGACCATCGGCTCGCCCACCGCCACAGGACGGTTGCTGCTCGACTCCGACGACACCGGCGGAGCGCTGAGCACCGTCAGGATGACGCTCGCCGAGGGCGCGGACGGCGCCGTGCCACACCACCACGCCACCTCGACCGAGCTGTTCTACATCCTGCAGGGCAAGGCCCGCATCCTGTCCGGGGAGGAGATCGTGACACTGCAGGAGGGCGACGTGGCGGCGGTGCCCCCGCTCACGCCCCACGCCTTCGCCGCCGCCCCCGGCCACACCGCCGACCTCCTCATCGTCGTCGCCCCCGGCATCCAGCGATTCGCCTACTTCCGGCTGCTCGACCGCCTCCGCAGGGGCGAGGCCACGCTCGAGGAACTGCTGGCCTCCCAGGACCTGTACGACAACCACTTCCTCGACAGCCCCGCCTGGACACGCGACCGCCAGGCGTCCTGATCCCGGACCCCTCACCGAAGGAGATCACCTTGTCCACCACGTTGCCGTCCCGGAGCACCGTCGGCACCGTTCTCGCCGTCGTAGGCAGCTTCTTCATCATCTACGTCGGAGTGAACTATCTGCTGGCCCCACAGTCCACCGCGCCCGATTTCGGCCTGCCGAGCTGGCCGCGGGGCGAGGGCTCGGGATTCCTTGCCGTCAAAGGAGTCCGCGACATAGTGTCCGGCCTGGTGGTCCTCGCGGTCCTCGCCGCAGGGAACCGCCGCGTCCTGGGCTGGGTCATGCTGGCCACGGCGCTCACCCCCCTTGGCGACATGCTCATCGTGCTGCTCTCCAGCGGAGTACCCGCGACCGCCTTCGGCGTGCACGGCGCCACCGCCGCGGCAGTCGTCCTCGCGGGCGCTCTCCTGCTGAGCGATTCGCGGACCCCGCAACCCATCTCCTGACAACCGGCCCAAGGGCCGGCGCGCCGCGGTGACCTGAACCGCGCCATGGCTCAGCGGCCAGGACCCACCTCGGCGAGACGGCCGGCGAGGAAGGCGCGCTCGGCGTCGTTGCCCGCCAGTGAGAGCGCCCTTTCGTAGGCCACGGCGGCGTCGGCCTCGCGGCCCAGCCTGCGGAGCAGGTCCGCCTTGATCGCGGGCAGATAGCGATAGCCGGCCAGGCGCTCGTCCTGCTCGAGCGCCTCGATCTCGGCCAGCGCGCTCGCCGGCCCTGCGACCATCGCGACCACCACGGCCCTGTTGAGCGCCACCACCGGGGACGGCCACACCTGCACCAGCCGGTCGTAGAGCAGCAGGATCTGCGGCCAGTCGGTGTCGTCGTACGTCGGCGCGCTCGCGTGCAGCGCCGCGATGGCGGCCTGCAGGGCGAACCGGCCGGGGTCGCCGCCGCCAAGTGCCCCCAGGACCAGCTCGTGCGCCTGCGCGATGGCCTCCTGGTCCCACGCCGAACGGTCCTGGCCGGCCAGTGGCAGCAGGCGGCCGTCCCCGCCCGTACGGGTGGCCCTGCGGGCGTGGTTGGCCAGGAGCAGGGCGAGCAGTCCCCGCACCTCGCGCTCGCCTGGCATCAGGCCGTGGAGCATCCGCGCCAGCTCGAGCGCGCGCCCCTCCAGGTCGGTCCTGGTCAGCGAGGGCCCCTCCGGCGCGGTGTGTCCCGTGGTGAAGAGCAGGTGGATCGTGGTGAGAACCGCGTCGAGCCGCTCCGGCAGCTCGTCGGCCGCGGGCATCCTGAAGGGGATGCGAGCAGCCGCGATCTTCTTCTTCGCCCGCGTGATCCTGGCCGCCATGGTCGGCTCGGAGACCAGGAACGCCCCGGCGACGTGCGCGGTCGGCACGCCGCAGACCAGCCGCAGGGTGAGGGCGACCTGCGTCTCGGTGGCCAGGGCGGGGTGGCAGCACAGGAAGACCAGTCGCAGCCGGTCGTCGTGGACCTGCGGGCCCGCCGCGGCGTCCTGCCCCGTCACCGCCTCGGGCTCCACCAGCAGGTGGAGCTTCGAGCGCAGTGTCCTGGCCCTGCGCAGGGCGTCCAGCGCGTTGTGCCTGGCCGCGACGGTCAGCCAGGCGCCCGGCCTGTCCGGCACGCCGTCGGCGAAGAGCCGCTTGCCCGAGCCGAGCAGCACGGGGAAGACCAGCACGTGGAAGCTGTCGACGAGGTCGTGCGCGAGCAGCGTCTGGATCAGCCGCCCGCTGCCGTGGACCTGGATCTCGCCGCCCTCGCCCTGCTTGAGCTCGCCGACCGCCTTGGCCACGTCACCGGTGAGCAGCGTCGAGTTCTGCCACGACACGCTCTCCAGCGTGCGCGACGCGACGTACTTGCGCAGGCTGTTCATCCTGGCCCCGATCGGGTCGTCGGCGTCTGCCAGCGGCCAGGTGGCGGCGAAGGTGTCGTAGGCCCTGCGTCCGAGCAGGAGCGCGCCCGCCCTCCCGACCAGCGCGGCCATCCGCTGGATGAGCTGCTGGTCCATGTGCGGCACGGCCCAGCCACCGTGCTCGAATCCGCCGTCGCGGTCCTCGTCGCCGCCGCCGGGGGCCTGCATGACGCCGTCCAGGGACACGAACGTGGTCACCATCAGTGTGCGCATGTCGATTCCTCCGCTGTACCTGTCGGTGAGGACGTCGGTGGTGACGCCCTCACCACCTACGGCGAACGAGAGAGGCGGGAATCGACACCATGCGCGAGACCGACGGCGAAGGCCGGACATGAAGACGCCCGCCGTACCGGAAGGTGCAGCGGGCGGCGACCTCAGCCCAGCGAGATCGACTCTCCGTCGATCTTGAAGGCGACCTCGGGCAGCGGCTTGGTGGCGGGTCCGTCCTTGACCGACCCGTCCTCGATGCTGAACTTGCTGCCGTGGCAGGGACAGTCGATCGTCCCGTTCCCGACCGACGCCACCGGGCACCCCTTGTGGGTGCAGAGGGCGCTGAAACACTTGAACTCGCCGGCGACCGGCTGGGTCACGACGACCTTCTGCTCCTTGAAGATCGTCCCGCCTCCGACCGGCACCTCGGCCTTCGTCGTGAGCGCCGCCGTACCGCCCGCGCCTTCACTGGCGGACGCGGAGGCGGAGGCGGACGCGGAGGGCGCCGCCGAACCGGCCGACGCCTGCGGGGCCGCGCTGGTCACCGCCTCGCCGTCGCCACCACACGCCGCCAGCATCACGGCCATGCCGCCCGCTCCCACACCCGCGATAACCGTCCTGCGGCTCTTAAGATCGTCTCGCATGCGAACAAACCAACCGCAGACAGCTGAGAAAATTGTGAAAGGACGCGCTCTACCCCAGTGAGATCTTCTCGCCGTCGACCGTGATCTTCTTCTCCGCCAGCGCCTTGGTCGCCGGCCCGTTGGCGACGGAGCCGTCGGCGATGTTGTACTTGCTGCCGTGGCAGGGGCAGTTGATGGTGCCGTCCTCGACGCTGTCGACCGGACATCCCTGGTGGGTGCAGATGGCCGAGAAGCACTTGAACTCACCCGCTGAGGGCTGGGTCACCACGACCTTCTGCTGGGCGAAGACCTTGCCGCCACCCTCGGGGATGTCGGCCGTACTGGCCAGTTCCTCCCCTGCGGGCTTCTTGGCCTTCTTCGACTTCGTGGGCTCGGGGGCCGACGAGTCCGACTGCGTGGGCTCCTGCTCGGCCACGGTGTCGGCCGGCTGGCCGTAACCGGCGCAGGCGGTGAGCAGCGCGCCCAGGCTCACACCCCCGGCTCCCAGCACCACCGCGCGACGTGTCGTCTCTGCCATGATGATCACCCTCCAGGTTCGCTGTCTCTTCTCAGGTACGGCAGCGCGTGCGCGCCGGTTCAGCCTCCCCTGAGCCGATCCCTCGCACCAGGCAGTTTTACGGGTTCACAGGATGACGATTCCGTCGCCCTCGACCTTGAGAGGGAACTCCGCCAGCGGCGCCTTGGCCGGGCCCTTGAGACACTTGCCGGTGTCGAGGGCGAACTCGCTGCCGTGGCAGGGGCAGGTCATCACGCCGTCCTCAGGGCGTCCCACCGAGCAGCCCTTGTGCGGGCAGTTGGCGGTGAAGGCCTTGAAGACGCCCGAGGTGGGCTGAGTGATCACGATCTTCCACTCGTTGATCACCTTGCCACCGCCAACCGGGACGTCCGCCTTCTTGGCGATGACCTTGCCCTTGATGCCGGGCGGCACGATGGCCGCGGCGCTGCCGTCGGCGCCCGCGCACCCCGCCAGCGCCGCTCCGCACACGGCCACGCCCGTCGCTCCCAGCACCTCACGCCGACCCCATGCGGGCATGCCGCTACCCCGCTCCTCGCCTGCCATGTCGCCCCTCCGCGATCCCCCGACGCCCATGTCAGGCCGGGCCTTTACCTGCTGTTCAGCCTATTGAGACCCCCCGGCGGTCCCGAATCCGGGCCCCCGCGGGGGATCGCGCGGGCGTCAGACGGAAAGGATCTTGCGCAGGAAGCGGCCCGTGTGGCTCTCGTCCACGAGCGCCACCTCTTCGGGCGTGCCCGAGGCCACCAGGGTGCCGCCGCGGGAACCGCCCTCGGGGCCCATGTCGATGACCCAGTCGGCGGTCTTGATCACGTCGAGGTTGTGCTCGATCACGATGACCGTGTTGCCGCCGTCGACCAGCCGCCCGAGAACGCCCAGCAGCCGCCTGATGTCCTCGAAGTGCAGACCGGTGGTCGGCTCGTCGAGCACGTAGATCGTCCGGCCCGTCTGGCGGCGCTGCAGCTCGGAGGCGAGCTTCACGCGCTGCGCCTCACCGCCCGACAGCGTGGTCGCGGGCTGGCCGAGCCGCACGTAGCCCAGGCCGACGTCGTTGAGGGTCTGCAGGTGCCGCTTGATCGCCGGGATGGCCTCGAAGAACGACAGCGCCTCCTCGATCGGCATGTCGAGGACCTCGGAGATGGTCTTGCCCTTGTAGTGGACCTCCAGCGTCTCCCTGTTGTAACGGGCGCCGTGGCAGACCTCGCAGGGGACGTAGACGTCGGGCAGGAAGTTCATCTCGATCTTGATGGTGCCGTCGCCCGCGCACGCCTCGCAGCGCCCGCCCTTGACGTTGAAGCTGAAGCGCCCCGGCTGGTAGCCGCGCACCTTCGCCTCGGTGGTGGCCGCGAACAGCTTGCGGACGTGGTCGAACACCCCTGTGTAGGTCGCGGGGTTGGAGCGCGGGGTGCGCCCGATCGGCGACTGGTCGACGTGGACCACCTTGTCGACCTGGTCCATGCCGTTGACCCGCGAGTGACGGCCGGGCACCGTGCGGGCGCCGTTGAGCTCCTTGGCCAGGGCGTTGTAGAGGATGTCGTTGACCAGCGTGGACTTGCCGGAGCCCGACACACCGGTGACCGCGGTGAACACACCGAGCGGGAAGTCGATGTCGACGCCCTTCAGGTTGTGCTCACGGGCGCCCTTCACCGTGATCTGCCGCTTCTTGTCGCGCTTGCGGCGCTTGGCGGGAACGGCGATGGACCTGCGGCCCGACAGGTAGGCGCCGGTCATCGACTCCTCGCTGTCGAGGAGGTCCTGGACGGTGCCCGAGACCACGACCTGGCCGCCGTGCTCGCCCGCGCCAGGACCGATGTCGACCACCCAGTCGGCGGCGGCGATGGTGTCCTCGTCGTGCTCGACGACGATCAGCGTGTTGCCCATGTCGCGCAGCCTGATCAGGGTGTCGAGCAGGCGCATGTTGTCGCGCTGGTGCAGGCCGATGGACGGCTCGTCGAGGACGTAGAGCACGCCCACCAGGCCGGAGCCGATCTGCGTGGCCAGGCGGATGCGCTGCGCCTCACCACCTGCCAGGGTGCCGGCCGCGCGGTCCATCGTGAGGTAGTCGAGGCCGACGTCGAGCAGGAAGCCCATGCGGGCGTTGATCTCCTTGACCACCCGCTCGGCGATGTGCATGTCGCGGTCGGACAGCTTCAGCGAGGCGAGGAACTTGGCGCACTCGCCGATCGACATGCCCGAGACGTCGGCGATGGACATGTCGGCGACGGTCACGGCCAGCGAGACCGGCTTGAGCCGCCTGCCCTCGCAGGTCGGGCACGGGATCTCGCGCATGTAGCCCTCGAAGCGCTCACGCGTGGAGTCGCTCTCGGCCTCGGCGTGCCTGCGCTGCACCCACGGGATCACGCCCTCGTAGGTGGTGTAGTAGGAGCGCTGCCTGCCGTAGCGGTTGCTGTAGCGGACGTGGACCTGCTCGTCGTGGCCGAAGAGCAGCGACTTCTGCGCCTTCTTCGGCAGCTTCTCCCACGGGGTGTCGAGATTGAAGCCCATGGTCAGGCCGAGCGCCTCGACCAGGCGCACGAAGTACTCGCTGGTGTGGCCACCGGCCCAGGGGTTGAGCGCGCCGTCGCCGAGCGTCTTCTCGGGGTCGGGCACGACGAGGTCGGGGTCGACCTCCATCTTGGTGCCCAGGCCGGTGCACTCGGGGCAGGCGCCGAAGGGGGAGTTGAAGGAGAACGAGCGCGGCTCGAGCTCCTCGAACGACAGGTCGTCGTAGGGGCAGTAGAGGTGCTCGGAGTAGAAGCGCTCACGGCCGGGGTCGTCTTCGGGCAGGTCGACGAATTCGAGCGTGATCGTGCCCCCGGACAGCGTCAGCGCGGTCTCGACCGAGTCGGTCAGCCGCCTGCGCGAGGACTCCTTCACCGAGAGCCGGTCGACGATGACCTCGATGTCGTGCTTCTCGTACTTCTTCAGCGTCGGCGGCTCTTCGAGACGGATCACCGTGCCGTCGACCCTGGCCCTGGCGAAGCCCTTGGTCTGCAGCTCGCGGAACAGCTCGGCGTACTCGCCCTTGCGGCCCCTGACGACGGGGGCGAGCACCTGGAAGCGGGTGCCCTCCTCGAGCTCCATCACCCTGTCGACGATCTGCTGGGGGGTCTGCCTGGCGATGGGGCGGGCGCAGGCGGGACAGTGGGGCTTGCCGATGCGTGCCCACAGCAGCCTCAGGTAGTCGTAGACCTCGGTGATGGTGCCGACCGTGGAGCGGGGGTTGCGGCTGGTCGACTTCTGGTCGATGGAGACCGCGGGAGACAGACCCTCGATGAAGTCGACGTCGGGCTTGTCCATCTGGCCGAGGAACTGCCTGGCGTAGGACGACAGGGACTCGACGTAGCGGCGCTGCCCCTCGGCGAAGATCGTGTCGAAGGCCAGGCTCGACTTGCCCGAGCCGGACAGCCCGGTGAAGACGATCAGGGAGTCTCGCGGAAGGTCCAGCGAGACGTCCTTGAGGTTGTGTTCACGTGCGCCACGCACGATCAAACGGTCTGCCACGGTGATCCCGACGTCGAAGGTGTTGATAGGTCCACGGGGGATGGTAGAGGGAGGGTCCGACAATTTCGGGGGTCCGCTGGCGCCCCGTCGGAAACTTCCCTCACCAGAGTACGGCTTTCTCCCGAGCCGGTACCGGTTCCTTGCAGGTTCAACCACGTGAACTGCGGCATTATGCCCGCATGAGCGTTCTCCCGTCCCTGCGTGCCGAGATCGCGGCCGCCACCGACAGGCTCATGGCGACCGCCGCCCATCTGGATGACGCCGACGTCACCGCCCCCTCCGGGCTGCCGGGCTGGAGCAGAGGCCACGTGCTGACCCACCTCGCCCGCAACGCCGACGGTCTGGTGAACCTGCTGCGCTGGGCCAGGACGGGGATCGAGACGCCGCAGTACCCTGACCCCGCCGCGCGGGCGGCCGAGATAGAGGAGGGAGCGGCGAGGCGGGCCGCCGAGCACCGCGCCGACCTCGAGCTCAGCGCCGCGCGGCTGGCCACGGCGATCGACGAGCTGCCGCAGCCCGCCTGGTCGGCCATGGTCCGCGCGCTCAGACCGCCCCCGCACCCCGCCTGGTACGTGCTGGTCCGGCGGGTGCGCGAGCTGGAGCTCCACCATGTCGACCTCCGCGCCGGCTACACCCCCGACGACTGGCCGGAGGCGTTCGTGCTGAGGGAGTTGCACGACTGCCTGGCCTGCTGGCCGTACGGCAGGAGCACGGTCGGCGCCATCGTGCTGGAGGAGCCCGCGCGGGAGTGGCGGCAACTGGGTGAGGGGCCGGTGGTGCGGGGCACGGCCCGCGACGTGCTCGCCTGGCTGACCGGACGGTCGGCCGGGCAGAGGATTAGGGTGGTGTACGAGGGGCAGCGCGCCGAGGGCGACCGGCTGCCGTCGCCACCCCCTTGGCTGACCATGCCCGCCCCCGCGAACCTCCCGACGGCGCCTCCCGACACCTACCCAGAGGAGAGCCCATGACTTACACAGGCGATGTTCAGGTAGGCGGCCCCGCCGACGTGCGGGAGCTGTCCAAGCTCACCGTCACCAAGCTCGCCGTGGGCCCGTTCGACAACAACGCCTACCTGCTGCGCTGCACGGACACCGGCGAGGGGGTGCTCATCGACGCCGCCGCCGAGCCCGACAGGCTGCTCGCGCTGATCACCGACCAGCCCCTTGCCGCCGTGGTGACCACCCACCAGCACGGCGACCACTGGCAGGGGCTCGAGCAGGTGGTCAAGGTGACGGGCGCGGCGACCATCGCCCACCCGCTCGACGCGGGCGCTCTGCCGATCGCGCCCGACCGGCTGGTGGAGCACGGCGACAGGATCTCGGTGGGCGTCGTCACGCTCGAGGTCATCCACCTGCGCGGCCACACGCCAGGCTCGATCGCGCTGCTGTACGACGGCGGCGAC
This sequence comes from Nonomuraea recticatena, assembly GCF_039533245.1. Lineage (NCBI taxonomy): Bacteria > Bacillati > Actinomycetota > Actinomycetes > Streptosporangiales > Streptosporangiaceae > Nonomuraea > Nonomuraea recticatena. Next base: position 33,579 of record NZ_BAAATE010000018.1, on the reverse strand, counting down.
GGCCAGCAGCACCTGTTCACCGGCGACTCGCTGTTTCCCGGCGGCGTGGGCAACACGGGCAAGGACCCCGAGCGCTTCACCCAGCTCTACGACGACGTGGTGGAGCGGCTGTTCGACCGGCTGCCCGACCAGACCTGGGTGTACCCGGGCCACGGCAAGGACACCACCCTGGGCGCGGAGCGGCCCTCACTGCCCGAGTGGCGGGCCCGCGGCTGGTAGCCCCGCTCTCCCGTGTACGGCAGGCGCGATGTCTCGCCGGCCCTCCGTCGCGACGGCGCGGCGGCGGCTCCCGGGGAGCGTCCCCTGGACGGAGCGGCACCGGTGACCGCGCAGGCGCGTTAGGGGGCCTGCCGTACAGGATGTCGGTCAGGAACCGTTGGTGGCCTGCCGTCCAGGGTGATGGTTCAGGAACCGGAGAGGATGCGGACGATACGGTCGGCGGCGGCCCCGGGATCGGCGGTGCTGGCCAGCACCTCGCCCCACGACCACCGGTAGAACCAGCCCTCGTCCAGCGCGACGCAGTCGACGGTCTCGGTGAGGTGGCCCGGGCCCGGTTCGCCGACCCGCAGCGAAGGCGGGTCGGCGCGCAGACGGGTGGAGAGCCCGCGCAGTTCGAGCTCGCCGGCCAGCCGGCCGAGGAAGTAGGTGCGGGTGTGCTCGCGCATGCTCCCATTGAAGCCGAGCGAGCACGCCCTCAGCAGGCGGGGGCGCTCGTCAGTCGCCGACGCTCGTGGATTCCTTGCGCTCCTTGCGCTGCTCACGCTTGAAGAGCAGCACCCGCAGCGGGATCGCCGTCACAAGTGCGATCTGCATGGTGGCGCCGACCTGGATGAGCGTGTCGCCGCCCTGCGGCCAGGCCGCCCACGTGGTGAGGCAGGCCACGTTGATCATGATCCAGGCGAGCACGACGGCCGCCAGCTGCCCCTTGGGCTTGGGGTACTCGATGCGGCTCACCATCAGCCACGCGACCGCGAGCACCGCGGCCAGCGAGAACCAGTTGGGCTGGAACAGCAGCACGATCGAGACGACCGTCATCGCGCCCATCGGGATGGGCAGGCCCATGAAGTCGCCGCTCTTGGTCTTGACGCAGGCGAAGCGGGCCAGTCGCACGCAACCGGCGATGAGGACCGAGGCCGCGGCCACGATCACCGCCGTGAGCGGCAGTTTGCCGGTGAAGCCGCCCCAGATGACGACCATGAAGGCGGGCGCGAAGCCGAAGCTGATCACATCGGCCAGGTTGTCGAGCTCGGCGCCCATGGCCGAGGCGCGGAAACGCCGAGCCACCAGGCCGTCGAACAGGTCGCAGGTGGCTCCGATGAGCAGCAGGACCACCGCGGTGGCGAAGTAGCGAGGGTCGGGCAGGAAGCCGTCTCCCGCCTTCAGCGCCTGGATGGCCGAGGAGGCGAGCACGCACACGGCGAGGAAGCCGCACAGCGCGTTGCCGAGGGACAGCGAGTCGGCCGCGGAGAGCCGGAAGGCCTTGCCCACCGGTCCGCGCGGCTCCTCGTCGTCGGCCTGCCAGCTTCCAGCGTCAGCCGCGGTCAATGGGAGTCACCCCCGCCACCGTCTTGTCTCCCACGGTCACCGCGGGTGAGATTCCTTCGGGAAGGTAGATGTCGACGCGTGAGCCGAACCTGATGAGGCCGATCCGCTCCGTCTGCGAGAGCTTGTCCCCGACGTTCACGTACGGCACGATCCTGCGCGCCACCGCGCCCGCGATCTGCACCATCTCGATGTCGCCGAGCGCGGTCTCGAAATGCCACACCACGCGCTCGTTCTGGTCGCTGTCCTTGTTGAAAGCCGGCAGAAACCCACCCGCCACATGCTGCACGGAGGTGACGGTTCCCGCAAGGGGCGCCCTGTTGACGTGCACGTTCAGCGGACTCATGAAGATCGCGACGCGCGTGCGCCCGTCCGGCCAGGAGTCGATGCTCTGCACGACGCCGTCGGCGGGAGAGAGGATCCTTCCCTCCCCCGGCACACGGTCGGGGTCGCGGAAGAACCAGAGCATGGCTCCGGTGAGCGCGGTCAGCGGCACGGCGGCCACACCCCAGCGCCGGTCACGGCGGCTGAGGAGCGTCGTGGCGGCCGCAGCGGCCACGGTCGGGAAGAGCCATGGAGACACACCGCGGGCAAGCCGCACGCGGCGGCTCTGCAGGCGGCTTGCGGAATCGTCTGACACTGACAACCTTTGATGGTGACTATGGACGGGCGCTTTGCCGAGATGTTACAGAACTCGAAACCCTTACACGAAGCAAAGCGCCTTTGACCACCGTCGCGCTAGCCCTCGTTGGCACTCGCGGAGGTGGGAATTTCCTTCCCCTTCCGCGCGTCGCTCCGCGACTTCAGCAGGCTCGCCACGGTGGTGACGACCATCGTCACGCCGATCACGGACAGGGACACCCAGATGGGCACCTCGGGAGCCCACGACACATGGCTGGCGTGCAGGGCCTCCAGAATCAGCTTAACCCCGATGAAGCCCAGGATGAACGCCAGACCGTAACTGATGTAGACGAGCCGCTGCAGCAGTCCGCCCAGCAGGAAGTAGAGCTGACGCAGCCCCATCAGCGCAAAGGCGTTGGCGGTGAAGACGATGAAGGGGTCCTGCGTGAGGCCGAAGATGGCCGGAATCGAGTCGAGCGCGAACAGCAGGTCGGTGGTGCCGATGGCGACCATGACGATCAGCATCGGGGTGACCATGCGCCTGCCGTCGATCTTGACGGTCACCTTGTGGCCGACGTAGTCGGGCGTCGTGGGGAAGGCCCTGCGCACCCAGCGCAGCAGCGCGTTCTCGCTGAACTCGTCCTCGTCGTGGCCGTGCTGGCGGATCAGGTTGATCGCGGTGTAGAGCAGGAAGGCGCCGAAGACGTAGAACAGCCAGCTGAACCTCTGCAGCGCCGCCGCGCCGAGCGCGATGAAGATGCCGCGCATGACCAGCGCCATCAGGATGCCGACGAGCAGCACCCTGTGCTGGTAGACCTTCGGAACGGCGAAGCGTCCCATGATGATGAAGAAGATGAAGAGGTTGTCGACGCTGAGGCTGTATTCGGTGATGTAGCCGGCGAAGAACTGTCCCGCATGGGTCGCGCCCTGAGTCGCCCAGAGGATGATGCCGAAGATGATGGCCAGAAGCACGTAGAAGCTGACCCAGAAACCGGCCTGCTTCATCGAGAACTCGCGGGCCTCACCGCGGTCGACGATCCACAGATCCACGGCGATGACGACAAGCAGACCGACGATGACGACGGCCCAAGCCCACAACGGTTCACCCACAGTGATACCAACCCTCCGGCGCGCATGACTGACAGCCGGAGGTCTCTCCCGCCCACACGATGAAGTGGACCGGCAGCCCCGGGAGCCCCGTGGAGCGGGGCGAACCGTGATGACGAGGCTGTCGCGAAGGGATACTCCCCTCCCTAACCCAAGCAGTATAGGAGAACGCCCCTGCCCCGCCTAATCATCCCCTGTCACCGGCCGACCCCCGAGAGTCTCCCGTTTCCTCCGGCCGCCAGTCGGCGTCCAGCGGCCGGAAAGACCCACCTACTTCTTCCCACCGCCGGGCGGCGCCGGGTAGGCGGCGAGCACCGCCTCGACCGCGTCGGCTGCGTCGGGGAGCTCCGCTCCCCTTCGCGCCGCGGCCTGCGCCCGTCGCCGCTGTTCGGCCGGGTCGTCGATCAGCTCGCGTACGGCGGCGCGCATCGCCTCCACGTCCCCGTACGGCACCAGCACCCCCGCGTCACCCATCAGCTCGGGGATTCCCCCCACGGCGGTGGCGACGACGGGCTTGCCCGCCATGAGCGCCTCGCTCAGGCTCAGCGGCTGGCCCTCCCAACGGCTCGGCCACACGACCAGCGTGGCGGCGGCGAGCAGGTCGGGGATGTCGTCCCTGTCGCCGAGCAGGCGCACCGGCAGCCGCTCGGCGTCGATCCTCGCCTGCAACGCCGCACGCAGCGGGCCCTCCCCCGCCACGAGGAACAACGGCTGCCCCATGGAGCCTCGCGCTCCCCTGTGGCCGACGCCACCGGGGTCACCGGGCTGACCCGAGCACCCCTCACTCTCACGCTCGCCCCCAGCGCCGCCTTCACGGCCGGCGTCTCCCCTGGAGCCGCCGACACCTCGAGCATCATCACCCCTGCTGTCGGCCTCACCGCCGCCCCCGGTGCCGCCGCCCCGAGCATCACCCCCAGTTTCGGCATCACGGCCACTTCCATCCCGGGTGTCGCCCCCACGCCCAGCGCACCCAGCCGCGACGTCGAGCAGAGTGTCGAGGCCCTTCTGCTGGGCCAGCCGCGCGATCGTCAGCACCACAGGCCGCCCCGCCGCCCCCAGCTCCTCCAGCACCTCAGGCACAGGCCTGGTGGCCGCCCGCAGCGGCGGCGCCGGCACCACGGCGGCGCGCACGTCGCGCGCCCCCAGCGCGCGCATCCTGTCGCCCAGGTCGGGCGAGACGACCAGCACCCGATCGGCCCCGCGCGCCACGACGCGCTCCAGCACCGCGTAGACCGCCCCGACCAGCCCACCGGCGGTCAGCGCGTTGTGCAGGGTCACCACCAGCGGCGTGCGCCCTCCCGCCAGCGCCGCGAGGGCCCCCGCCCGCAGACCGTGGGCATGGGCGACGTCCGCCTCCTTCAGGCAGCGCCTGATGCGCGCCACCGCCCTGACGTCGTTGACCGGATGCGGCCGGTCGGAGACCTGCACAGGCACGAAGACCGCCCCTGCCGCGCGGAAGCCGAACTGCTCCTCCACGCTCTGGGGGCCGACGACCAGCACCTGGTGTCCGCGCCGCAGCAGCCCTTCGGCCAGCATCACGACGTGCCTGCCCGTGCCGCCCGAGGTCGTGCCGAGCACGAAGGCCACCCGCATCGTCAACCACCCATCCGTGACTCGTCACGTCGTCGCCGCAGCACGATCCCCGCCAGCGCCGCCGCGTCGGCCCTGTCGACCAGGGCGACGACCGCCGCGCCGACGGCCAGCGCCACGCAGCCCGCCAGCAGCGCGAGGCCCGTCAGGGCGAGCAGGCCGGTCGCCGGGACCAGGGCCACCAGCGCCGAGCCCGCCGCGAATCCCGCGCCTCCGCCCGCGAAGGCGGCCAGGGTCGCGCGGGCCACGCCCTGCACCGGCTCGGCCCCTCTCGCCCGCGCCACGGCGGCCAGCAGCCAGGCGCCGCCCACCGTCATGCCGGCGGTCATGCCGAGCGCCAGGCCGCCGACCTGCCAGCCCTCGGGGAAGGCCAGGACGAAGCCCACCTGGGCGAGCATCGCCACCACCCACCCGACCACGGTGCCCGTCGCCGCCGCCCTGCCCCTGCCCGCCGCGTAGAGGACTCTGCTGAGGTGGGCGATCAGTCCGTAGCCGACCAGGCCAGGAGCGAACAGGGCGATCGCGCGGGCCAGCTCGGGCGGGGGCACGTCGGTCAGCGACCTGAGGAAGACGACCGCTCCCGGGCCCGCGGCAGCGGCCAGCGCGCCCGCGGCCAGGCCCGAGACCAGCACGACCGCCCTCGTCGTGCGGGCGGCCAGCGCGGCGAAGGGCTCCCACGCCTGCCCGGCCGCGTGCGCGGACAGCCCGGGGAAGGCGCTGGTGGCGATCGGTACGGCCAGCACCGCGTAGGGCACGAGGTAGATGGCCCACGCGTAGTTGTAGACGACGAGCGCTCCGCCGCCGATGGCGTTGTTCGAGAGCAGCAGCACCACGACCATCGTGGCCTGCTGGGCGAGCAGCCCCGCGATGCCCGCCATGGCCAGGGCGCGGACCTGGGCCGCCACCCCCTCGGGGAAGCGCAGCGTGGGCCGCAGCCTGAGGCGCAGGCCGAGCGCGGGCCCTGTGACGGTGAGGACGAGGGCGAGCACGCCGAGGCTGGTGCCGACCGACAGCGCGAGCTCGGCGGGGGTGGGCAGCGCGCCGGGGTCTCTGGTGTCGCCGCTCAGCGGCACGAACAGCAGGTAGGCCACGATGACGACGATGCTGGAGACCAGAGGCGCGACCGCCGGGCCCGCGAAGCGCTGGTGCGACTGCAGGACGCCGTAGAGCACGACGGCCAGGCCGTACAGCGGGATCTGGGGGGCGAAGACCACCAGCATGCGGGTGGCCAGCGCGCTCACCGCGGCGGAGTCGCAGCCCACGAAGGAGAACAGCCCCATGACGGGACCGGCCAGCACGGCGGTCAGCACGGCCAGCGGCACCAGCACGACCAGCACCCAGGTGAGCAGCGCCGAGGTGATGCGGCCGACCTGCGCCCTGCCGGCCGCGCCCGCGAGGACGGGGACCACCATTCCGGCCAGCGCCCCGCCGACCACGACCTCGAAGACGATGTTGGGGATCTGGTTGGCCGTCGCGTAGGCCGTTCCGAGACAGTTGGTGCCGACGGTTCCGGCGAAGACGGCCTGCTTGGCGAAGCCGGTGATCCTGGCGAGGACCGTGATGGCGCCGATGAGCACGGCGGCGCCCGCCACCCCCCGCGTCACCACCCACCGCCTTCCTGAAGGGCCGCCGACATCAGTGGCCATCCTGGCAGACGCGACCGACAACTCACGCGGGGCGGCGGCCCAGCATGTCGATCCTGTGGAGCACCGAGTTGGCGGCGATGACCTTGGTGAAGCTGATCTTCTCCGACGCCGCGGTCAGCGCGGCCACCGTGCCCAGCAGCGCGTATCGGCCTCGGCGGCCGAGCGTGGTGACGGCGGCCAGGCCGAGCAGCGCGCCGAGCGCGTTGGCTCCGGCGTCGCCCAGCATGGCCTGCTCGCCGAGGTCTTCGGGCAGCAGCGCGGCTCCCGCGCCGAGCGGCAACGCGACCAGCGCGGCGCCGAGCGCGTCGGCGCCGAGCAGGCAGGCGGCCAGCAGCGGGCCCCCCGCCATCAGCCCGACCTTGATGGCCCTGCCAGGACGCAGGTCGAACAGGTTGGCCAGGTTCGCGCTGCCCGCGATGGCCGCGCCGTTGACCAGGGTGTCGAGCGGGCCGCGCGAGACCAGGGCGGCCGCGCCGAGCCCGGTGGCGCCGATGCCGAGGATCTTGACGGCGCCGCTGGTGACCTGTCCTCTGGCCAGAGCCGACAGGTGGCCCTTGAAGCCCTTGGAGGAGGAACCGCCGTAGAGATCGTCGTAGGCGCCGAGCGCGCCGCTGCCGGCCCCCGCGAGCACGGCGGCCAGACGCGCCTTGGCGGGGAGGCCGGGCGCGATCGCCAGCGCGCCGGCGGCGCCGGCGACGAAGGCGGGGCCCTCCAGCAGGGTGAGCGTCTCGCCCCTGTGGTTGGTGCGCTCCCACTCCTTGGAGCGCGCCTTGGCGGTGAGCGCGGTGTAGGCGGCCCTGGCCGCGACGGCACCGAGGACGGCGCCTGCGAGCGCGCCGAGCAGAGCACGAGCCATGTCAGCTCCCTGACGTGGTGGGCGAAGGGGTCGCGGCGGACGAGGCCGGTTGGAACTCCGAGGCGTCGGGGCCGATGCCGTACTGGCCCGCGCGGCCGTCCAGCTGCTCCCGGAGAGAGTAGACGACCACGACACGGCCCGCGGGCATATCGAGGGTGTCGACGGTGGAGACCTTCGCGGCCACGTCGCCCGTGTCGCGCAGCGCGGCGATGAGGCCGCCGGGCTGGGTCGCGGCCAGGATGCCCGCGAGCGAGGAGCCCTGGGAACCGTCGTCGAGCCCTCCTGCCAGCGAGACGAGCGCGCCGGCCTGCGCCTGCGCCTTCTCCCCCGCGAACGGCGTGTCGGGAGCGAGGACCAGCGCGAGCGTGGCCCGCTTGGCCGGGGTGCCGTCGACGCTGAGCAGGCCCGCCTTCTCGAAGCCGTCGAGAACGCCCACCGTGGTGGTGTTCTCCGTGCCGGCCTGCGTGTCGTCGGCGGTGACGAGCGCGGCGGCCAGCACCGCGGCGGCGTTCTTGTACGGGTCGGTGCCGGGCAGGGTGAGGCCCGCGGGCTTGAGCTGGGTCGTCAGCTGGTCGATGAAGTTGGCCTGCGTCGGGTCGAGGTACTTTTCGGCGATCGTGACCTGTCCGCTGATCGTGGCGCCCGCCTCGGTCAGCACCTGCACGCTCTGCTCGCGCAGCGTGCCCGAACTGCCGGGCGCGGCGACGAGCAGGACGCTCTCGCCGGTCAGCTGCGCCCGTACCAGCGCGGGGATCTCGGCGGTGACGAAGTCGTCGTTGCCCGCCTCCCTGGCCTGCAGCGCCGCCAGCTGGTCGCGGTACTCGCTGTTGGACTTACGCAGGTCGTCGGCGGTCTGCAGGGCCGACTCGATCGCCGGGTTGGACAGCAGCGTCGTGCCCATCACGATGCCGACGGCCAACGCCAGGAAGATCGCGACGATGGAGACGAGGTGATAGCGGAAATCGATCACGAGAAGAGTCCGACCAACCAGAAGATGAAGGAGTTCCAGGCGTCTTGCAGGCTGATCAACCATGTCTTGCCGATGGGCGAGATGAAGATCGCCACGCTCATGGTGATCATCGCGGTGATCACCAGCAGGATCAGCTGCGGGGTGGAGATGCGGCTGCGGTAGAGGCGGCTGACGCCCTTGGCGTCGATGAGCTTGCTGCCGACGATCAGCCTGGTGAGGAAAGTGCTCGCCATGCCGGAGCGTCCCTTGTCGAGGAACTCCACCAGTGTCGCGTGGGTGCCGACGGCGACGATGAGCTCGGCGCCCTTGTCGTCGGCCAGCAGCATCGCGATGTCCTCGCTCGTGCCGGTGGAGGGGAAGATCACCGCTTCGCGCCCGAGCTGGTGGACCCGCTCGAGGCCGGGCGCGCGGCCGTCGCGGTAGGCGTGCACGACCAGCTCGGCGCCGCAGGTCAGCGCCTTGGCCGAGACGGAGTCGAAGTCGCCGACGATCAGGTCGGGCTGGTAGCCGGCCTCCAGCAGCGCGTCCGCGCCGCCGTCGACCCCGACGAGCACGGGCCTGTACTCCCTGATGTACGGCCGCAGCGTGGCGATGTCCTCTTTGTAGTGGTAGCCGCGCACCACGATCAGGACGTGCCTGTCCTCCATGGAGGTACGGATGTCGGGCACGCCGACCCCGTCGATGAGAAGCTTGCCCTCGCCCCTGACGTACTCCATGGTGTTGACGGCGAAGGCCTCGATCTGCACCGCGAGCCCCGCTCGCGCCTCGGCGAGCGCCGCCTCGATCGTCTCGGGCGTCTGCACCTCGCCTTTGCCGATCACTTCCTCGTCGTGGTAGACGACGCCGTCGTGCAGCCTGACGACATCGCCGTCGCGCAGCCTCTCGAACAGCTCCGGCGTGGCGCCGTCCACGAAGGGAAGGCCGGCCTCGACGATGATCTGCGGGCCGAGGTTGGGGTAGCGGCCGCTGATGCCCGCGGCCACGTTCACCACCGCCGCCGCACCGCACGCGACCAGTGCCTCCGCGCTCACCCGGTCAACATCGACGTGATCGATAATCGCGATTTCACCGGACTTGAGGCGCTTGGTCAGCCTCTTCGTCCTTCGATCGATTCTCGCCACTGCCGTGACACCGGGAAGGTCGTTGACCTTCCTACCGCGGAGGCCCGGAATCTTGTTCGCCGGAACCTTCATCAAGACCATCCTGCCAGAGCGAGAGAGCAGGGTGGTCGCGGACAGCGCGGCGTGTCAGATTTGTCACGGAGGATCACCGATCGGCGGCGGCCATTCCCAGGAGCTCTTCGGCGTGGGCCCTGCCCAGCTCGGAATCCTCCAGCCCGGCGAGCATGCGCGACAGCTCGCGCACCCTGCCGTCGTGGTCGAGGGTGACCACTCCGCTGCGCACCACACTGCCGTCGCCCGCCTTCTCCACCACCAGGTGCTGGTCGGCGAAGGCGGCGACCTGCGGCAGGTGAGTGACGACAATCACCTGGGCGGTGCGGGCCAACCTGGCCAGGCGCCGCCCGATCTCGACCGCGGCCTTGCCGCCCACCCCCGCGTCGACCTCGTCGAAGACGAACGTCGGCACGGGGTCGGCGCCCGCGAAGACGACCTCGATGGCCAGCATGACGCGGCTCAGCTCACCGCCTGAGGCGCCCTTGTTGAGCGGCAGCGGCGGCGCGGCGGGGTGCGCCGACATGCGCAGCTCGACCTCGTCGACGCCCTCGGGGCCGTACTCCGCTGCCTCGCTGAGCTGGACGACGACCCTCGCGTGGGGCATGGCCAGCGCGGTCAGCTCCTCGGTGACCGCGGCGCCGAAGCGCTCGGCGGCGGCGGACCTGACCTTGGTGAGCTCGGCGGCCAGCTCGCCCAGCCTGGCGCTCAGCTCCTCGTGCTCCCTGGTCAGCTCCCCGATGCGGTCGTCGTCGCCCTCGAGCTCGGTCAGCCTGGCGGCTGCGGCCTGCGCCCAGGCCAGCACGCCCGCGCTGTCCTCGGCGTACTTCCTGACCAGCCCGGAAAGGATGGAGCGGCGTTCCTGGACGGCCGCGAGCCTGGCCGGGTCGGCCTCGATGGACTCGGCGTAGGCGGCCAGGTCGGTGGCCACGTCGGAGATCAGGTAGCCGGCCTCGGCCAGCCGGTCGGCCACGCCGGCCAGCTGGGGGTCGAAGTCGCGCACCGCCTCGACGGCCGTGCGGGCCTCGCCGAGCAGCGAGATCACGTCGCGCGTGTCGCCTGAGGGGTCCATGGGGTCGCCCAGCAGCGCGGTGTGGGCGGTGGTCGCGGCGCCGCGCAGCGCGTCGGCGTGGGAGAGCCGCTCCTCCTCCGCGCGCAGCTCGACGTCCTCGCCGCGCTTGGGGTCGACCTTCTCGATCTCCTCCAGGCCGAAGCGGAGCATGTCGGCCTCCTGGGCGCGCTCCCTGGCCTTGGTGGTGAGCTCCTCCAGGAGGGCGGCGACCTGCTTGTGGCGCTTGTAGGTCTGGGTGTAGGCGCGCAGCGGCTTGACCAGGTCTTCGCCCGCGTAGCGGTCGAGGGCCGCGCGCTGCCTGGCCGGCTGCAGCAGCCGCTGCTGGTCCATCTGGCCGTGCACGGCCACCAGGTCGTCGGCCAGGTAGGTCAGGGTGCCGACGGGAACCGTGCGCCCGCCCAGCCAGGCGCGCGAGCGGCCCTCGGCCGAGACGGTGCGAGAGATGATCAGCTCGCCGTCCTCGACCTCGCCGCCGACGTCCTCCACCTGCTGGGCGACGCGGCCCTTCGACTCGACGACGAGCGTGCCCTCCACTGTGGCCTTGTCGGCCCCAGGACGCACCCTGGCGGGGTCGGCACGGCCGCCGAACAGCAGCCCGAGCCCGGTGACGACCATCGTCTTGCCCGCCCCCGTCTCGCCCGTGACCACGTTGAAGCCGGGCGAGAGCTCAAGGACGGCCTCGTCGATCACGCCGAGCCCCTGGATGCGAACCTCCTCTACCCTGGGTCGCACTGGCCACTCCTGTCCCGTCGACATAGCCGAACACCTGTGCGCATGCGATCCTACGCGCTCCCGTCACCATTGACTCAGGGACGCACCCTTCCGCGCCAGCCCTGTACAGGCAATTCGAACTTGGCGACCAGCCTGTCCGTGAAGGGGGCGCCGGTGTTCTCGATGCCGTGCAGACGGGCCAGCCGTACGGGGTGGGTGGATCTGCGGACCTCCACCCTCGTGCCGGCCGGCAGGTCGAAACGGCGGCGGCCGTCGCACCACAGCACACCTCCCGGCGTGTTGGGCAGGATCTCGGCCGCCAGCGTGGATCGCGGCGAGACCACGAGCGGCTTGGCGAACAGGGCGTGCGCGCTGATCGGGACCAGCAGCAGCGCCTCGACCTCGGGCCAGACGACGGGACCTCCCGCCGAGAAGGCGTAGGCGGTCGAGCCCGTCGGGGTCGCGCAGATCACTCCGTCGCAGCCCCAGCGTGACAGCGGCCGCCCGTCGACCTCGACGACGACCTCGAGCATGCGCTCGCGCTTTTCCACCGTGGCCTCGTTGAGGGCCCAGGTGTCGGCGATGATCTGGCCGTTCTGCCTGGCGGTGACGTCGAGCGTCATGCGCTCCTCGACGTCGTAGCGGCCCTCGACCACGGAGTCGACGGCGGCAGCCAGGTCGTCGACCTCGGCCTCGGCGAGAAAGCCCACGTGGCCGAGGTTGACGCCGAACAGCGGGGCGCCCGCGGGCCTGGCGATCTCGGCCGAGCGCAGCAGCGAGCCGTCGCCGCCGAGCACGATCATCATCTCGGCGTCCTTGGCCGCGCTGGGGTCGGAGGGCATCACCTCGACGCCCCTGCGGCCGATGTCCTCGGCCTCGGCCTCGAGCACCCTGACGGCCAGGCCCGCCTCGAGCAGCCTGTCGATCACCAGGTGCGCGCTGTCGATCGCGGCCTCACGCCCCGTGTGTGCGGTGACCAGCACCGTGCGCTTCATTGCGGCCCCTCCGCCACTGCCCGTTCGATCGCGGCGTCGAGATCCTCGACCCCGGGCTCACCTTCTCCCTTGCCCAGCCAGAGCAGGTACTCGACATTGCCCGACGGGCCGGGAAGGGGGCTGGCGGTGACGCCGCGCACGGTCAGCCCCAGCTCGACGGCCTTGGCGGCGGCATCGCGCACCGCGCCGGCCCTGAGTTCGGGGTCGCGCACCACGCCGCCCGCGCCCACGCGCTCCTTGCCCACCTCGAACTGCGGCTTGACCAGCATCACGAAGTCTGACTCGGGGGCGGCCACCCCGACGAGGGCCGGCAGCACGAGCCGCAGCGAGATGAACGACAGGTCGCCCACGATCAGCGAGGGCGCCTCGCCGACCATCTCGGGGGTGAGGTCGCGGACGTTGACGCGCTCCATCACCGTGACGCGCTCGTCGGTGCGCAGCGACCAGGCCAGCTGGCCGTAGCCGACGTCGACGGCCAGCACGTGGCCGACGTCGTGGCGCAGCAGGACGTCGGTGAACCCGCCGGTGGAGGCGCCCGCGTCGAGCGCGCGACGGCCCGCCACGCGCAGCCGAGGGAAGGCCTCCAGGGCGCCGAGCAGCTTGTGGGCGCCGCGCGAGACGTAGTCGGGGCCCTCTGCCGACTCGGCCACGACGATCGCCGAGGCGGTGTCGACCTGGGTGGCGGGCTTGCCCGCCACCTGGCCGCCGACGCTCACCCTGCCGTCGGTGATGAGCTGGGCCGCCTGCTCGCGGGATCTGGCCAGGCCCCGCCGTACGAGCTCGCTGTCGAGCCTGACGCGACGGCTCACTGGTCGTCCACCGAGGCCAGCGTCTCCTCAAGGGCGGAGAACGCCTCCTCGAACACCTTCACCTGATCGCTCACGGGCAGCGACTCCGCCTGGACGAGGCCCGCCACCACCGCGTCGACGCGCTCGTCACCGATCTCCATCATGTCTTCGACCGTATCGGACCGCACCGACACTCTGGCGACCCCCTCGCGCGTTGGGCAGGGTGGGGGGCGGGTTTTCCGGCGCGCCGGCTTTCAGATGCTCCCCATGTGGAACGCTACCGTCCGTAGGAACGGCGAGAACGGGAAGGACGACCAGCATGGCTACCCTCGAGGAGTGCAGGGCGGCGCTAGGCAAGCTCGTCGAGCAGTTCGACGACATCGACGCGGAGTCAAGGGCCAAGCACGTGGTCGAGCGGACCGTCAGCTGCCGCGTCTCCGACCTCGACGTGATGTTCTACGGCAGGCTGCACCACGACGGCCTCGACCCTTTCGACGAGAAAGCGCCGGTCGACGGCAGGTCCGCCGACGTCAAGCTGACCATCACGAGCGACGACCTGATCGCGCTGGTCGACGGCGAGCTCGACCTGGCGCGCGCCCTCCTGGGCGGCAGGGTCAAGATCGACGCCAGCTTCGGCGACCTGCTGCGCCTGCGCAGGCTGCTGTGACGCCCTTCGCCGGTCTCAGACGCGCAGCGTCTCCAGCGCCGGCTTGAGCGCGTCCTCGTCCATCCGCCCCTCTCCCGCCGCCTTCCACGCCGCCTCGCAGGCCGTCCTCAGCCCCTCGATCCACTCGCCGTCGCCTTCGAGCTGCAGCCTGCCGTCCGACCAGCCGGCCCGCCAGCCCTGCCGCTCCTCGGGATAGGCCCTGTGGAGCGCCGACAGGTCCTCGGCGACGTACGTCGGCCTGTGCGCGGGGGCGGCGGTCAGCAGGTCGCGTGGCGTGGCGACGCCGGTGAGCACGAGCAGGCTGTCGACGCCCGCGTTCGTCGCGCCCTCGATGTCGGTGTCGAGTCTGTCGCCCACCACCAGGGGGCGCTCGGAACCGGTGCGGATCATCGACTCGCGGTGCAGCGGCGGGGCGGGCTTGCCGGCGTAGACCGGCTCGACGCCGGTGGCCGCGGCGATCACCCGCACCATCGCGCCGTTGCCCGGCAGCTCGCCGCGGGCCGTGGGCATCGTGGCGTCCCCGTTGGCCGCCACGAACCAGGCGCCCCGCCGTACGGCGAGCGCGCCCTCGGACAGCAGGCCGTACGACAGGTCGGGCGCGATGCCCTGGACCACGGCCAGGCGCTCGTCGGCGGCCGCGGTCACCGGATGCAGGCCCTGCGCCCTGACGGCCATCCGCAGCCCCGTGCCGCCGACGACCAGCACCGGCGCGCCGGGCGGCACCCGTTCGGCGATCAGCCGGGCGGCGGCCTGCGCCGAGGTGACCACGTCCTCCGCCGTCGCGGGCACTCCCAGGTGGGTCAGGTGCTCGGCGATCGCGGCGGGGCTCCTGGAGGCGTTGTTGGTCACGTAGGCCAGCCTGACCCGCCCTGCGGCCCGCTCCAGCGACTCGGCGGCGTGCGGCACGGCCTGCCTGCCCAGGTAGACGACACCGTCGAGGTCCAGCAGCAACGTGTCGTATCCGTCGATCAGCACCCGCGCCTCTTCTCCGTTTGACTCTCACGCCGCGTGAGACTTTAGCGTCCTGTCTGGAGCTACCCATCACACGACGAAAGGTGAGAAACGTCATGGACAATCCGTACGCCGAGGAGGCGGCAGAGCGCTGGGGCGGGACCGACGCGTGGGCCGAGTCCCAGCGCAGGACCTCCTCCTACAGCGAGGAGGACTGGCGCCGGTGCACGGCCGAATCGGGCGAGATCTCCGCCGGGCTGGCGGCGCTGATGGCCTCGGGGGTGGCCGCTTCCAGCCCCGAGGCCATGGATCTGGCCGAGGAGCACCGCCTGCACATCACGCGCTGGTTCTACGAGTGCGGTTCGGAGATCCACAAGGGACTCGGTGAGATGTACGTGGCCGACCCCCGTTTCACCGCCACCATCGACAGGGCGGCGCCGGGGCTGGCCCTCTACCTGCGTGACGCCATTCTGGCCAACGCCGCGCGTTAGGCCTGCCGTCTGGCGCGCAGGGTCGCGCGCACGCTCCTCAACGCCGACACGTAGTGACGCTCGTCGGGACGCATGGCCGCCGCGATGGCGAGCGGCTCCTGTGCCGCCTCCATGTCACCCGTCCGCCACAGCGCCAGCCCGAGCCCGAAATAGGCGTAGTCCTCGGCCGGGTTGGCGTCGACGATCCAGCGGAAGGTGCGGGCGGCCAGCTCGTACTGTCTGGAGTTGAACTGCGCCCTGGCCAGCGCCTCCCTGATGCTGCGCGAGTCGGGCTCGGCCTCGGCCGCCCGCTCGAGCAGCGCCGCCGCCGCGGCAGGGCTGCCGTCTTTGAGCAGCCCTATCCCGCGCTGGTACCAGTCGTACACGTCCCCGGCGGGAGCCCCCTGACCAGGGGCGGGGGAATCTTCGGGGTCGTTTTTCCCTTGGGTCATGTGTGAGGCCTCCTCAATCGACAGACGACAGATCCGACCGATTCCCTGATGAACCGGGCGCCGCTGCGTCCTTGAAGCAGTTCCTGGGTGATTCAGGCCTTTATGGGAGCATGCCCGGTATGGCGAGTCCTGAACTGCCGGTGCCGGACGGGCTGGTGCTACGCCCGTTCCGTGGCGTCCGTTTCACTGTCGACGATCCCGCCGAGGTGACCTCCCCTCCGTACGATCTGATCTCCGAGAGTGACGTCCAGGATCTCCTGGACGCCCACCCCAACAACGTCGTCCGTCTCATCCTGCCGCGCCCCGGCACCGGCATCCCGTCGGTTCCCGAGGTCGCGCCGGCCTCCGGGGTCGCGCCGGCCGCGCCGTACGGCCAGGCGAGAGACACCCTGCGCGCCTGGCTGGAGTCGGGTGTGCTCATCCGCGACGCCGAGCCCGCGCTCTACGTCTACGAGCAGACCGGTCCAGGCGTGCTCCAGCGCGGCCTCATCGGCGACGTCGGCCTGGCCGCTCCCGAACAGCGCGTCATCCTGCCGCACGAGAACGTCATGCCGGGCCCGGTCGCCGACCGCCTCTCCCTGATGAGCACGACACAGGCGAACCTGGAGCCCATCTTCCTGCTGTACGACGGCGGCGACGGCCCCGCCACCCGCCTGGTCGGCACCGTCGCGGCCACCCGCCCCCCGCTGGTGGAGGCCGTCACAGGCGACGGCGTACGGCACCGCCTGTGGGCCGTCACCGACCCTGACGAGATCGAGCTCATCAACGCCGACCTGCGCCACAGGCAGGCGCTGATCGCCGACGGCCACCACCGCTACGCCACCTACCGGGTGCTGCAGCGCAAGGAGCACGCCGCCCGAGGGTCAGGCGGGCCCTGGGACTTCGGCCTCAGCCTCCTGGTCGACTCCACCGCCTATCCGCCCGACCTCAAGGCGATCCATCGGGTCCTGCCGTCACTGCCCCCCTCCGAGGCCGCCACCAGGGCGAAGGGCTCGTGGCAGGTGCGCGACTTCGACTCGCTGGAGGCCGGTCTCGAGGCGCTGGAGACCGCAGCCGAGCCCGCCTTCCTGCTGGCGGGAGAGGACGGGGGCACGAGCCACCTCCTCACCGACCCCGACCCGCTGCAGCTGGCCCACGCCATGCCCACGGACAGGTCGGCGCGATGGAACGCGCTCAACACCTCGGTGCTGACCGAGTTCGTGCTGCCCAAGGTGTGGGGGATGCAGGACGACGAGCAGGACGTCCGCATCGTGCACCACGATCCCAGGGCGGCGGTACGGCTGGCGGCCCGCACGGGCGGGACGGCGGTGATCCTGAGGCCGTTGGCGGTGGAGGACGTGCTGGCGGTGGCGGCGGAGGGGGAACGCGTGCCCCGCAAGTCCACCTCCTTCGGCCCCAAACCCCGCACCGGCCTGGTCCTGCGCACCTTCGTCTAGCCTGCGTCCGCCCGTCGGGCACACGTCGAGCGGGCCGGGCATCGAGGGCAGCCCTTCACGCAGGCCACATCACGCGGCGCCAGGGTGGGGGCTGTCCTCGCTCGCCCCAGACCGCCGGCGCCGCGTGACCGGGCGCTCGTCCAGCCCCCGGCCTCTCGGTGATCTCGGCCCCCCGGGTCAGCTCAGCGATCACGGCCCCCTGGTCAGCTCGGCGATCCTGGCCCCCTGTCAGCTCGGCGATCCTGGCCCCCTGTCAGCTGGGTGATCTTGACCCCTCGGTCAGCCGCCCGCCAGCTCTTCGGTGGCGACGCGACCCGCGCGCGCCGTGCGGTGGAGGAAGTCGGCGACCACCTCGAGCTCGGCCGCCCCATACCCCGCGCAGATCTCCTCCAGCGACGCGTTCATCCCCGCGTAGAGCCCCAGCAGTTCGGCGTTCCGCTCGCGCAGCGCTCGGACCAGGACGGCCCGGCGGTCCGAAGGGTCGCGCTCACGAGCCACCCAGCCCCCTCGTTCGAGCCGGTCGAGGATGCCCGTCAACGTCGCCGGATGCAGCCCTGCCCGCTTGGCCAGAGCGCTGGGGCTGAGCGGGCCGTACCTGTTGACCAGATCGAGGCAGTCGACGTCGACGTCCTTGAGTTCGAGGCGTCCGCTCACCTGGTGGTCGAGCAGGGAGAGCTGAAGGCTCAGCTCCCGCATCGAGTCTCTGATCGCCGCGTTCAACCGCCGCCGTCGCCGTGCGGCTTCCTCATCATCATCAGATCGTACGGAATTCATATGATACGTTCCTCATATTGTACGGCTTGCGGATGACAGGCTATCGGCAGCGGACGAAGGGGTCAGCCATGATCTTGGTTACCGGAGCGACAGGAGTGGTGGGACGCGAGGCGGCCGGCCTGCTGTCGAGGGAGGGCGTGAAGGTCGCGGCCGTCACCCGCGACCCGTCCACGGCGAACCTGCCAGGCGAGGTCCAGGTGGTGAGCGGGGACCCGTCTCGACCACAGAGCCTGGAGACGGCGCTCGACGGCGTCGACGCCGTACTCCTCAGCCCGCGCGCCGTCGGGAGCGCCACCGCCGACCTGCTGTCGCTCGCCGCCGGGCGTGGCGTGCGCAGGGTGGTGGTCCTGTCGGCCGCCACCGTGGCGCACCCCGCCGGATACCCCCGTTTCTCCGACCACTTCAGGGCGGTCGAGGAGGCCGCCGCGGCCTCCGGACTGCGGTGGACCTTCCTGCGCTGCACGGACTTCGCCTCCAACGCCCTCGCCTGGGCGCCGCAGATCCGCGCGACCGGGGTCGTGCGCGGCGCCTACCCCGAGGCGGCCACATCTCCCATCCACCCGCGCGACATCGCCGCGGTGGCTGTACAGGCTCTGGTGGGCGATCACCACACCGGACGCGCGTACGTCATCAGCGGCCCCGAGTCGCTCACCCAGCGGGACAAGGTCCACCTCATCGCGCAGGCCGTCGGAGGCGAACTGTCCTTCCAGGAACTCGCGCCGGAACAGGTCAGGCAGGGCATGCTCGCCCAGGGACTTCCCGAGGACGTGCCCGACCGGCTGCTCGGCTCGCTGGCCGACTACGCGAAGCAGCCGGGTCCCTGCACGGACACGGTGCGGCAACTCCTCGGCCGCCCTGCCCTGACCTTCGCCGAATGGGCCGACGAGAACGCCGGCGCCTTCCTTCCCTAGCAGCGGGACGCTCCCGGCTTCACGACCACTCCCCTCCGGCACGACGGCGGCCTGCCCACCTCGACCGCGCGCGGGTGGCGAGGGGAACGGCGGCAGGTGCGCGGTGGTCGTGGTCGGCGCTCAGGCGATCGGCTCTTCTCCGGGACGTGGCCGTGGCGCAAGGTCGGCGAAGGGCAGCGGGCAGTCAGGGCAGGTGCAGTGGGTCAGGCTGTCGCAGCCGGCGCTGACCACCTGGGTCAGCGCTTGCCGGATGGTGGTCAGGTCGGCGATCCTCGCGTCCACCTCGGCGATCTTGTCCTGGGCGCGGGCGCGCAGATCCGGGGTGGGGTGGCCACGCCGGCCGGTGTCGATCAGCTCAGCCACCTCCTGCAGGGTGAAGCCGAGCCGCTGGGCGGCTTTGATCACCGTCAGCAGGGTGACGGTCTCGGGCGGGTAGGCGCGATGCCCGCCGGGGCTGCGCGCAGGCTCGGCGATCAGTCCGCGGCGTTCGTAGTAGCGCAGCGTCTGGAGGTTGACCCCGGCCCGCTCGGCCACCTGCCCGCTACGCAGGTACGGCCCGTCGACGTCCTGCCTCACGCCGACCACCCCGCTACCGCTTTCGAAGGCCGCAACCTGTTCGGCCGGCCTGTTCACACCGAGCCCGACGCTGCGCCGGCGCGGGCCTGCAGCGCGTCCAGCACCTCGACCTGCTCCTGCGGCACCGCCACCTCCAGCGTCAGGCCGCCGTCGGCGATGGTCAGGGTGAAGGAGAAGAACGAGCAGCAGCCGTTCTCCCGCGCCGTCAGTTCGGCGGCCCGCGCCGCGTGCTCCGGGCTGAACGTGAGCGTCAGCCGCAACCGCGTACGCTCCGGCCGCGCCAGGGCCTGCACCGCGTCGGCGAACAAGGCGTCGAACTCGGCCACCCGCAGCGGCTGCTCGGCGGTGGGCAGCGTGCACGCCGAGGGCACCCACTCCTGGCCGAAGGCGATGTTCTGCGTCATACCTCGACGGTAAACCTGTACCCCGGTACCGAATGCAAACCCTCAAGCCATAGCGCCACCATCCGGGCCGATCCTCCCAGGAGGCCGGCTCGGCGTCTTCGGCGACTCAGACCGGCGCAAGATCGTGGCTTCCCTGCGTGAGGTCGGTGACCACGACGCAGCCCGGTCGCAGGAAGGCTCGATGCGGCCCATCTGGACTTAGAGTTCGCGCGGATAGGTCACGGGCGCCGGGCGGGCCGTGTGTCCCATCGGTAGGCCGCCCACGCCTTGCGGATCAGGCGCCGGATCACGATGACCGCATTGGCGAGCGCTACCCACGCGGCCTGCACCACCGCACTGCGATCCGTGACGATCGCCAATGACTTGAAGCCCCGTGTGTGCCAGGAGTTTGTTCGTTCGACTACCCACCGGCGGGTGTGGTTGATCGGCACAAACGCGCCCTTTGGGGTGATCTGCCACCCGCAGCCCATCTCGGTCAGCAGGTTGCGGGTCACGCGCGAGTCGTAGCCCGAGTCCAGGTGCACTGTGACCCGGTCGGGCAGATGAGATTTGAAGCGCCCAAGAGTCTCCAGGGTGGGACGTAACAGCGGCGAATCATGCCGGTTGCCGCCGGCGAGCACGCACCCGATCGGGAGCCCGCCGCCTTCGACCAGCAGCGACCGTTTGGTCCCCGATTTTCCGCGGTCCACGGGCGAGGGGCCGGTGTTCTCCCCGCCGCAGGGGGCTTTCACGATGCATCCGTCCACGGCGAGGTTCTCCAAGTCCAGGCCGATGGCCTGGCCATAGGCATCCAGCGCGGCCTGGTGCAGGGCTTCGAAGACTCCTGCGGCTATCCACTCGTCCCGCCGGGACCGCAGCGTGGTAGCGGAGACTTGGTGGTCGGCGTGCTGCTGGTAGGTGCCACCCAGCACGAGCCGGGCCAGGAGCTTGTCGAACACGACCCTGTCCGGGATGAGGGGCCGATGACAGCCCAGCGGATGAGCGACCTGACGGCGTGGGACCAGTGCTTGAACTGCTCCCACAGAGGGTCGGTGATGAATGAAGGCAGGACGGGCACGTGACCTTCTGTTTGACCTTGGTGATCGTGGGCCTGTCCAAGGCTGCGCCCGGCCTGACTGCCGGACGGGCGCAGCCCTGTCCGGCTGTCACCCGAGCGTTTCCTCCATCACCACGGCGGGCATGGAGATCCGCCAGGCGACGAACCCGGCCGCGGCGAGCCCGGCGACGGCCAGGAAGCTACTGGCGAGGAACGGGTCGATGCCGTCCAAGGTAGGAGCAAACCCGATGCCGACGTAGATCGTGATACCGGTGGAACCGCCCAGTTGGTCGGCGGCTCGCTGGACGCCGGAGGCGATGCCAGCGTCGTCTTCAGTCACGCCGGTCACCGCGACGTACTGCAGCCCAACAATCCCGAACCCCATCCCGGCAGCGATGAGCATCATGGCCGGAACCATCGCCAGACCGGTGGCCCCGAGGTAGGCGACCAGAGCAATGACAGCCATCGCCAGCACGGTGAAGCCGATCCCGGCCAGGACACAGGCCCGGGCGCCCCACCGTCCGAGCAGCCGAGGAACCAGCACCGAGGCCACAATCAGGAACACCGCCAGAGGCAGCATCGTCAAACCAGCCTTGAGCGGGCCAGCGCCCAACCGATCCTGCAGATAGTAGGTGAACAGGAGGAACGAGGCGGACAGTGCTGCGCTCAGCAAAGCAGTGGCAAGGTTGGCCAGGACGCGCGGCCGGTTGCGGAAGAACCGCAGCGGCACGAGCGGATTCCGTGAACGGCGCTCGACCCTGACGAACAGGACTCCGGCTGCTACCGCGCCGACCAGCGCCACCGGCGGCAGCCATGGCAGCGTGCTGTCCGCCTCTCCTGCCTCGACGACCCCGAGGGTGAGCAGCAGCGGAGCCGCGATCAGCAGGAGCGAACCAGGAAGGTCCAGGGGTGTGGGCTCGGCAGGCCGTACGCTCGGCACGAGAATGACAGCTGCGGCGAGTACGACCAGGATGAAGGGCACGGACACCAGGAAGATCCACCGCCAGCCGAGCAGCTCGGTGATGATCCCGGAGACCGCGAACCCGAGGACGAGGCCACAGCTCGCGACGGCCGCCCACACGCTCAGTGCCCGCGACCTGCGCGGCCCTTCAGGGAACATGAGCACGATCACTGCCATTGCTGCAGGAAGCGCGATCGCTTCACCGGCACCCTGCAGCAGCCGGGCTGTCACCAGCAGGGCGAAGGATGGCGCGAGCCCGGCCAGCAAGGACGCGGTGCCGAAGAGAGTTGTGCCGAGCAGGAGGATGCGGCGCCTGCCAAGAACGTCGCCCAGCCGGCCGCCGAGCATCAGCAACCCCCCACCGGTGATCGTGTATCCGACCACGACCCAGGTCAGTGCGTGACCATCGACGCCGAAGTCGGCGCCGATCGAGGGCAGGGCGACATTGACCACGGTCACGTCGACCGCGATGAAGAACTGCAGCGTGGCCATGCAACACAGCGCCAGCCACGCACGCACTGGAGACGATCCGTCCCCGCGTGAAAAGGGAATGCCTGAAACCACCGAGTGCTCCGTTGCTCAGAAGAAGTTCTGAGCAGCACGAACGTGCCGCTCCGGTTCGACCACGAAGCGACGAAACGTTCAACAGAAGTGAGACGAACGCCCCGCCGCTAGCGGAGCGTCCTCGTCACTGCGGCACAAGCCGCGCACGAAGCAGCAGACATGTCGCCGATGCTACCGGAGCTGACGGCAGTATGATCCCTTGACGTCACTCCGCCGCAGACCTACCAGCCGCCCCCGCACCACACCCAGTCCCTGTCCCCCGTTACGCCCGGCCGACCCAGCACCGTCGGACCAGATACTGCCTCCTCTTACTCCCGCCTATCCGCGCGACCTCTTATGCGTCCTTCTTGAACTGGATGATCTGGAGGTAGTTCCCGTCGGGGTCCGCGAACGTCCCGAAGCGGCCGGATGGGCGATCCGCGACGGGAGCGAGCCACTCCACGCCGGCCGCCCGCAGCTGCGCCTCGACGGCGTCGAAGTCGTCGACGTGGAAGTTGAGGATCATCCGGCCCGGCTCGTCGTTCTTCGCGCCGACGTCGTCGCGCTGGTCGATGACCAGCAGGAAGCCGCCCAGATCGATCGGCCCCTCACCTTCATGTCCCGGTGCCAGCGCCCTGCGGTACCACTCACGCAGCTCCGCGGGCCGGGTGGTGCCGAGAAGGATGCTGCCGGCTTTCGGTGTGGTCATTGCAGATCTCCATTCGTTGTGTGTGCATGGCTGTTCGGCTGGAAGGTCG
The DNA here is from genome assembly GCF_039533245.1 of Nonomuraea recticatena. Classification (NCBI taxonomy): domain Bacteria; kingdom Bacillati; phylum Actinomycetota; class Actinomycetes; order Streptosporangiales; family Streptosporangiaceae; genus Nonomuraea; species Nonomuraea recticatena. The sequence goes on along the minus strand of NZ_BAAATE010000018.1, from coordinate 10,570 downwards.
CTTCATCGGGATGTCCGAGGCCCTCCCCCGGCCCGCGTACCGATGATTCACGCGTAGGACTTGCCGCGCCCGGCTGCCACGACGGCGGCGCACTCGCGCTCCAGCGCAGGTCGCCGCGCGGGCGCGGATCGTCAGGGACGCGACGCCGGGATACGCGGCCGGCGAGGGCGAGTGGCGGACAGGGCCGGACTCCTCTGCGGACATGGTCTGCGACATGGAGTCGGGGAAGATGTCTTGCTCCTGCTCCTCCACGCCGTTGACGATGGCTCGGGCGACCGACTCAGACGAAGCCTTCGGCGCGTCGAGCCCGCGCGACATCTCGGTGTCGGTCGCGCCGGTGAAGACGGCGTGGACCCTGCCGCCCTGATCGGTGAGGAGCGCCCGCTGCGACCGCGTCAGGGGCTGTGCCGCGTCGGCCACGTCAAGGAACAGGGGCGTGACCCGTTCGTCGGTTTCCGGGGCGTTCCCGCTCTCTTTGGGGTTCGGCTGGCCCGTTCCCGTGTTGATCAGGTTCCGCAAGCTGCCGCCGATGTAGCCGCCCCAGGCGTTGGTGCACACGTCGTAACACTCGTACTGCGGGACCAGTCCGACGTGGGTGAAGTGGATCTCGGCGCCGCCCTCCTTCTCGGAGATCTCGAAGACGACCTCGGTGTCCTTCCATTCGGCCTGGTCGTCGATGAAGTCGAAGTAGTTGTCCAGCACCCGCCATGCGACCTTCCGGCCGGGCACGAGTTCGGTGACGCGGACCCTGCATCGGTGGACGTCCTTGTAGTGGTAGTCGAACTCGCCGCCGACCTGGTCGGTGACGCCCTCGACCTCTTGCGACCACCAGCCGCGGACGTCGGTGATGGCCTGGAAGGCCTCCTGGGGAGTCCGGTCCACCGAGAAGGTGGTAGTGAAGTTCTGATCTGCTTGCATCATGCAAGTCACCGTAACCGAGGCGCTTTCATGATGCAAGCGCCCTCTGTAGGATCGGGTGCATGCTGGGGAAGACCTACGAGTCGCAGGAGTGTTCGATCGCACGCTCGCTGGAGGTGATCGGCGAGCGCTGGAGCCCGCTGATCATCCGTGACGCCCTGTTCTCGGGGGCGACCCGCTTCAGCGACTTCCAGCGCAACCTGGGCATCGCGACCAACATCCTCAAGGCCCGGCTCGACGGCTTCGTCGAGGCCGGGATCATGCGACGCCACAGGTACTCCGAGCAGTCCGAACTGTATGAGTACGTGGTGACCGACAAGGGGCGTGCGCTCGCGCCCACGCTGGTCGCGCTCTCCGAGTGGGGCGACCGGTGGGCGAGCGACGGGGAGCCGCCGATCCTCTACACGCACGCGGTGTGCGGCACCGGGGTCACCCAGGAGACGGTGTGCGCCCACTGCGGTCGCGTGGACGACCCGGCCGAGATCCAGTCCACGATCGGGCCCGGCATGCCCGCCGAACGCTTACCACGGCAGGCTTGACCGTGCGTCGATGCACCGGTTTTCTTTACCAGCAGTCCATGTCGCGCAAGCGACCATCCACGGCCCCGCGGCAGCCCTCCGCTCGTCTTCACCAGCAGTCATGTCAGGCAAGCGGACATCCACGGACCCGTGGCCAGCTTCCGCTCGCCTTCACCAGCAGGCCATGTCAGGCGGGTGCGAAACATCCAGAGACCTGTGGCCGGCTTCTACCGTGTTCCGGCGGCACACCTCGAAAGGACGCGCAGCGATGGCTCTCGAGATCATCCAACCCGAAAATCTGGACCACCCGAAGACCTACAGCCACGTCATCGTCGCGACCGGCGGCCGGATGGCGTTCATCGCCGGCCAGATGTCCGACGACCGCAACGGCGACCTGGTGGCTCACGGCGATCTGGCAGCCCAGGCCCGGCAGGTGTTCGCCAATCTCGGGCGCGCCCTTGCCGCCGCGGGCGCCCGTCCCGACCAAGTCACCAAGATCACGATCTACGTGGTGGGACACCGCAGGGAGTACCTGCCCGTCATCGAGGAGGCGAGGGTCGAGCTGTTCGGCGATCACAAGCCCACCGACACCCTGCTCGGCGTGGAGACGCTGGCCGCCCCCGGCTACCTGATCGAGGTCGACGCGATCGCGGTGCTCGACTGAGCCCAGGTCAGCGTGGTCGATCACGCCGAGCTCGTCGCCGACTTCCAGGGCGCGGGGTGAACCGCCTTGGCACGGGAGGCGGCGCCGCAATGTTCGGCACGGGAGGCGGCGCCGCAACGCTCAGCCGCGGAGGTGGCGCCGCAATGCTCGGCCTGGGAAGCTGCGCCGTAGCGCTCGCCCGGGGAGGCTGCGCCGGAATGCACGCCCGGGGAGGCGGCGCCGGAATGCACGTGACCCTGCCTGACGAGACGGACGGCGACACCCGGGGGGCCGGGTCGTAGACGCAGGTCAGGCCGGTGGCGCAGGAGCAGACGACGCGGACGGAGCCCCAGTCACCCCCAGCAGCGGCAGCCACACCTCGTCCACCACCTCGACGATCGAACCGCCCAACACCGGGCGCATCATCATGGGCATGTCGTGGCGCAACAGGTCCCACGGCAGGTTCACCACGCGGGACGCGCGAGGCACGTCCGGCAGCTCGCCGCGCTCGACCGCGCGGGCGACGATCGTCTCGAAGACGGTCGCCTGACCCGGCGGAAGGAGGGTGTTGCGCAGCTCGCTGAGACTGGTACCGGTACGGAAGGAGCGTGTCGCGCGGCTCGCTGGGACTGGTACCGGTGTCGCGAAAGTAATCCACCAGCTGCACGCTCATCAACGTGATCATGCCTGCGCGGTCAGCGTCGGTGTTGCGCAGGAAGCCGATCGCGTCATCGCGGAGACTGCCTGTGTCGGGCACCGCGATCGGCTGCCAGAACTTGGTGAGAGTGGCCAGCAGCAGGTCGTCGCCCTGCGGCCAGCGCCGGTAGAGCACAGGACGACTTGTGCCGGCGCGGACGGCGACCGCTTCGTAGGTGAAGCCTTGATATCCGTGCTCGACCAGCACGTCCCATGCCCTTGAATGACCGAGTGCGCCGCGTGCCCGCGACCACCGACGCCGCCCCAGCACCCGCATTGCTCATCCGACCCGACTGCATGTCGCCTGGGCAGGCGCCGACCCCGACAGCCTGAAGACGGCCCTCACCCGCTGGTTCAGCCCGAGTTGAGAGCCCACCCTCTCCGGACCCACACACCAGTGCGGATGAGGACGCGCCGCATCAATGAGCACGCCTTCGCATCCCGCGCGACGAAGCAGTCGCCCTGTCGTCGGGGTCATATTCCGACGGTTGGAGCAATACGCCTCGAAGGAGGGAGTGGCTGGCTCGGTCAAGGCGAGCGCTGAGCCCCTCGCGTTGCCCGCCCTCACGCGTAGCCTTCGGGATCTTGCTTCAGCGCGCGCCCCTACGTACATGGTCCTGTAGGCGGGTGCCACAAAGCGGCTGGTTAGGATCCTTCGGTTATGGACGCGAGCGCAGTGGCAGACGAGAGACACCGACCGGAACGGCAGGCGTCCCGGCCTGAGCCCGGCGCTCCCCTGGATTGGGCGATGCGGCCCGCGGAGATGGCAGACGTCGAGACGATCGCGGAGCTACGGGCGACCGTCCTGCGGGACGACCTGGAGCGGCTGGGCCGGTTCGACGAGCATCGAGTCCGGCAGCGGCTACGGGACTCCTTCTCGTCGCGGCACACCTTGGTGATCACGGTCGGCGGCGCGTTCGCAGGCTGTGTCACCCTGCGACGGCCGAGGACGGACACTGGCTCGAACACTTCTACCTCGCTCCGGAGCTCCAGGGTCAGGGGATCGGTTCCGCAGTGCTGCGCCGCCTCCTCGATCGGACTGATGCCGAGGATGCCTCCATGCGACTGATCGTCCTGCGGGGCAGCGCCGCACAGCGGCTGTACGAGCGCCACGGATTCACGGTGGAGCACGCTGACCCCATCGACGTCTCCATGGTGCGGCGGCCGAGCACTCCCGCCAGATGACGTGATTCGCGTCCTTCACCCCGTGGACGCGAGGTATGCCACCGGTCGCGGCGGAGTGCCCGCCACATCGGACGGCGCCTTCACAGGGTTGTCCGGAGTGGCGGTGTCCTGAGGGTGAGCCCTGGGCGAGGCTCCAGCTGTCGGAGTCGGCCGGCGCGCTTCTGAACCGGCGGCTTGGGCCGTGGAGACCGGCTGGGGGGTCACTGGGGAAGTTCCATCTGTCGACACCTGACGATCGGCCGTGGCGGCGGACTGCGCGCTGCCGGCCTCGATCATGGGTCCCGTCGTCGGGACTGCTGGGCTCAGAGCGGAGGCGGCGGCCGACGTGGAGAGCGTGTGGTCGACCTCCGGCTGGATCCCCTTTCCTGGGGCTTGCGGCGGGTAGGGCGCGGGCAGCCGGGGCCTGGTGAGGTGAGGCTTGGCGAGGTCACCAGTGAGGTCTGCGGCGCTGGTCACCGTGGCACCCGATGAACAGAGCTCTGACGTCGCATCGGCCCCCAGGAAGGGCTCGGAGGCGACGTCTACCGAAGAGCGACACGCAGGCGTGACATCCGGCGTTGAGCCTGGCTCGGGTGCGGCATCGACCGCTGCACGAGGCTCGGACGCCACATCGGCCCCTGGGAGAGGCTCAGATGCGACGTCTACCGAAGGACGAAGCGCAGGCGCGACATCCACCCTAGGCCGACACGCGGGCGCAACATCCAGCGATGCACCTGGCTCAAGTGCCATATCGGACGCTGCGCGAGGTCCTGGCGCCACATTGGCCACCGGCAAGGGCTCCGATGGGATCTCAGCCTCGGTGCGGGGCTTGGGAGTGGAGGGCATCAGGAGGACCGGGGCGGCTGGGCGGTCGGCACCGGCGGTCAGCTTTTCCGTGGTGGCCGGGGGATTCGCCGATGGTTGCATCGCCACGAGCGCCACCGCGTGGACTTCCACTTCGTATCGCCAGCTCTTCGCCGAGGGCGGGCCGTAGATTCTGCACCGAAGCGCCCCTCTGATCTCCATCGGATCTCGCGGTCGCATCGCCTTCACCATGGCCGCCACCTCAGCGTCGAACGTGACGCACTGGATGGTGTCGACGAAGCCGCCCCGCCGTACCAGAGGACGGCGACGGACGATGACGCGCCACTTGGTCAGAGTGTCGCCACTGGGCATGGCGCGCTCGTCCGGGCTGGCGGACAGGCGACCCACCAGCGTCACGTCGTTGCGGTCCACGTGATCCTCCTCCTGGAACGGCGCGGCCCGCGGGGGCTGCGCTTGTCGGGGGACCACTCTTTACGATGTGGTGAAGGCCGGAGCGGACAGAATGCCGTTCTGGGGACAGCGGTTCGGCTCGGGAGAGTGGCTGTGGACAACATCACCGCGCTCGGCGGCGACGTCTATGAGATCGACACGCGGATGGCCGGGTATGCCGGAATCACGGCCGGCTACCTCATCCTCGGAGACCGGCCATGCCTGGTCGAGACCGGCACGTCGACGTCCGCGCCGGTGGTGCGCGACGCGCTGGCCTCGCTCGGCGTCGGCCCCGACGACCTGGCGACCGTCGTCGTCACCCACATCCACCTCGACCACGCAGGCGGCGTGGGAGACATCGCGGGGTTCTTCCCGCAGGCGCAGATCGTGGTGCACGAGAAGGGTGCGCGGCATCTGGCCGATCCGTCCAGGCTCATGGCGAGCGCACGAATGGTGTGGGGTGACCGGCTCGACACGTTGTTCGGGGAGTTGTCCCCCACGGAGTCGGAGCGCATCGTCGCCCTGGGCGACACCGGCGCCATCGACCTGGGCAACGGCCGGACGCTGTCCAGCCACTACTCCCCCGGCCATGCCAAGCACCATGTCGGCCTGGTCGACTCCGCCACCGGCGACCTGTACGTCGGCGACGCGGCAGGCGTCTACCTGCCGCAGACTGGCGATTTGCGTCCCGCGACCCCGCCGCCGGACTTCGACCTCCAGACCGCCCTCGACTCGATCGCCCTGTTCCAGGCCCTGGGTCCGCAGCGGCTCCTTTTCAGCCATTACGGCCCCGTCGGTGCGGTTCAGGAGACTCTCGAGCGCTCCGCGGAGGAGCTACGCGTCTGGGTGGATCTCACCAAGCAGGCCCACCAGGAGGGCATGGACCTCGACCACGCCGTCGCCATGGTCCGCGATCGCACCCGCGAGCGGTACACCGCTCTCAAGTCCGACGACGAGACGGCCGAGCAGTTCGAACTGCTCAGCGGGGCGCCGTCCAACGTCGCAGGCATCCTTCACTGGCTGAACAAGGTCTCCCCGTAAGCCCGGAAGGTACGGCTCACAGAATCCGTGTAGCCAACGCGGCGCGTCGTGCCCCGGGAAGGGCGGCTCGGTCCAGCGGATCCGCGCAGCGAACCCGACGCGCCGCCGCACCGGGGAAGTACCGCTCGGCCCACGTAATCTGCGCAGCCAACGCGGCGAGCCCTACCCCCAGGACGGTACGGCTCGACCCAGCGGATCCGCACAGCGAACCCGACGCGCCGCCATACCAGGAAGTACGGCTCGGCCCAGACGATCCGTGTAGCGAACGCGGCTGCGCCGTACCGAAGAGATATCGGTACGGCGCAGCCCACGATCACTTCTTGTCTTCGGAGTCCTCGGGGTCGTCGAGGATGTCACCGAAGTTGGGCTCGATGAACGCGGGACCGATGCCGGCCTTCGCGGGCTCGCTCTCGCCCGACGTCGCCGGCGCCTTGGCCGCCTTGGCCTCCGTCGATGTCGTCGATCCCTTCGTGGAGTCGGCGAGCTCTCCGTCGAGATCCTCCTCCAGATCGTCGAAGTCGTCGTCGGAGTCGTCGGAGTCGTCGTCCGTGCCCTCGACGTCGCCGTCCGACTCGTCAGCGTCATCGACGTCGTCAATGTCGTCCGAAGCCTCGTCGACCGGCTCCTCGTCGGAGTCGACCTCCGCGAGCTCCTCCTCGTCGTCGAAGTCGACCAGCGAGGAAGCGGCTACCTCAGAGCCAGAGACGTCCGCAGAAGGGGCGTCACCGGCCGAGGGCTCCTCGTCCTCGTCGTCGTCATCGTCGAGGACGTCGGAAGGCTGCCTGGCCTCCGCCGCCCCGTCCTGCGCATCGCCCTCGTCATCGAGAACGTCGCCGAACTCCTCGTCGTCGGCCTGCATGCCCCTGGTGCCCTCATCGGCACCCTCGACATCCTCGGCGTCCTCGTCGGCGTCCTCGAAGTCCTCTTCGATGTCCTCGATCACCGCGCCGGTGAGCTCGGCGTACCGCTCGGCGGCGTCCGTCTCACCGTCCTCGTCGAAGGCCATCGCCTTGGCGAACCAGTCCGTCGCCGCGTCCTGGTGACCCGCCTCGGCGAGCGCGTCGGCGTAGGCGAACGCCAGCCTGGCCGACCACGGACGCGCGTTGGTGTCGCGCAGCTCGGGCAGCCGCTGGAGGGTGATGACGGCGGCGTCGTGCTGGCCGAGGTCGCGGCGGGCGCCGGACTCCACGATGGCCAGCTCGATGCGTCCCGCTCTGTCGAGGCGCTCGGCCTCGGGCGAGCGCACCAGGTCGAGGGCGCGCTCGGGACGGCCCATACCCCGCTCGCAGTCGGCCATGATCGGCAGGTAGGCGTCGGAGCCCGTCATCCTGCGCGCGGCACGCAGATCGCTCAGCGCCTCGGAGAAGTTCCCCGCGCGGTAGGCGACGATGCCCGCCGCCTCACGGACGACGCCGATGCGGGCGGCGAACCTGCGGGCGACCTTGGTGTGCTCGTGCGCCCTGTCGGTGTCGTCCTCGACCAGCGCGCGCTCGGCGGCGACGAGGTGACGCCCCACGATCTCGGCGAGGTCGAGCGGCAGCGAGCGCAGCTCGTCACGGACGTCCTTGTCGAGCTCGTCGAGCGTGATGTCCGGCGGAATGTCGGGCAGCTGCTCGCGACGGGGAGCCTCCTCCTCGCGCTCGTCCCTGCCGAACCTGGCCCTGGACGCCGCGGGAGGACGATCCGCCGACCCGCGAGAGTCACGGGAGAACGGCCGGTCCTCGCGTCCGCGGAACCCACCCTGCGGACGGTCGTCACGGTCGCGGAACCCGCCACCCTGCGGCCTGTCACGGAACCCGCCACCCTGGGGACGGTCACCCTGCGGGCGGTCCTCACGGCCCCGGTAGCCGCCACCCTGCGGACGGTCCTCGCGCGAGGCGTACCCGCGGTCGTCCCTGTTCTGGAACGGACGAGAAGAACGCGGCCTGTCATCCCCACGAGGAGCACCACCGCGATCGTCACGATCCCGGTAGCCGCCACCCTGCGGACGGTCGTCACGACCGCGGTACCCACCGCCGCCCTGCGGGCGGTCACGGAAACCGCCACCCTGAGGACGGTCACCCTGCGGGCGGTCGTCACGGCCACGGTAGCCGCCCCCACCCTGGGGACGGTCACGGAAGCCACCGCCCTGAGGACGGTCACGGAAACCGCCCCTCTCGTCGCGGTCGCGGGGCGCCCGGTCGTCGCGGTCACGGAACCCGCCGCCCTGCGGCCTGTCGCGGAAGCCACCGCCCTGAGGACGGTCACGGTACCCGCCACCCTGGGGACGGTCACCCTGCGGACGGTCGTCACGGCCTCTGTACCCGCCGCCCTGGGGGCGGTCACCGTACCCAGCGCCCTGCGGCCTGTCACGGAACCCACCACCCTGCGGACGGTCATCGCGATCGCGGAACCCGCCACCCTGCGGACGGTCACGGTAGCCGCCACCCTGCGGGCGGTCGTCGCGACCGCGGTAGCCGCCACCCTGGGGACGGTCACCCTGCGGGCGGTCCTCACGGCCCCGGTAGCCGCCACCCTGCGGACGGTCCTCGCGCGAGGCGTACCCGCGGTCGTCCCTGTTCTGGAACGGACGAGAAGAACGCGGCCTGTCATCCCCACGAGGAGCACCACCGCGATCGTCACGATCCCGGTAGCCGCCACCCTGCGGACGGTCGTCACGACCGCGGTACCCACCGCCGCCCTGCGGGCGGTCACGGAAACCGCCACCCTGAGGACGGTCGCCACCCTGGGGCCGGTCATCACGACCACGATATCCGCCACCCTGCGGACGGTCGTCACGACCGCGGTACCCACCGCCACCCTGCGGGCGGTCACGGAAGCCACCGCCCTGAGGACGGTCGCCACCCTGGGGCCGGTCATCACGACCACGGTAGCCGCCACCCTGCGGACGGTCACGGAAGCCGCCGCCGCCCTGGGGACGGTCATCGCGTCCCCGGTAGCCGCCCCTGTCGTCACGCCCCTGGTAACCACCACGAGGACGGTCGTCGCGTGACGAGCCGCCTCTGTCATCGCGCCGCGGATAGCCGCCGCGCTCGTCGCGACCCTGGGAGCCGCCCTGCGGCCGGTCGCCGGACCTGAACGGCCGGTCGCCGCGGGGCTGTCCCTGCCCGCGCTCGCCGTACGAACGCCTCTCCCCGTCGCGGGGCGTGTCCCCGCCCTGGCCGCTCTGCTCGCGGCGGCCCTCGCCGTCCGATCCGTTATCTCTGTTCACTTCTAGGTCCATTTCGTTGGCTCACTCAGCGGACACGTGCTCCAACGCGACGGTCCACCGTGGCTGATCGCTGCCCATTTCGGGCCTTACGCGACGAAGGCCACCCGTGGTTGAGGGTGGCCAGGCCCCTTCAGCCTAGCAAGTCCCCGCATGTCCCCGCGCCTCAAGGGCTCACCGCGAAAAGCGTTCGCCCCCGCGAGCCCCTCAAGACGACAATGGCGGCCATGTCACTGCGCTTCCACGAGATCGCCGAATCCCGGCACCGCATCCTCAATCCGATCACCGACGCCAAGCTCGACCTGCTCGGCGAGATCTGCCGCATCAGAGAGGGCGCCCGCCAGCTCGACCTCGCCTGTGGCAAGGCGGAGATGCTCAGCCGCTGGTCGGCGCGCTACGGGCTGTCCGGCGTGGGCGTGGACATCAGCGAGGTCTTTCTCGCCGCCGCCCGTGAGCGCGCGAAGGAGCTGGGCGTCTCCGACCGCCTGACCTTCGTCCATGGCGACGCGGGCGGCTACACGACCGAGGAGCGCTTCGACCTGGTCTCCTGCATCGGCGCCACCTGGATCGGTGGTGGACTGACAGGCACCCTCGACCTGATGCGTCCGATGCTCCGCCCCGACGGCCTGGCGCTGGTCGGCGAGCCTTACTGGATCGGCGACCCGCCCGCCTCCGCGCTGAAGGAGCAGGAGGGCTTCACCACGCTGGCCGGCACCGACGACCGCTTCGAGGCGGCGGGGTTCGAACTGGTGGAGATGGTGCTGGCCGACCCCGACAGCTGGGACCGCTACATGGCCAGTCAGTGGCTGACGTTGAGCGACTGGCTGCTGGCCAACCCCGACGACGCCGATGCCCCAGCTCTGCGCGACTTCCTGCGCCAGAGCCGCCGCTCCCACCTCGAGTACGGCAGGCAGCACCTCGGCTGGGGCGTCTTCGTGCTGCGCCCGAAGGCCCAGGACAGGACATAGTGGACGCCGACGGCGTGTAGGAAAACAAAAAAGGGCCACCCCTGTAACGGGGTGGCCCTTTTGAAGATTGCGCGGCGGCGACCTACTCTCCCACACCCTCCCGAGTGCAGTACCATCGGCGCTGCAGAGCTTAACTTCCGGGTTCGGAATGTAACCGGGT
>NZ_BAAATE010000017.1:0-186484 GCF_039533245.1 Nonomuraea recticatena | reverse complement strand
CGGCGTCGAGGCAGAGCGCCACGGCGTCGGCGTTGCCCTCGGCGATGACGTGCGCGCACTCGATCATGCGCAGCGTCTGCCTCAGCGAGCCCTCGGGGCGGAACTGCGAGTCGATGAACACCGGCAGCACCTGCAGCCGCACCCCGCCCTGCCGTAGCTGGGGGAGCCAGCGGGAGCGGAAGAACTCCGCCCACTGCCGGGGCGCTCTCGCCGATACCGCCATGAGGAGATCGTTGTGCGTGTCAGCCACCATCATGCCGAAGACGTTAGCCGGTAGGCGGGCAGCGGCGGCAGAGCGGTCAGCCTGCGATAGAGCGTGGTCGGTCCTGGCCAGTTGTTGGTGACCCTCCCCTGTGCGGTCTTGTACCAGCTCTGGCAGCCGTTGCTCCACACCATCCGCTCCATGGCCGCCCCCAGCTGCCGGCGCCAGGCCGCCATCGCCTCGGGCCTGACCTCCATCGGCCCCCTCTCGGCGAGGTACGGCAGGCAGGCCATGACGTGGCGAACCTGGCACTCGATCATGAAGACGATGGAGTTGTGCCCGAGGTTGGTGTTCGGGCCGTAGAGCAGGAACAGGTTCGGGAAGTGCGGCACGGAGATGCCGAGATAGGCCTCGGCGCCGTCCTTCCACTCGTCGGAGAGCGTGCGCCCCCCTGTGCCGGTGAACTCGATCGGCTGCAGGAACTCCGTCGTGCGGAAGCCGGTGGCGTAGATGATCGTGTCGGCCTCTCTCAGGCCCTGCGAGGTCTCCACCCCCTTCGGGGTGATCCGGACGATCGGGTCGGTGACCACCTCGACGTTCGGCCTGGTGAGCGCGGGATAGAAGGAGCTGTCGATGACCACCCGCTTGCAGCCGACGGGGAAGGACGGGGTGAGCTTGGCGCGCAGTGCGGGATCGGCGACCTGCGCGTGGAGGTGCCCGAGCGCCCGCTTCCTCAGCAGGTTCGCGCTCCAGCCCCTGGCGAGAGCGGGGTAGAGGGTGCCCTCGGCGTAGCGGTAGATCCACTCCCTGTAGACCCGCTGCAGGCCGGGGACCAGGTGTAACGCCAGCCTGGTGGCGGGGTCGAAGGTGGAGTCGGGCTTGGGGATCACCCAGTTGGGGGTGCGCTGGAAGACGTCAAGGCGCTCTGCCAGAGGCTGGATGCGGGGGATGAACTGCGCGGCCGACGACCCGTTGCCGATCACCGCGACGCGGCGGCCGGTGAGGTCGTGCTCGTGCTTCCACCGGGCGCTGTGGAAGGAGACGCCGGCGAAGCTCTCCCTTCCCTGGATCTCGGGATAGGCGGGGCGGTTGAGCTGGCCCACGCTCGACACGACGGCGTCGAACCGCTCGGTGCCGCCGTCCGTCGTGACCTGCCAGTGGCGGCCGTCGAAACGGGCCGACCGCACCTCGGTGTCGAACCTGATCTTCGGCCTGACGCCGTACTTGTCGGCGCACATGTCGAGATAGGCCAGGATCTCGGGCTGCTCCGGGTAGCGGCGCGTCCAGCTGGCGTACTTCTCGAAGGAGTAGGAGTACAGGTGAGAGGGGATGTCGCAGCCCGCGCCCGGATAGCTGTTGTCGCGCCAGGTGCCTCCGACGCCGCCCGCCTTCTCGAAGACGGTGTAGTCGGCGACGCCCGACAGTTCGAGCCGGATCGCCATGCACAGCCCGCCGAAGCCCGCACCGATGATCGCGACCCTCATGCGCCCTCCCAGACGTCAGGATCCACTTACGGTAGGCGGCGCACGTCCACGTGTCGAGGTGCGCGAGCCGGTAGTCTGCGCAGGTGACGCTGGCAGATGTGATCAACGTGCTCGAGGCCGCCTATCCGCCCGCCAGGGCCGAGTCGTGGGACGCCGTCGGCCTGGTCTGCGGCGATCCCGCCCAGGACGTGCGCAAGGTGCTGTTCGCGGTCGATCCTGTGCCCGTCGTGGCCGAGGAGGCCCTCGACTGGGGCGCCGACCTGATCGTCGTCCACCACCCGCTCTATCTGCGCGGCACCACGAGCGTCGCCGCCACCACCTACAAGGGGCGGCTGATCCACGACCTGATCCGCAACGGCGTGGCCCTCTACACCGCCCACACCAACGCCGACGTCGCCAACCCGGGCGTCTCCGACGCGCTGGCCAGGGCGGTCGGGCTGACCGGCGACCTGGTGCCGCTCTCGCCGCTGCCCGACGACCCGTGGCGCGGGCTCGGCAGGATCGGCTCGGTTCCCGAGATGACGCTCGGCGACTTCGCCAAGCAGGTCCTGGCGGGCCTGCCCGCCACCTCCTGGGGGGTGCGCGTCGCGGGCGAGCCGTCCAGGCCGGTCACGCGCGTGGCCGTCAGCGGTGGTGCGGGCGACTCCCTGCTCGGTACGGCGAGGGCCGCGGGCGTCGACGTCTTCCTCACCGCCGACCTGCGCCACCATCCGGCCAGCGAGTTCGTCGAGGCCGGAGGTCCCGCGCTGATCGACGCCGCCCACTGGGCCACCGAATGGCCCTGGCTGCGCAGCGCGGCGTCCATCCTCACCTCTGGTGGCGTTAACGTTGAGACGCGCGTCTCCGCCACGGTCACCGATGCTTGGACAAAAGGATATTGATCATGAAAGCTGCCCCCGCCGCTCAGAAGCGACTCCTCGACCTGGCCGAGCTCGACTCCGTCCTCGACCGCCTGGCGCACCGCCGCCGCACCCTGCCTGAGCTGGCCGTGATCGACGAGCAGTCGAGGCAGTACGCCCAGCTGGCCACCCAGGCGATCGCCGCCGAGACCGAGGCGGGCGACCTGGCCCGCGAGCAGACCAAGGCCGAGAACGACGTCGACACCGTGCGCATCCGCGCCGAACGCGACCAGAAGCGTCTCGACTCCGGCATGGTGACCTCGCCCAAGGACCTGTCCAGCCTGCAGTCCGAGATCGCCTCGCTGCACCGCCGACAGGGCGACCTCGAGGAGGTCGTGCTGGAGATCATGGAACGTCGCGAGGCCGCCGACGCCAAGGTCAACGACCTGGTCGCCAAGCGCGACGAGCTCGCCACCACCCGCGCCGCCGCCGAGGACCGCCGCGACGCGGCCCTGGCCGAGATCGGCAAGGAGGCGGCCGACGCCGAGTCGCGCCGCTCCGACGTCGCCGCCGAGATCCCCGCCGACCTGCTCGCCCTGTACGAGAAGCTGCGCGGGCAGTACGGCGTGGGCGCCGCCATGCTGCACGGCGGCCGGTGCATGGGCTGCAAGGTGTCGCTGTCGATCGCCGACATGAACCGGATCAAGGCCGCTCCGCACGACGAGGTGCTGCGCTGCGAGGAGTGCCGCCGCATCCTCGTCCGCACCCCCGAGTCCGGCATCTGACCCGCGCCTTCGCGCACCGACCTGTTCAAGGAGCGTCCATGAGCACGACCGCCTACCTCGTCGAGGCCGACGGCGGGTCGAGGGGCAATCCCGGGCCCGCGGGGTACGGGGCCGTGGTGATGGACGCCCGCGACCGTCAGGTCCTCGCCGAGGCGGCCGAGGCGATCGGCGTGGCGACCAACAACGTCGCCGAGTACAAGGGGCTGATCGCCGGGCTCACCTCGGTGCTCGATCTCGCGGGCGAGGGCGCGGCCGTCGAGGTCAGGATGGACTCCAAGCTCGTCATCGAGCAGATGGCGGGGCGCTGGAAGATCAAGAACGAGGGGCTGCGGCCGCTCGCGATCGAGGCGCAGGCACTGGTCAGACGGTTGCGGGTGACGGGGTGGACGTGGATCCCCCGCGAGCGCAACAAGCACGCCGACCGGCTGGCGAACGAGGCGATGGACGCCGCCGCCAAGGGCCTCGCCTGGAAGGCGGGCGGCACCACCTCTGGCGTCTCCCCGACCTCGGGCGACGTCTCGGGGGGCCTGGGCTCGACGGATTCCGGTGGTGTCTCGCCGGGCCTGGGCTCGCGCGGTTCGGGCGGCGTCTCGGCGGATTCGGGCGGCGTCTCGCCGGGCCTCGGCTCGCGTGGTTCGGGCGGCGTCTCGGCGGGCTCGGGCGGCGATCTCCTGGATCGCGACGCTGCACCCGGCGAGACCTTCGCCACCGGCCGACCGGCTGGCGAGCAGACCGATCTGCTCGATCTGTCGGCGCCCTCGGCCTCCCTGGTCACCGCGCAGCGCACCAAGGGCAGCGGCTGGGGCCCCGCCACCAGGGTCGCCACCTCGCTCCTGCTCCTGCGACACGGCGAGACCCCCCTCTCGGCAGAGCGCCGCTTCTCGGGGCTGGGCGACCCCGAGCTCAACCCCAACGGGCTGGCCCAGGCGGAGGCCGCCGCCCGCAGGCTGTCGGCTCCGCCGTACCGGCTGGATGTGGTGGTCAGCTCCCCGCTCAAGCGCGCCAGGCGGACGGCCGAGGCCGTCGCCGGCCTCGCCGGTCTCGACGTGGAGGTGGACGACGACCTCAGAGAGACCGATTTCGGCGCCTGGGAGGGTCACACCTTCACCGAGATCCAGCGCCGGTGGCCCGCCGAGCTCGCCGCATGGCTGGCCGACCCCACCGCCGCACCGCCCCAGGGCGAGAGCTTCACCCAGGTGGCGCGACGGGTGGAGGCAGCCAGAGACCGGCTGCTCGAACGCTACGAGGGCAGGACCGTCCTGGTCGTCTCCCACGTCACGCCGATCAAGACGCTGCTCAGGCTCGCCCTCATGGCCCCGCCCGAGGCGCTCTACCGCATGCACCTCGACCTGGCCTGCCTGTCGCTGATCGACTTCTACGCCGACGGTCCCGCCGTGGTGAAGTCCTTCAACGACATCTCGCACCTGCGCTGAAGCCCGCGTCACGGCACTCTGGCTGCGATCGGCGACCCGCCGGGGTGTGACCCGGTCGTGCGGGATGGGACAGGGCGCCCGCACGACCGGGCCTTCGCACCGTCCCCCTCAGACGATGACGTCCACCATCACACCGTGGCGATCTTGTCGATGAGTTGGAGGCGGCTTGGGTTTGATACTCTCCCAGCAGACGAGCCGGCCGGGCGGCCGCGTCGGGCCCCTTCGGGGGCTCGCCGAGGAAGGTCCGGGCTCCACAGGGCAGGGTGGTCGGTAACGCCGACCCGGGGTGACCCGCGGGACAGTGCCACAGAGAGCAGACCGCCTTCCGGATTTCCGGGAGGTAAGGGTGAAAGGGTGGTGTAAGAGACCACCAGCGCCCACGGTGACGTGGGCGGCTAGGTAAACCCCACCCGGAGCAAGGTCAAGAAGGGACGCTTCGCAAGAAGCGTCCCGCGCGCGACGTTCGAGGACTGCCCGTCCGAGCCGCGCGGGTAGACCGCTTGAGGCCGCCGGCAACGACGGCCCTAGATGGATGGTCGCCCCTTCGTTCGCGAAGGACAGAACCCGGCCTACAGGCCGGCTCGTCTCTCCATTTCTCTCTGACCAGCGAGGAACGGGCTCTAGGCAAGATCAGGTCACTCTCGGGGCACATCGAGCGACGAGCGGAACGCGTTGTGGATGGTCCCCAAGCTGACAGCACGGGTCGATTCCCGTCACCAGCTCCACAAGACGTCATGATGCCTGCCCTTGCTGATGTTCATGAACGATGTCCTCGTCTCTCTGTACTCTCTAGATACAGGGGAAAGAGAAGTCGACCATGACCGCCCAACCGCAGGACTTCACAGCCATGGGTGCACCCATGCCGGGCAAGAACCTACGAGCCATACGTGCCGCGCTGGTCGTCCCGCAGGATCGTGAGGCGTTCGACGCTGGGCTTAAGGCCGTCCTCGACGAGGTGAGGGTCAGCCTTGACCTTGGAGCGTTGAACGCGTTCGTGCACCGCTGGTGGATCTCCGCCTGCGACTCTGCGAGGGACCCCGAAGGTCGACGCCAGATGCATGCCCGCGTGGAGCAAGCCTTGGCTGGCGAAGAGGTTCCCCGAGGGAAGCCATGGCGTGAGGTCCTGGCCGCACGCGGAATCGACGTGTAGGTGTACAAGCTCGTCCTCGATCCGGTCGCTGAAATGCAGATCGCGGCTCTCCCTGACGAAGCTCTGCGACCGCTCGCGGAGTTGTTCACGCTCCTGGAAACCGCTCCGTGGAGCGGGGAGCCGTACAACTAGGCGAATCCCAGAGCGAACATGCTTACCCATGCTTTCGGCGAACGCGGTCTCGCCACCTATGTCGTCCTGGAGCAGCAGCGCGAGACCTACCTTGTACGCGTCGAATGGCCATAGCTCAAATAAGCGGGCATGCCCGTTCGTACAGCGATCAGCGGGACTCACGGGAACTCACGGTCACTCGACCGGCATACGCCCAGACCGGCGTTCCCCAGCTCAGACAGCGCGATCTCGAAAGAGTTCCCAAGCTGACAGTGCGATGCTCGATCAGGTGACCATTAGGGCTGAATGGTTCGCGCCTGTCCTTGTCGGCTACGCAGTCGGCTCCGGCGGGAGAGAGTCGACGAAGGCTTCAGCGTCGAACTGGCTCACGTTCTCCTTGCTCCGCACGAGGAACACAGCCTCCTTCCGGCGGCCGTCGGCGACGAGTTTGCGAACTCGTGTGGGTAGGTCGCCCTCCCAGGGCATGGGGAAGTCGGGTAGGACATGACCGGCTCGCAGGGTCTTCGCCACGTCCTCCGCTTCGCTTCGAGAGACCTGGCTTTCCCTGCTGATCAGCTTGATGGCATCCTCGAACCGCCCCGTCTCGATGAGGTCGTGTGCGCGGACCTGTACGTCAATAGGAGTGACAAGCCCGAGGTCGACGTGGGATCCGAACAGTGTTGCGCCTGGATCTCCATTGGCGGATCCCCAACCCAATGATCACAAGAAGTAGGAGAAGCAGGATCAGCGGTAAACGTCCCGAGTCGAACATGCACTGATCGTAGAGACCAGGACAGGGGCGACATCCTTCGAGGCACGTCGAGGGCACATGGAGCCGGAAAGTCCTGGCGGCGATGTCAGCCAACGGAAGCGTTATCGCAGGTCGATCGCGGTTTGGAGCGATTCCCTACCGCTTCGCGGCTCTGTGGCGCTTGTTTCTGTCGTGGTCACCGGCGGCGGCCATCTCGTGCGGCTGGGGCGCCCTCCAGGGATGGGACGGTCGGATAGCGCTCTTGTAGGGTCCTCTCATGACCACCATCGACCTGGCTGATCTGCGCCTGGCCGTCCCCAATGCCACCACGCTCTGGACCGCGCTCGCCGAGACCCGCGGCCACGAGGTGGTCAGGCGGCAGGGGTTCCAGGCCGTGGCGGGAGACGAGCACAGCGGGCTGCGGATCGTGCTGAGGTCGTCCTCGCCCGGCAAGGATGACGTGGACGAGCTGACCGAGCTGGCCAAGGGCTGGTCGCGTGGTCCGGTGCTCGTCGAGGACGCCTTCGGCTCCGTCGATATGAGCGCGATCGGGCTGACCCCGCGCAAGCTGCCCGTCATGATCCGCAGGCCGGGCGACGCCCTTCCGCCCCCGGCGCTCGAGGTCGTCAGGGTGGAGGGGGAGGAGCAGCTGCGGGCGGCCGAGCGGATCGTGGTCGACGGCTTCCCGCTGCCCGGCTTCCAGCCGTACCGGCCGGGGCAGGCCTTCCCGGCGGCGCTGCTCGGACGGCAGGAGGTCGAGCTCTACCTCGTCGTGAAGGACGGCGAGCTGGGCGGGGCCTGCGTGACGGTCGTCGACGGCGGCGTGGGCGGGCTCTACTGGGTCACGACGCTGCCGGAGTTTCGTTCGCGCGGCATCGGGCGGGCGCTGATGCACGCCGTACTGGGCGGGCGCCTGAAGGAACTGCCCGTCACGCTGACGGCCGCCAGGGCGGGCAAGCCGCTCTACGACTCGCTCGGCTTCACCGAGATCACGCAGTCCACGTGGTGGGCGTCGGCGTGATCAGGCCGCGGGTGCCGGGCGACCTGGCCGCGTGCGTCAGCGTGCTGCGGGCAGTTCACGAAGGGGACGGGTATCCCGCGAACTGGCCGGACGATCCAGAGGGGTGGCTCACGCCGACGGGGATGATCCAGGCGTGGGTCGCCACGGACGGCGACGAGATCACCGGACATGTCGTCCTGCGTGGGGCGGATCCGGCGCTCCCCGAGGCGGACGGCCTCGTCGCGCGGCTCTTCGTCGCGGCGCACGCCAGGGGCTCAGTCGCGCTCGCCGGAGGCTCAGTCGCGCACGCCAGAGGCTCAGTCGCGCCCGCGGGCAGCCCAACCGCGCTCGCCGGAGGCCCAACCACGCTCGCCGGCGGCTCAACCGTGCACGCCGAAGGCCCAACCACGACCGCCGGCGGCTCGGCCCCGCATGTCGGAGGCTCAGCCGTGCATGCCGGAGGGTCAGGAGCGGCCACGGAGGCGGGTGGCTCCGAAGGCCGGGTTCGTCAGGGTGCCGCCGCAGGGCTGATGGCCGCGGTGGAGCGGGAGGCGGCGCGGCGGGGTCTCCGGCTGGGGCTCGATGTCACCGACTCCAGGCGCAGGGCCATGGCCTTCTACGAGCGCGCGGGCTGGCGCAGGGTCGCCAGTGCCCGGATGGACTGGCCCGACACGGACGGACGGCCTGCGCTGCTCCACTACTACCTGCGCTGACCGGGCAAGCGGCCCGTCACGACGAGTCGCTCGCTCGGCGGTCGTGCAGCAGGAGGCCGTCCGCCACGGCGTCGGCGGCCTGGGTCCACCACCCTGTCCCTCCTCGACGCTCGGCTTTCCGCCACCGAAACAGGCGGCACGGTGGAGGGTGCGGGAAACTGGGAAGGTGACGAACGAGAACGGCCGCCCCCGCCCGCCCGTGACCAGCCCCTCCATCGTCCTGCTGACGCTGGCGCGCAGAATCGAGTCCGAGCTCAACGCCGCTCTCGCCCCGCTCGACCTCACCGTCAGCAGGCTCGGGCTGCTCGGCCACATCGCCGGCCTGCCTGGGGTGTCCTTCAGCGACCTGGCCAGGATGTCGGGCACCACCGTGCAGAGCGTCCACGCCGCGGTGAAGGTGCTGGCCGGCGCCGGGCTGGTGCGCGACAACACCGCCCGCGCGGGCTCCGCCTCGACCATCGAGATCACCCCGGACGGCACCAGCCTCCTCCATGCGGCGAGACAGGCGGTGGCGAGCGTCGACGACCTGCTGTTCGGGCCGGAGGCCGACCCGATCCAGCGGCAGGTGGCCGATGCCGTCCGCGCGGCGTTCCAGAGCGGCGAGCCGTCGTGAGTCCCGTCGAGCTTCAACCTGGCTGAAGCTTTCGTGCTAGCCTTCAACCTGCCTGAAGGTTAGCCGAGGGAGCGTTCATGGAAAAGCTGTTGCTGTCGGTGCACGTGCTGGCCGGCATCGTCTTCGTCGGGGGCTCGGCCGTCGCGACGAGTCTGTTCCCCCGCTACGCGCCGGTCGCCGCCGGCGTCCCCGCCGGGACGGCAGGCGGGGGCGCCGCCGCCGGCACGCTCCAGGAGGCGTCGGGGGAGCGGAACCGGTCCGTGGCCGTCGCGCTGCTCCGCATCACCAGGGGCTACAGCCTCTTCGGCATCGTCGTGCCGGTCGTGGGGATCGTCCTGGCCCTCGTCCAGGGCCGGATGGGGGAGATCTGGATCACCGTCTCCATGGTGCTCACCGGCGCGGCGGGCGTCCTGCTGGCCCTGTGGATCTACCCGCTTCAGCGCGAGGCGCTCGCCGAGCCGGACGACGGCGCCCGGCTGCGCAGGCTCTCCATGCTCGCGGGGATCTACAACCTGCTGTGGGCGGTGGTCGTCGTCATGATGATCGTCCGCCCCGGAGCGGACGGCTGAAGCGGGGTGTGGGCGGCCGCGTCCGCACCCCGCTCGTCAGCTCAGCCGCCGGCCTCGCGGGCCGACCAGTCGGCCAGGATGGCGGCCTCCTTCTCGGGGGCGATGCCGTGGACGTTCTTCCTGCCGAACACCCGCTCCGAGACCGGGATCTCCTTCAGCCACTCCCAGGTGTCCCTCACCGTCTCGGCGACGGGCCTGCAGCGCAGCCCCGCGGCCTCGGCCTTGGACGTGGAAACCTTCCAGAAGTTGTCCATGTCAGGGCCGGCGGGCGCCCACAGCGGCAGCTCGATCCAGACCTTGACCTCGTGGTCGACCAGGAACTGGTCCTCCACCCAGACGAACTCCGCGTCCGAGCCCGTGACCTGCCTGCACAGCTCCAGCCACTCGCCGTAGGTCGTGTTGCCCTGCGGGCCGGTGACCATGAAGCGGTCGCTGACGCCCTTCTCCGCCTGGTCGTAGCTGAAGATCGCGATGTCGCGGGCGTCGATCAGCTGCATGGCCACCGAGGGGTCGCCGGGCGCCAGCACCCGGCCGCCGAGCGAGATCCTCGTCAGCCACCACGGGAGCCTGGCGACGTTCTCGTGCGGGCCGAGGATCAGACCCGGCTGGATGATCAGGACGTTGCCCGCGAACCCCTGCTCCACGGCGCGCTCGCAGCCCGCCTTGAGCACGCCGTAGTCGCCGTCCTCAGGGCCCGCGTCAGGCTCGCAGTCCCACAGTCCCGAGGAGTCGGTGGCGGGCTTGGCGGGGAAGTCGCGCACGGCCGAGACCGAGGAGACGAAGACGTAGGTGCTCGCGTGGCCCGACAGCCGCCGGGCGGACTCGCCCGCCACGCGCGGCACGTAGGCGGAGGTGTCCACGACGATGTCCCACTGCCGCCCCTCCACCAGGCGCTCGAGGTCGGCCGTCACCTCCCTGTCGCCGTGCACGGCCTCCGTCCCCGGGACGTCGGGGTAGCTCTGCCCCCTGTTGAACGTGGTGACCTCGTGCCCACGGGCGAGCGCCTCCGTGACGAA
Organism: Nonomuraea recticatena; assembly: GCF_039533245.1. Taxonomy (NCBI): domain Bacteria; kingdom Bacillati; phylum Actinomycetota; class Actinomycetes; order Streptosporangiales; family Streptosporangiaceae; genus Nonomuraea; species Nonomuraea recticatena. The sequence goes on along the minus strand of NZ_BAAATE010000017.1, from coordinate 175,818 downwards.
CGCACGCCCGAGGAACGCCGACCCTCCGATGACCAGAACTCTCATAAGAGCATTCTTCGGGTACGGCATGCGAATCCAGTCACCTCTTCACCGAGAGCGTAGGGGGGAGGCGTGCGTACGGCCTGCGAATCCGGTCACCGTCACCGAGAGCGGAGGAGGGCGCCGCTCTCGGCGAGGTGGGTGCTACGCAGGAAGGGTGGGTGCGGGTTGTGGATCCGGCGTGGGCTCGCCGAGCACGGGGGTCGGCAGGATGTGGACCCTGGCGGAGGCGATGTCGAAGTAGAGCCCCACCAGCTCCAGCGTCCCCGCCCGCACCTGCTCGTCCACCTTGCGGTGCGTCCGCAGGTTCTCCAGCTGCTGGATGACGTTGACCCTGCACAGCCGGTCCAGCGGCCCGGTGTCGCTCCCGTCGCTGTCGGCGTGGATGAACCTGGCCAGGCTGTGGTTGCCGTGCCGCAGCCAGCGCCGCAACCCCGGCATGCTGCCCGCCTTGGCCCCGCCTGACAGCAGCCCCGCCATCGCCCCGCACCCGGAGTGCCCGCACACCGTGATCGTCCGTACCCCCAGCACCTGGGTGGCGTACTCGATCGCCGCCGAGACCGAGTCGTCGTGGGGCTGCGCGCCGTGCCGGGGAACGAGGTTGCCGATGTTGCGCACCACGAACAGGTCGCCTGGACCGCTGGCCGTGATCAGCGTCGGCACTATGCGGGAGTCGGCGCAGGTGATGAACAGGTGCGTGGGCTGCTGCCTGCGGGCCAGCTCGGTGAAGATGGGCCGCACCAGCGGGGCCGTCCTGCGGTGGAACTCCCTGGCGCCCACCGTCAGCTCGCACTCGGCGGGCCCGCCCTGCGGAGGTACGGCGGCGCCCCTGCGGCGGCGGTGCGCCCACGGCAGCCACCAACGCTCGTGCGCCCTCGGGGGAGTCTTGGCGGGGAACATGTGGTTGCCGCCGGCCGCGAGGGCGTACCACTCGTCGTGCAGCTCGTCGATGTCGACGCTGCCGCCCGAACGCTCGTGCTTGAGCCGCCAGGAGTGGAGCGCCTCGAACGCGGCGTTGTCCATGAAGTCGATGTTGAGGTCGAGGTCGACAGGCACGCCCGGCGGGATCGCCCCCAGCGCGTCGGTGAGCCTCGGCACGCCGAGGAAGGTGAGCGAGCCCGAGATCGTCACGTGGCGGCGGCCCTCGGGCTCCTGCCGTACCTGCACGGATACCCCCGTGAGCCGCCGCAGGGCGAGCAGGACGGCCAGCGCCAGCCCGAACAGCACCCCCTCGGCCAGGCCGAGCACGACCACGCCCGCCAGAGTGACCAGGTAGACGGGAACCTCGCCGTGGCCGTGCACCTTCCGCACGTGGCCCAGGTTGAGCATCTGCAGCCCGATGAAGGCCAGCAGCGCGGCCAGCGCCTCCATCGGGATCAGCTGGATCGTCCAGCCGAAGCACAGCACGAAGACCAGCACCCAGATCCCGTGCATGACCGTCGACCAGCGGGTGCGCGCGCCCGCCCGCACGTTGGTGGTGCTGCGGACGATCACGCCCGCGATGGGCAGGCCACCGAGCAGGCCCGACACGACGTTGGCCAGCCCCTGGCCGCGCAGCTCCCTGTCGAGGTCGGTGCGCGGGCCGTCGTGCTGCTGGTCGGTGGCCACCGAGCACAGCAGCGACTCCACCCCCGCGAGCAGCGCCACCAGCAGCACCGCGGCGGCGATGCCGTGCCAGTCGCCGGCCGGCAACACGGGAGGCGCCCACTGCAGGAGCCCGTCGGGCAGCTCCACCCTGGTGATGTCCAGCCCGAGGACGGCGGCGGCCGAGGAGGCGAGGAACAGCGCCGCCAGCGGTGCGGGGACCACCCTGATCCTGCTCGGCAGCCACTTCCACACCAGCAGGACGCCGATAGTGATCAGCCCGACGGCCGCGGCGTGGTTGTGCACGCCCACGATCTGCGCGGGCAGTTCGAGAAGGTTGGCGACGGCCGAACTCTGCGGGCTGCCGCCCAGCACCACGTGCAGCTGGGAGAGCGCGATCACCACGCCGACGCCCGCGAGCATGCCGTGGATGACGGCGGGGGAGACCGCCAGCGCGGCCCTGGCGGCTTTGAAGGCGCCGAGCACCAGCTGTACGACCCCGGCCAACAGCGTGATCATGCAGGTGGCCCGCCAGCCGTACGTGTGCACGAGATTGGCCACGACCAGGGCCAGGCCCGCGGCCGGCCCGCTCACCTGTACGGCCGAGCCGCCGAACAGCCCCGCGACCACCCCGCCCACGACCGCCGCGATCAGCCCCGCCGCCAGCGGCGCGTCCGAGGCGACGGCGATGCCGAGCGACAGCGGGACCGCGACGAGGAAGACGACCAGCGACGCGAGCACGTCGTATCTGAGGGCAGTCAGTCCATTACTCTGAGTGTCCACCGCCAGACTGTAACGGTTTTCACTCCCGCAGTTGGAGTGTTACGACAGACCTTTACGATCAGCGGTAATAGTCGGGGAAGTCCTGATCGGGGGCCCGGTGGTGGCTGCCCCTGCGGCCCTGCCTGGCCGCCTCCGTCTCGGGCTCGCCGTACATCTCGCCATAGGACGGCCAGCTGGCGTTCGCGGCGGGCGGCTCTGGCCAGGCGGCGGGCGTCGCCGGGGGCGCGTACGGAGCCTGGGGCTGGTCGTAGGAGGAGGCGGAGTACTGCCCACCCGACAGCACGTCGTCGTAGGGCGTGACCGCCCTGCCAGGAGCGGTCGGAGTGGTGGCGGCGGGCGTCGGGCCCGTCAGCGCGTCGTCGTCGGAGACGGCCCAGCCCGCGCGCACCTCGTAGGAGTTGGGGTAGGAGGCGGGAGCCGGCTCCCTGTGCGGCTGCTCGAAAGCGGGCCACGAGGAGGTGACGGGGGCGGCGTCGTCGAGGACGTCGTGGTGGGCGGCGGCGGCCCACGAGCCCGAGGTCGCGCCGGGGGCGGCCTGCTGCGACTGCCAGGTGGCCTCGGACTCGACCGCGCCGTAGGCGGGGAAGGGGTCGCTGGTCGGCGCGCCGTGGATCGGGCCCGAGGGCGCCACGGGGAACGAGCCGCTGTTGACGACGGGGAAGGAGCCGCTGGCGGAGACCGCGGGGAAGGACCCGCTCACCTGGCGCGGCTCGGGCTGGGCCTGGGGGGCGGGCGTGGCTCCGGCGCCGAGAATGCTCATCACGTCGGGCGTCGGGGCCGCGAAGGTCATCGTGCGCTGGTCGGCCAGCTCGGCGGCGGAGGGCACGGGACGCGGCTCGGGCCGGGGCTCGGACTTCCGCTCGCGTCGCGACTCACGCCGCGACTCGCGACGCGGCGCGGGCTCGACGAGGTCGGCCAGCGGGTTGGCGGCGGCGGCGGGGGCCACGGGAGCGACAGGGGCGGCGGCGGGGGCCACGGGAGCGACAGGGGCGGCGGCGGGGCGCTGCGGCAGCGGAAGCTGGACCGTGCGCTCACTCGAAGGGTCGGCCACGGGACGCTCGGGCTCGACGGGCCTGCTGGCCGCCATGCGCGCCTTGACGGTGCCGCCCGCGCCGAAGCCGCCCTCGGTGGCCTCGCTGCGGATGTTGGCCCAGAACTCCTCGTCGTCGTCATCGGCGGCGCCGTTGCCCCACTCGTCGACGCCGCGCTTGCCGCGCTGGCCCGTGCGAACCGGCTTCGGCTGCTTGTGCTCGTCTATGGGGCTGAAGTCGGGGCTGAAGTTGACCATCCTGGGCTCGTGCGCAGCGAACTCGTCGGTCGACCGAGCCTGGGTCATCTCCCCTTCCTCGGCCATTGCTTTGAGTCGCTCCGGCGGGAGCGAGCTCTCTCGCTTGTTCATCGAACGCATGCCCAGTGCCACGACTACGAGCACGAGGAGCACGACGGCGACGAGTACCAGTACGACCGCAGTCATTGCACCACCCTCAAGGCCATGGCCTGCCAGCGGCGCCGGTGAGATCGCGCGGCCATCGACGCGATCTGCCCCCTTTGATCACCAACGCACAGCGAACGGATCTGATTGTGTCGGACCACTATGAGCGTTGTCACACCCTAAGTGAAGAATTGGTAACCACTACTACCAGCAGCGTTCGGGCCATCACTCGATGTGCACCGCCGTCAGGCGGCCACGCGCGATGGTCTGGTCGGCGATCATCTTCAGGACGTCGGGGAGGGAGGCGCTCGCCGTGCCCTTGAGCCGCCCGCTCAACGCGTAGACGCTGAAACGATAGCTGCCTTCTTTGTCACAGGGCGGCTCGTAGCCGACCTTGCCGCTGGTCACCGCCGCCTGCCCGGCCTCCTTGGGAGGGTCGGAGGCGGCGTCTTCGCCGATCTCGGTCGTGCGCGGGTCGATGTTGTAGACCACCCACTGCACGGCGGGGTTGGAGGAGCTGGTGTCGTCGACCACGATCGCGATCGACTTGGCACGTGAGAGCACGTCGCTCGACCAGCGCAGCGGCGGGCTCACCTTCGTGCCGTGACAGGAGTATTCCGACGGAAGGGGGGTCTTGTCGCGCAGACTCGAGCTGCTGACGTTGATCTCCCTGATCTCCCTGGCGGGGCCGCTCAGGATGCCGCAGCCGGACACGCCGAGCGACAGCGCGGCCACCGCCGTCAGGACGGTGGCGCGCCGCACGCGCGTGTACGAGTTCGGCTGCCCCATGCCCGAGAATGCTACGCGCCTGTCGGCGATGCGCCGACCGGTTCGGGAGGTTCGGTCGCGGGGAAAGCCGTTGAAAACTGGAATAATCGGGGCAGGAAAGGGTGACGTTGGACACAACCATGACCTTCGTCAGCCCTATTCGGAGTCGTCACGGGCGATCTTGCTCCCGGTGGGGCCGAGGCGGTCAGAAAGCCGGCGCTCCCTTCTAAGCTGGGCACTGTGACTGAGGCGCCCGACCCGCCAGCGGGTCCCCTGCGTGACCCCCATCATCGCGTCTCCCCCAAGGCCGTCCGCCTGTGGCTGCTGGAGGCGGTGGTCGCCCTCGTGCTGTTCGCCGCGGGGTCGTTCCTGCTGGCCGCCTGGATACCGAGCTGGTCGTGGCTGCCGCTGTGGCTGTCGGGCAACTCGTGGCTGGTGCCGGTCGTGGTGCTCGTGCCCGCCACGCCGTTCCTGGTGGTGGAGCCGTTCGTGCGCTTCGCCGTCCATCGGTGGGAGCTGTCGGGAGACGTCGTCTACGCCAGGTCGGGCTTCCTGACCAGGGAGTGGGTCTTCGTCCCCGTGAGCCGCATCCAGACCGTCGACAAGGCCCAGGGCTGGTTCGAGCGCCTGTTCGGCCTGGCCACGCTGGAGATCCGCACCGCCTCGCACGCCGGCTCCTCCACGATCCAGGGCCTCGACCACACCGTCGCCGCCGGGCTCGCCGAGCACCTGGCCCGGCGGGCCGAAGAGCTCAGGGACGACGCCACATGAGCGAGCAGGGCGCCACGAAGCTGAGCCCCAAGGTGCTGCTCATCGATCCGGTGCGCATGCTGCCGTCCCTGCTGATCCCCCTCGTGGGCGTGCTGTTCGTGGGCGGCTTCTCGCCGCGCTCCTTCGGCTGGGCCGCCTTCGGCGTCCTCGGCACCGTCGTCTTCGCCGTCGTGCGCTGGGCGACCTTCAGCTACCGCCTCGTCGGCGACCGGCTCGAGATCAGGCGGTCGCTCATCAGCAGGTCCGTACGGACCATCCCGCTGGAGCGGGTGCGCGGCGTGGACATCTCCACGCCTCCCATGCACCGGCTGCTCGGGCTGGCCGTACTCAAGATCGACACGGGGGCCAGCGGGGGAGGCGAGCAGGAGGGCGAGCTCGACGGGGTGAGCGTGGCGGAGGCCGAGCGGCTCAAGGACGTCCTGCTGCGCAGCGTCAGGGCGGCCAGGGCCGCCGGAGCCGCCACCGGCCTCGACGGCGGCCCCGAGGGGCACGGGAGCGTCGCAGCGCCCCCGCTCGTCGAGGGGCAGGCCGTGCACCGGCCAGGGGGAGCCTCCCCCGACACCTCGCTCGAGCGGCCCTTCGAGGAGCCGCAGGAGCACGTGATCGTGAAGGTGCCGCGCAGGTGGCTCCTGTACGGCCCGCTGTCCGGAGCCTTCCTGTTCACCCCGTTCGCCGTCGCGGGCGGCGCCATCGGCCTGCTCTTCCAGTGGGGCGACCAGCTCGGGCTCGGTCGCGACGCGGCGTGGAACGCGGGCCGCTGGGTGTGGGACCACCCGATCCTCATCGTGGCGGTGGTCCTCGCGCTGATCGTGGCCATGCCGTTCGTGGCGGCGGTGATGTACGCGGTGTTCAACTGGGACTTCACGCTCAAGGAGCGCGAAGGCTACCTCGTCGCCGAACGCGGCCTCGTCACCAGGCGCAGCGTCTCCCTCGAGGCCCGCCGTACCCGCGGCTACGAGATCGTCGACGCGCTGGCCGAGCGGAGGGCCGGAGTCGTCAGGATGTGGGCCATCGTGACCGGCCTCGGCGACTCGGAGACCAGGGGGCAGCTGCTGCCCGACGTCCCGAGGCCCGTCGCCCTGGAAGTCGCCTCCCAGTCCGTCGGCCCGTTCACCGCGCCGCTGCGCCCGCACCCTCCGGTCGCCCGCAACCGCCGCCTGTTCAGGGCGATCGTCCCGTGGCTCGCGCTGGCGGCGGTGCCCGCCGTCCTCGCGGTGGCGACCGCCACGCCGGCCTGGTGGATCCCGGCCGCCGTGGCGCTCGTGCTGGCCGGGCTGGGCGTTCCCCTCGGCAACGACCGTTACCGCTCGCTCGGGCACGGCTACGACGGCGTCAGGCTGCTGTCGGTGCGCTCGGGGTCGCTGCGGCGCTCACAGGCGGTCATCGAACGGCGGGCGGTCGTCGGCTGGCGGCTGCGCCAGACGTGGTTCCAGCGCAGGGCGGGCGTGCTCACGCTCGTCGCGGGGGTGGGCGCGGGCAAGGGCGGCTACGAGGCGATGGACGTCTCGGAGGAGCAGGGCGTCGCCTTCCCCGCCGAAGTCACCCCCGAGTGGCTGACGCCGTTCCTGACACGCGACTGAGGGACGCTCCCTGTCCGGGAGCGCCCCTCGATCTTCGATGTCCGGTCAGCCGCGCTCCCGATCTTCCGGGATCTGGCCGGTTCCTGCGGCAGTCTCTCGGCCAGGTCGATCCTGCGACGGCCTCCCAGGCATGGTCCGTCGTGACGGCGGTCTTCCGGGTGTGGTCCGTCGTGACGGCGGTCCTTCCCGCGTGGTCAGTCCTGGCGGCGGTCTTTCGGTGTGGTCAGTCCTGGCGGCGGGCGCCGAACATGATCTCGTCCCAGGTCGGCACCGAGGCCCTGCGGCCTCTGGCGTTCTTCTTGGGCTGGCGCGCGGCCGGCGCGGGCGGCGGCGACGGCACGGGCACAGGGGTCGGGTCGGCGGGCGGCTTCTTGGGGACGGGCGGCCTGGGCTGCTTCTCCTGCGCCGCCGTGTCCTCCTCGGCGCTCGGGCGCGCCGCGGGGACCGCGGCGGTCTCCTCCTGTACGGCGGACGCCTTGGCCCCCTGCGAGGACACCTCCGCCTCGGCTCCCTGCGGCGACTCTGCGGCGTTCCGCTCTGCGGCCTTCGACTCCTCGGGCTTCCGCTCCTCGGCCTTCGGCTGCTCGGCCTTCGGCTCTGCGGGCTTCGACTCCTCGGCCTTCGGCTGCTCGGGCTGGGGGCTCTGTGCGGCCTTCTCGGTCGAGGTCGCCTGCGTGGGCTCGTCGGTCTTGGTCTGGGCGTCGGGCGTCGAGGGCGTCTCGACCGTGTGGGCCTCGACCGGGGGAGCGCCTGCCTTGAGGGTCTCGGCCTTCGGCTCCTCGGGCTTCTCCCGCGGGGCTTCCTTGGGCGCGTCGCTCGCGGTGGCCTGCTCGCCGGCCTTCGTGGTCGGGGCTTCGGCGACGGTCGGCCGGGCTTCCGGCGTGGTGGCGGCGGCCGCCTCGGCCTGCTCGACGGATGCCTGCTTGGCGGAGGCCGTCTCGACAGACGTCTGCTCGGCGGACGTCTGCTCGGAGGCGGCCTGCTCCGTGGCGGTCTTTCCTGCGGTGACGGGTGATGTGACCGACGTGGGCTCGCCGGTGTCGGCCGGCTTGCCGACCTCGCCGCCCTGACCGGTCTCCTGGGCCGCGACCCTGTCGACGGCCTCGGGTGCGGCGCCGGCCTTGGGCGTGGCGACCGTCTCGGGTGTCGCGCCGGTCGCGGGCGTGGCGGTGGTGCCGGGGCCAGGGGCGCTGTCCGCCTCGCGCGTGACGACGGTGTCGGGCGCGGCGACCGACTCGGACTTCGGCGCGGCCACGACCTCGGATGCCGCCTCGGGCGCGACCTTGCGTGCGGCTTCGGGTGCGGCCACCGTCTCGGGCGCGCCCTCGGGTGCGGCCCCGGCCTCCGGTGCGGCGGCCTGCTCAGACGCGGCAACGGCCTCGGGCGCGGCGGCCTGCTCGGGTGCGGTCACGGCCTCCGGTGCAGCGGCCTGCTCAGGCGCGGCAACGGCCTCGGGTGGGGCGACCTGCACGGGTGTGGCTGGAGCCTCCGGGACAGCGGCGGCGGCGTCGGTCGAGGCGACGGGCTTGGAGACGCTGGCAGCCTCGCCTGCCTCGGAAGCCTTCCCAGCCTCAGAGGTGTCGGATGCTTCGAGTGCCCCGGCGGCCTCAGGTGTGTCAAAAGCGCCGGAGGTCGTGGGCGCCGCGAGCGCCTCGGAGGCCTTGGCAGCCTCGGAGGCTGCGAGCGCCTCAGAGATCTCGGGGGCTGCGGGTGCCTGGGCGGGATCGGTCGCGGCGATCGGCTCGGACGACACGACGGCGTCGGAAGGGGCTTCCGGCGCGACGCCGTCCGCTGCGGTTGCCGCGACCTCGGGGGTGGGGGGCGGCTCGATGGGAGCGGCGGACGCCGCGGGAGGCAACGAAGGTGTCACCTCAGAGGAAGACGCCATCTCGGTCGAAGGCGACGACGACTCTTCGGGCGAACGCGACAAAGCGGGCGCGGGCTCGGAGGCAGGGGGCTGGCGGAGTGGGGGCGGGAGGAGCGGCGCCGCGGGGGGATCGGCGGTCGTCGCCGACTCGTGGGGCAGGAACGACGGCTCCACCGCGGGCTCGGGAGCGGCGGGTGCGTAGATCGACTCGGGCTCGCGCGCGGCGGCCCGCGCCGGCGGCTCGGCTGTACGGGAGAAGCCTGGGCTCCAGGCGGGCTCCGGGCGGGAGGCCGGCGGCTGCGCGTACGGCGGGTCCTGGCGCGAGACCGAGGGGAAGGGCACGGGCGGCTGCATCAACGGCTCGGCCGCCAGTGGCGGCACCGGCTGCAGCTTGGCCACCCGGGGCGCGAACGGCGTGACGATGGTGTCCTCGACCGGCGGGTTCGGGTCGAAGTCGGCCGACGACAGCCGCAGCGACTCGTCGTCGTGCGGGGTCACGTGCCTGCGGCGCGGGTCGAACAGCCACTCGGCGTGCCGGGTGTGACCGTTCCAGACGTAGCCGAGCTTGACCCGCCACAGGCCGTCGTCGCGCTTGGCGGAGTCCCAGTCGATCTCGTCGGCAGGCACGCCGCGGCGGGTGAGCCGCTCGGCGACCAGCTCGCCGAGCGTCGGACCTGGGGCGGACTCGCCGGGCATGCGCACGGCGACGCGCTGCGCCTGCTGGGCCACGTACTCCCTCTCCTGGAGCACGGGGCCCTCGAACCACCGGACCCGCTCGACGGGGATTCCCGCGGTCGCGGCGATCTCCTCCGCGGTCTCCCCGGCGCGTATGCGGGCCTGGATCTCCTTGGGGCGCAACGGACTCTCCACTTCGATCTCGTACTGGCCGAGACGGGAGAAGTTTCCGCGGACGGCAGCACGGAGCCGGTCGTCCACGGGAAGCGTGAAGCGGGTCCCTCTCCCGGCCGTAGCCAGCACGAGATAGGTGCCGTCCTCGCTCACCGCGACGAGTCGGAGCTCCTGCATGCGAGTCCCTTCGTCAGCGTCGTGCTCAATCTTCCCCCGGACCCTTGAGTCTCTCGCGTGTGCCGGTTGCCTGCCAGCACCGTACCCGGCATGTCCGAACATCGCCTTCATGGGATGGGCCCAGGTCGATGTGACGCCGGTCACATTTGTCGATTCCATCCGGAATTACAGCCCGCCACCGTGCAGCAGGAGGTTAGGTGTCCTCGACGGATTCTGGCGAATCGCGTCGTGCGTCGTTGTGGACTTCAGCCAAGACGCGAGAGTCGATGGGGCCGGGGCCGGATGGGACTCCAGGTGGCGGGCCACCGTACCGGCCGCGAGGGGAGAGGTCACGACGAGCACGCCGGACCTGAGCAGGCGGCGCGTGGCGGCCTCGACGGCGGGGGAGTCCCCGGCGGAGACGGCCAGGACGGCCACGGCGGGACGTCTCGCGTGGCCTCGCACCCAGTCGAGCCCCGCGACCACGTCGGACAGCGGCCCCGAGCCGTCGCAGCCGAGCACCTTGACCGAGGCGACGCGCGCGCCGGGCGCCACGCCGTACCTCCTGCCCGCGACGAGCGCGGCGGCCCTCGTGCCGTGACGGCCGCAGGCCCGCTCGCGAGAGCCGGCGACGCCGGGAGCGCGCTCACGACCGCCGGTGACGTCCGAGCCCTGCCCGTGACCCCCGGTGGCGGAGCCCCGCCCGCGACCGCCGGTGGTGTCCGGGCGATGCCCGTCACCTCCGGTGGTGGAGCCCTGCCCGTGATGGCCGGCGTCCGGGCTCTGTCCGTGATCGGCGGCGGCGTCGGAGGCGCGCACGCGGGGGCCGGTGGCGTCGAAGGCGCGCCACGCCCTGTCGCCGAACTGCTTGCGGGTGACGTCCACGCCGGTGTCGAGGACGTAGACGGTGACGCCTTCGCCGGCGAGCGAGGGCCTGGACGGCTCGCCCAGCGGGGGCAGGCCGAGCGCGCGGACCTCGCGGTCGGGCTCCACCGATCGCACCCTCGCGTCGGCGCGCAGGGCCGCCGCCTCGTGGTCGGTCAGCCAGGTCGCGAACCCGGGCAGGGCCGAGGTGTAGTAGCGGCGCACGCGCAGGTGACCGTCGGTCAGCAGGGCGCGGGCCTCGGCCCTGCCCGCGGCGGTCACGAGATAGGGGCGCGCGGGCAGGTCGGAGACGGGCGCGGAGGCGGCGGGGGCGATGACGGAGGCCACCACGGGAGCCGCTGTCGTCACGGCCGTCGCCAGGGCCGCGGCGGCGTACACGGAAGGGAGACCGAATCGGCGGGGCACGGCTGTCGAATCTGCCTGTCACGCAGGTCACAGGAACAACAAGACACGCCGCCGCGTCTATTACGAGAAAGCTCTTTACCGAACGCGTGACAAGAGGGGACTGATCCGGGGGATGAGCGGCGAGCAGCCCAGGTTCGAGCTGAGCGTGCCGCAGATCGCAGGGGGAGCACTGGCCGCGGTGACCGCGGCGGTGGCGGCGTCGTACCTCGGGGTGGCGGGGACGTTCGTGGGAGCGGCGGTGGCGAGCATCGCCAGCACCATCGGCGGCGCGGTGTACACGCACTACCTGAAGCGGGCCAACGAGCAGATCAAGCAGCACACGGTGATCGCGTGGAAGGACAGGGAGGACACGGCGCCGATCCACGTGGACGGTGAGGGCGAGCTGGCCACGGCCGTGCAGGCCACCGTCCGCCCGGACGAGCCCCACTCCGACACGCTGGTGATGGCCCCAATCGAGCGGCGCAGGCGGATCCCGTGGGCGCGGCTGCTGGCGGCGGCCGCCCTCGTCTTCACGATCAGCACCGGCGTGATCCTCGCCTACCAGGGCGTGTCGGGTTCACGGGTGGACGAGCAGACGAGGGGCGCGCGCGACGTGCCGGCGGTCGAGCACCACAGGGCGCCCCAGAACGAGCGGGAGGACGACGCGCCCGTCGCGCCGCCCACGTCGAAGAGTCCAGAGGCGCCGAGCCAGACGCCCACTCCCACCCCCACCTCCACGCCAACGCCGACACCGACGCCCAGCGGCACGCCGACACCGGCGCCGACCACCGAGGAGCCCACGGCGACCCCCACTCCTGGCGAGAGCGCTCCGGGCGAGGAGCCCACGGGGAGCGAGGAGCCCACGCAGGACCAGGGCGACAGGGGCCCCGACCCCGATCAGAGCGCTCCCGCGCAGGACCGGCTCGAGAGCGTCCCCGAAGCTCCCTGACTTCGTAGGATGCCGAAGGTGAGCGCACGTGAGGCAGAGGAGTTCGAGAGCTTCAGGCCGCGCCTGTTCTCGCTGGCCTACCGGCTCCTCGGCTCGGCCGCCGAGGCCGAGGACGCGGTGCAGGACGCCTACCTGCGATGGCACGCCGCCGACAGGGCCGCGATCGAGACCCCTGCGGCCTGGCTGACCAGGGTCGTCACGAACCTGTGCCACAACCGCATGGCCTCAGCCAGGGTCAGGCGCGAGGCCTACGTGGGTCCGTGGCTGCCCGAGCCCGTCATGACCGAGGGCGCGCGGCTCGGGCCGATGGAGAGCGCCGAGCAGCGGGAGGCCGTCTCCATGGCGATGCTGCTGCTCCTCGAACGCCTCACCCCCGCCGAGCGGGCGGCGTTCGTGCTGAGGGAGGCCTTCGGCCACAGCCATCGTGAGATCGCCGCCGTCCTGGAGATCTCCGAGGCCGGCGCGCAGCAGCTCTACCATCGCGCCAGGGAACGGGTCGCCGAGGGCCGTCCGCGCTTCCGCGCCACCCGCGCGGAGGGCCGCGCCATCGCCGAACGCTTCCTGCGCGCCGCGGCGGTCGGCGACCTACGGAGCCTGGAGTCGCTGCTGGCCGCCGACGTGGCGGCATGGGCCGACGGCGGCGGCAAGTCCACCGCCGCCCGCCGCGTCATCGTGGGCGCGGCCAAGGTCGCCCGCTACCTGGGCTCGTGGGTGGAGAACGGCGCGGCCGAGATCGGCGTCGCCATCGGTGAGGTCAACGGCCAGCCCGCCCTGTACGGCGTGGCCGAGGGCCGCCTGCTCGGCGTTATGGTGCTGGAGATCACCGACGGCCTGGTCAGCACGGTCAGGACGGTCGTCAACCCCGACAAGCTCGTCCACATGAGCGCGCGGCTGCGCTCTCAGGGGCCGAGCACGGTGTCCAGATAGGGGTTGGCGAACAGCCTCGCGGGATCGAGCCTGTCGCGCAGCGACACGAAGTCGGCGAAACGCGGATAGACCTTGCCCAGGTAGGCGGCGTCGCGGGTGTGGAGCTTGCCCCAGTGAGGACGCCCGTCCAGGCGGGTCATGATCTCCTCGACGCCCTCGAAGTAGGCGGGGTTCGGGGTCGGCCGGTAGACGTGGCAGGCGATGTAGGCCGACGGCCTGCCGTACGCGGTCGACAGCCACGCCTCGCTCGGCGGCGTCACCCGCACCTCGATGGGGAAGGTGATCTTCCAGTCCATGCGCTCGACGAGGTCGCGGGTCTCCCTCAGCGCCTGGCCGAGACGCTCGCGGGGGACGGCGTACTCCATCTCGAGGAAGCGCACGTCACGGACCGAGGTGAAGATCTTGTAGGAGGTGTTCACCGACTCCGAGTCGCCGAGGAAGGCCGCGGAGACGGCGTTCAGCCGGGGAATGGCGGCGGGGAAGCGGCCGCCCACCCCGCACAACGCCCCGAACAGGGTGTTCTCCAGGAAGACGTTGTCGAGCCAGTGCTTCAGCGCGGCCGGCGGCCTGGCCGGGCCCGGATGCCGGTTGTTGGACTTGACCAGGCAGGCGTCGGTGTGCGGCAGCCAGAAGAAGTCGAGGTGCTCGTTGGCCGAGGTCATCGCGTCGAGCCTGTCGAGGATCTCGCTCAGCGGCATCGCCTGGCGCCTGTTGTGCAGCAGGAAGGAGGGCTCCACCCGCAGCGTGACGGCCGTCAGCACGCCCAGCGCGCCGAGCCCGACCCTGGCCGCGTCGAACAGGTCCTCGCCGGGCGCGGCGGTCACGACCGAGCCGTCGGCGAGCACCATCTCCAGCTTGAGCACCTGGTCGGCCAGGCCGCCTGTGTCGCGCCCCGTGCCGTGCGTGCCGGTCTGGATCGCGCCGGCGACGGTCTGCGCGGTGATGTCGCCCATGTTGGCCAGGGCCAGGCCGCGCCTGTCGAGCTCCTCGTTGAGCACGCTGAGCGGGGTGCCTGCCAGCACGCAGACCGAGCTGGAGCCGTTGTCCTTGGTGATGGAGCGGATGCCGGTCAGGCCGTGGGGGCGCAGCATGATCCCGTCGGTGAGGGCCACCCCCGTGAAGGAGTGACCCGTGCCGACCATGCGGACGCGGCGCCCGCTCTCTGTGGCCTCCCGTACGGCCAGCGCCACGTCCTCCACCGAGGACGGGGTGCGTGTCTCTGCAGGGGTGCCCGACTGGTTACGGGCCCAGTTCGTGAAGGCCATGCACCCCTCCTGCGAATGACGTTCGGTTAAACGCGAACGATACTCACTTCTCCCAGCCTTCGGGAACGGGGAAGATGTCGCCGGGCTCGAGCTTCTGGTCCTTGATCAGCTCGGAGACGGTCACCAGATGGTAGCCCTTGTTCTGCAGCGTCTTGATGAGCGAGGGCATCGAGTCCACCGTCTGCTTCACCCAGTCGTGCATGAGGACGATGCTGCCCTGCTTGGCCACCGCGAGCGTCTGCTTCTTGATGGCCTCCTCGTTCTTGGACTCCCAGTCGCGCGACCCGCCCGTCCACAGGATCATCGGCATCCCGAACTCCGCGGCGATGTCGGAGACCTGGAGGTCGGCCATGCCGTACGGCGGGCGTAGCAGCTTGGGCTCGACGCCCGTGACCTGCTTGACGATGTCCTGCGTCTTCTGGATCTCGCTCCGGATGGCCGCCGGACCGATCGTGGTGAAGTTCGGGTGGCTGTAGCTGTGGTTGCCGAGCTCGTGCCCCTCGACCGCCATGCGCTTGGCGAAGGCGGGGCGCGACTTCACGTACTGACCCTCGAGGAAGAAGGTCGCCTTGGCGTTGTGCTTCTTCAGTGTGTCGAGCAGCTCGCCCGCGTACTTGCCCGGCCCGTCGTCGAAGGTCAGGGCGATGCACTTGACCTGCGTGCAGTCGACCTCCTTCTCCTTCGGAGCGGCGGACGCGGCCCCTGGGGTCAGAGTGATAGCAACAACCGCAATAGCCAGAAGTGAAGCAAAATGTCGGGACATAACAGACTTTCCTGTGTGGAGGGTGTGTCTGAGGGGATCTCCCGACCGTAGCGGATCACCCTTTGGCGGGTGAAGGAGCCTCGGGAAGTCTCAGCAAACCCGAACCTCCGATGCCCACGATCGCCGCCAGCAGCGCGCACGCGAGCGAGAAGCCGTAGGCGTTGGAGGCGCCGAACGCCTCGGTGAGCCGTCCGCCCGCCCACGCGCCGACCGCCACGCCGAACCCGATGGAGGTGGAGATCCACGCCATGCCCTCGGTGAGCAGGGACGGGGGTACCAGGCGCTCGGTGAGCGAGAAGCCGGTGATGAGGGTCGGCGAGATCGCCAGCCCCGCGACGAACAGGCCGATCGCCATGACGGGCGCGCTGCCGATGAAGGCGATCGGCAGCAGCCCCACCGCGAACACGATGATCGCCCTGACGAACCTGGTGCGCAGGGAGAGCTGCCACGCGCGCGAGCCGAACCACAGGCCCGACACCATCGAGCCGCCGGCGAAGGCCGCGAGCAGGAAGCCCGCGGCGCCCTTGACGCCCTGCTCCTCCGCGAAGGCGACGGTGATCAGGTCGACGGAGCCGAAGACCGCGCCGAGCGCGAGGTAGACGCACGACAGCAGGGCGATGGCGGGGATGGTGATCGGGCTGCCGCCGGCGTGCCGTACGCCGGTGATGGGAGGTTCGGTGCCGCGCTGCATCGCGAAGACCAGCGAGCCGCCCAGCATGAACACCAGCGCCGCGATCAGCCCCGCGTACGGGTTGATGGCCGTCGCCAGCACCGTCACCATCGCGGGCCCCGTGACGAAGATGACCTCGTCGGCCACCGACTCGAAGGCGAAGGCGGTGTGCAGCTTGGCCGAGCCGCCCAGCAGGTTCGACCAGCGGGCGCGCACCATCGAGCCGAGCGAGACGGAGGTGGCGCCCACGACGAAGCCGGTGGCGTAGAGGGTCCAGTGCGGCAGGCCCCACAGCGCGCACAGCATGAGCGCGACCAGCGCGGCGCCGTTGACGAGGGCGAGCGGCGTGACGACCCTGGCCTGCCCGAACCTGTCGACCAGGCGGCCCGACAGCGGGGCGGCGACGGCGTAGGAGACGTTCGTGGTGGCGGCGACCGCGCCTGCCGTGGCGTACGAGCCGGTGATCATCGAGATGAGGAGGATGATCCCGATGCCCAGCATGGACATCGGCATCCTGCCGATGAATCCCGCGACGACGAATCCCTTAGCCCCGGGCGTGTCGAACAGCCCTCGGTACGGCCCTACCACTGCGTCTCCCCACTCTTCAAGCGCCCAACCTTTACGCACCGTCTGTCCGGACAGCAAGTGATTTTCCGCGCGATCGTCTAACGTGTGCCGAGTGTCTGCTCTTCCCTCTGTCCGCGGGTTCCTGATCGTCACGGCCGTCGTGGTGTCGGTGGGTGCGGCGGGCGCGTTCGCTCTCGTGCTGAACGAGGAGAAGACCGCCACCTCCCGCTCCACCTCCGCCTCCGCCTCCGCGCCCACCGTCGAGCTCAAGGACGAGACCCCCCGGCTGGAGACGATCGAGCCGGTGCGGCGGTTCGGGCAGGGCGGCCCGGGGGTCACGGTCACCCCGCCGCGCCTGCTGGCCATCGCCCCTGCCACGGTGCCGAAGAAGACCCGCTACGCGCTGTCGCGGCTCAAGCACGTGCAGAAGGTCATCGTGGTCGACGCGGGCTCGGTCAAGGTGGCGGGCACGGCGGTGAACCTGCTGGCGGTCGAGCCGGCGGAGTACCGCTCCTGGACGCCGCAGGCGGTCGCCGACCAGCCCGAGGTGTGGAGCGCGCTGGCCAGGGGCGAGCTGGTCGCCGACACCACCGCCGTGCGCAGGTTCGGCATGGCGCTCGGCGCCTCCTACCAGGTCGACGGCGGGCCCAGGCTGCGGGTGGCGGCCTCGGCCACACTCGGGCTGCCCGGCGTGGACGGCATCGTCAGCGCCGAGGTCGGCCGCTCGCTCGGCCTGATGCAGGGCGTCGCCGTGCTCCTGCACGGCAAGGAGGGCAAGATCCGCGAGGCGGCCGTGCGCAAGCTGCTGGGCAAACAGGTCCAGGTGCTTCCGGTCGGCGCCGGCGCCGTCGCCCCGCAGCCCGTGGCGGGACAGCAGCAGGCGGGCAACCAGCAGGCGGGAAGCCCGCAGGCCGACAAGCAGGTCGTACGGCAGGGCAGCTACCTGGAGCTGTACAAGGCCGCCGCCACCCGCTGCCCCGGCCTGTCATGGACGGTGCTGGCCGCGATCGGGCAGGTGGAGAGCTCGCACGGGCGCAACAACGGCCCTTCGAGCGCGGGCGCGCTCGGCCCCATGCAGTTCATGCCCGCCACCTGGAAGGCCTACGGCGTGGACGGCGACGGCGACGGCATCAAGGACATCTGGAGTCCCTACGACGCCGTGCCGGGCGCCGCCAACTACCTGTGCGCCAACGGCGCGGGCCAGGGCGGGCAGAAGCTGCGCAAGGCCGTGTGGTTCTACAACCACTCGTGGGCGTACGTGAACAAGGTCCTCGGGCTCTCGGAGGCCTACGCCCGCACCTACGCCTGACCCCTGCGCCCGGTCCCTGCGCCCGGTCCCTGCGCCCGGTCCCTGCGCCCGGTCCCAGCGCCCGGTCCCTACGCCTGGCGCCGCACGGGCGCGGGGCAGCAGGTCAGGGCGCACGGCACCGGCTCGGGCTCGGCCATCAGCTCGCCCACCATCCGGACGAAGGCCGGGTGCGTGCCCGCCGTGGCCGCCCGCTCCAGCGGCAGGCCCAGCTCGGCGGCCAGCTGCCTGGCCTCCACGTCGAGGTCGAAGACGACCTCCATGTGGTCGGAGACGAACCCGATCGGCACCAGCACCACCGCGGGAGCGCTGGTCTTCCTGAGGTGGTCGAGCACGTCGGGCTCCAGCCACGGCACCTGGGGAGGGCCGCTGCGCGACTGCCAGACCAGCTCCCACGGCTGGTCGCGGCCGAGCGCCCTGCTGACCAGCTCGGCCGACCTGCGCAGCTGCGCCTCGTAGAGCCCGCCGGACGGGCCCGCCGTCTCGGCCATCGACACCGGGATGCTGTGCGCGGTGAACACCAGCCTGGCGTCGTCGCGGCCCAGCCTGTCGAGCGCCTGCCTGGTGTGGTCGGCCATCGCGGCGACGAAGCCAGGATGGTCGCCGAAGTGCCGCATCTTGACCAGCTCGGGCCCGCCCTCGACGGAGATGCGCGCGATGTCCTCGTAGTACTGGCGGCAGCTGGAGTACCCGGCGAAGGCGGAGGTGGCGAAGACCGCCGCCTTCCTGACGCCGTCGGCCTTCATCCGGCGCACGGTGTCCTCGCCGAAGGGCTGCCAGTTGCGGTTGCCCCAGTAGATCGGCACGTCCAGCTCGGGCCGCAGCGCCTCGATCAGGTCGCGGTTCTGCCCGTTGATCGGGCTGACCCCGCCGAAGGACTGGTAGTGCTCGGCCACCTCGAGCAGCCGCTCGCGTGGCACCCCTCTGCCCCGCACGACGTTCTCCAGGAACGGCATCACGTCGTCGGGCCCCTCGGGACCGCCGAAGGACAGCAGCAGCAGTGCGTCGTAGTTCCCCACGCTGGTAAGCCTATGGGGGTCAGCATGTAGGTTCGGGACGTGAGCGCATTCAAGGATATTCGTGACTATGTGGCCATCCCTCGAGTCCTTTCGCTGAAGCTGTCGCCGGACGGATCCCGGCTCGTCAGCGCCGTTCAGTCGCTCAATCCCGACGGCAAGTCCTACGGCACCGCGCTGTGGTCGCTGCCGCTGGACGCCGAGCCGTATCGGCTGACGAGGAGCGCCAAGGGAGAGACGGGCACCGAGTTCACCGCGGCGGGTGACGTGCTGTTCACCTCCCGCCGTCCCGACCCCACGGTCAAGGACTCCGACGAGGAGGTGCCCGCGCTCTGGTTGCTGCCGCGCGGCGGCGGCGAGGCGCGGCAGGTCGCCACCCGCCCCGGCGGCATCGGCGCGGCGAGGACGGCAGGCGACGTCGTCGTGTTCGCCTCCGACGTGCTGCCCGGCGACGAGGCCACCGACGAGGAGCGGCGCAAGGCCCGCAAGGACGCGGGCATCAGCGCGATCCTGCACGAGGGTTACCCGGTCCGCTACTGGGACCACGACCTCGGGCCGGGCCGTACCCGCCTGTTCGCGGCCAGGCTGGGCGCCGACCGGCTGGAGGACGTCCGTGACCTGACCCCTGACTCGGGCAGTCACCTCGACGACCACCTGGACTTCGCGCTCACCCCCGACGGCGCCACCGTGGTCACCACGTGGACGGTGCCGCTCGGCGCGGGCCGGCAGCGCACCGAAATCGTCGCCATCGACGTGGCCACCGGCGAGCGGCGCACGCTCTTCGCCGCCGCCGACCACGACTTCGAGGGGCCGCTGCGGATCTCGCCCGACGGCGCCCGCGTGGCCTGCTCGCGCAGCCGCCACACCGCGCTCGACCTCTCGGCCCGCTCGGAGCTGTGGATCGGCGAGCTGGCCACCGGCGAGGGCAGGGCCTACGCCGACGACCTGTTCCCCATGGACCTCGCGTGGGCGCCCGACTCGAGCGCCGTCTACCTCGCGGCCGACCACCAGGGCCGCCGCCCCGTCTTCCGGGTGTCCCTCGACGGCGCCTTCGACAGGCTCACCACCGACGACGCCGCCTACCTCGCGCTCAACGCCTCGCCCGACGGCCGCTTCGTCTACGCGCTGCGCAGCGGTTACCACGCCCCCGCCACCCCGGCCAGGATCGACGTGGCCACCGGCGAGGTCGTCGAACTGCCCTCTCCCGGGCCCGCGCTGGAGCTGCCGGGCACGCTCACGGAGATCTCGGCGCTGGCCGACGACGGGCAGGAGATCCGCGGCTGGCTGGTGCTGCCGAAGGACGCCTCGGCCGAGAACCCCGCGCCCTTCCTGCTGTGGATCCACGGCGGTCCCGTCTCCTCGTGGAACGACTGGTCCTGGCGCTGGAACCCGTGGATCATGGCGGAGAACGGCTACGCGGTCCTGCTGCCCGACCCCGCGATGTCCACCGGGTACGGCCAGCACATGATCGACCGAGGCTGGGGCGACTGGGGCCCCCGCACGCTGGCCGACCTCGACGCCATCGTCGACCAGACCCTGAAGCTGCCCGAGGTGGACGACACGCGGCTGGCCGCGATGGGCGGCTCCTTCGGCGGCTACATGGCCAACTGGGTGGCCGGCCACTCCGACCGCTACCAGGCGATCGTCACCCACGCCTCGCTGTGGAACCTCGACCAGTTCGCCGGCACCACCGACGCGTCGATGTACTGGCAGCGGGAGTTCGGCGTGCCGGGCTCGGAGCGCTACACCAGGCTCTCGCCGCACGCCGCCCTCGACAAGATCACCACCCCGATGCTGGTCATCCACGGCGACAAGGACTACCGGGTGCCGATCGGCGAGGGCCTGCGCCTGTGGTGGGACCTGCAGCGCAGCAACGTCGACTCCAAGTTCCTCTACTTCCCCGACGAGAACCACTGGGTGCTCAAGCCAGGCAACGCCGTCGCCTGGTACGAGACGGTCCTGGCCTTCCTGGCCCAGCACGTGCTCGGCCAGGAGTGGAAGCGGCCGGAGTCGGTGGCGTGACGGACTTCCTCACCCTCGCCGAGGACATCGCCCGCGAGGCGGGGGACATGCTCCTGGCCAAGCGGCCCTCCAACCCCGAGGTCGTGCAGACCAAGTCCAGCCCCACGGACGTGGTCACCGCGCTCGACCGCGCCTCGGAGGAGCTCATCCGCGCCCGCGTCAGGCAGGCCAGGCCGGATGACATGATCCTCGGCGAGGAAGGCGGCGACACCCCCGGGACCTCGGGGGTGCGCTGGGTGGTCGACCCCATCGACGGCACGGTCAACTTCCTGTACGGCCTGCCCGAGTGGGCGGTCTCCATCGCCGTCGAGGTCGACGGCGAGATCGTCGCGGGAGTGGTCAACGTGGCGCCGCGAGGGGAGTTGTTCAGCGCCTCCCTGGGCGGCGGCGCCGTCCTGCACAAGGACGGCCTCGCGCTCTCGCGGCTGCGCTGCAACAGCGGCGTGCCGCTGGGCCAGGCCCTCGTGGCCACCGGCTTCGGCTACGACGCGACGCGGCGCGCGGTGCAGGGCTCGGTCGTCTCCGCCGTGCTGCCGGCGGTGCGCGACATCAGAAGGGGCGGCTCGTGCGCCATCGACCTGTGCTCGGTGGCGGCGGGCAGGGTGGACGCCTACTACGAGCGCGGGATCAACTACTGGGACTACGCCGCCGCGGGCCTGATCGCCCGCGAGGCGGGGGCCAGGCTCGGCGGGCTCAACGGCAAGGGGCCCAGCAGCGAGTTCACGCTGTGCGCGGCGCAGGGACTGTTCGAGGAGCTGCACGACCTGCTGGTGCCCCTCGGCCCCGAGCGCGACTCGTGAGCGCCAGCCCCTGAGCCACGCGGAGAACGGCCGGAGCCCCCGGGGGCCCCGGCCGTTCTCTCAGGCGTGCGGTTCAGCGCGGCAGGAGGACGCCGTGCTCGTCTGCCAGGCGGCGCAGGTCCTCGATCTCGGCGGTGAGGGTGTCGGCGAGGTAGTCGTCGCCGACGGACCTCGCCTCGTCGAGACCCCTCTTGGCCTGGCAGAGGCGGCGTTCGATCGTGGTCGTGAACTCGCCCATCTCACCTTCTCTCTCAGCAACATCACGGGGGGCGCCGAGCGTGCGGTCACAGGGGTTCCGGGCACGCGGCGATGGGTGTCCCGCGGGTCTACCCACAACGGCGCCGATCCGAAACCTCCGGCTTCGTGTGCCCTGCGTCACGGCCGCTTCGTCGATGGCTTACCGTGCGTTTATCGGGGATGTGGTCAAAATGAGGGCCGGATCCAGAGATGGGGAGAGGTGCCAGGGGCCGTGCGGGTGCTTGTGGTTGAGGACGAGCGGGTGCTCGCGGACGCGATCGCGACTGGGCTGCGCCGCGAGGCCATGGCCGTGGACGTCGCCTACGACGGCGGAACGGCGCTGGAGAAGACCTCCTACATCGACTACGACGTGATCGTGCTGGACAGGGACCTGCCCGTGGTGCACGGCGACGAGGTGGCGCGCAGGCTGGTCTCCGAGCGCAGCGCCTCGCGCATCCTCATGCTGACGGCCGCGGGCGACGTCGACGACAAGGTCGAGGGCCTCGGCCTCGGCGCCGACGACTACCTGGCCAAGCCGTTCGTCTTCATCGAGCTGGTCGCCAGGGTGCGGGCGCTGGGCCGCAGGTCGGCCCCCGCGCTGCCGCCCGTGCTGGAGAGGGCGGGCGTGCGGCTCGACCCAGGCAAGCGGCTGGTGGAGCGCGACGGCAAGGAGATCGTGCTGACCAAGAAGGAGTTCGCGGTCCTCGAGGAGCTGCTGCGCGCCGACGGCGCCGTGGTCAGCCAGGAGGACCTGCTGGACAAGGCGTGGGACGAGAACATCGACCCGTTCACCAACGTCGTGCGCGTCACCATGATGACGCTGCGCAAGAAGCTGGGCGAGCCGCAGGTGATCGAGACCGTTCCGGGAGTGGGATACAAGTTGTGAGCGAGAAGCCGGATCGCCCGGCCGTGCCGACCCATCCGATGATCAGCCCTCACTCGGAGCGGACCAGCATGACGAGGGCGAGGAAGGAAGAACCGGACGCAGGGGGAGGCTGGGGCGGGCTGCCTCCCGTCCAGGCCGTCGGCGAGGACACGCTCGGCGAGCGGATCAGGGCGATGCGCGACAGGGTGAGCATCAGGTGGCGGCTCACCCTCACCTACGGGGCGCTGTTCTTCATGGCGGGCGCCGTGCTCCTGGTGGCGATGCACCTGATCGTCAGGTCGGTGCTCGACAGCCTCTCCTTCACGCTGAGGCTGCCCGCGGGCTCGCCGCCGTCGCTGGCCGACTGGCTCAACGAGCAGTCGGAGCTGCTGGCCAACAACAACACCAACGCGGTGCTGGAGTACCTCGTCAGGCAGTCGGTGATGGTGCTGATCGGGGTCGGGATCCTGGCGCTGATCCTCGGCTACTTCGTGGCCGACAGGGCGCTGCGCCCCGTCGCGCAGATGACCGCGACGGCGAAGAAGCTCTCCGAGAGCAACCTGGCCCACCAGCGCATCGACCTCAAGGGGCCCCAGGACGAGCTCAAGGAGCTGGCCGACACCTTCGACGCCATGCTGACCAGGCTCAACGTCGCCTTCGACACCCAGCGCAGGTTCGTCGCCAACGCCTCGCACGAGCTGCGCACGCCGCTCACCATCAACAGGACGGTCCTGGAGATCGCCCTGTCCGACCCTGAGGCGTCCGAGGATCTGAAGGCGCTCGGCCGTACCCTCCTCGAGGTCAACGCGCGCAACGAGAAGCTGATCGAGGGCCTGCTGCTGCTGGCGCGCAGCGAGCGCGAGCTCGCCGTGCGCAAGCCCGTGGACGTCAGGGAGGTCGCGCAGACCGCCGTGGAGCAGCTGGCGCCCTTCGCCGCCGAGAGCGGCGTGACCGTCACCACCGACCTGTCGGCGGCGCCCACGGTGGGGGACCCCGTGCTGCTGGAGCGCTCCATCAGCAACCTGCTGGAGAACGCCGTCAAGTACAACGTGCAAGAAAACGGAAAAGTGTGGATCCGCACGGGAATGGCGGACGGGGCACTGGTTGTTCAGGTGGCCAACACGGGACAGCATGTCCCGGCGTACGAGGTGAACAGCCTGTTCGAGCCCTTCAGGCGGCTCCACGCCGACCGCGTGGACTCGGCGAAGGGATCTGGGCTCGGCCTGTCCATCGTCCGCGCGGTCGTGCAGGCGCACGGCGGAAACGTGGCCGCGGTGCCGCGCGACGGCGGTGGACTTGTCGTGACCATTCGACTCCCTGGGCGGTAGTCCGGCGTGTTGATCTGACGGGGGAGTCTCGTTCACGCCGTACATGTGGTTGGATGTGCCGTCGAACACGGTGGTGCATGCCGCCAATGCTGTGTGTTTCGCCATATTTGGCTAACCACGGGCCGTTGGCAGCACGCCCTTCGTGTAGGGAGGTTCAGTGGCCGTTCCCGCGGGGTACCGATGCACAAATCTCCCTGAAGGAATCGGGCACAAGATGGGCCTCTCGGACGTTAGACACGCGCGACGAGCGCGAAACCATAGATGAGGGGGATGGAGCGAGCACCATGGCTACCGACTACGACAGCCCGCGCAAGACCGATGACGACCTGGGGGAGGACAGCCTCCAGGAACTCCAGGCGCGGCGCACGGACAAGTCATCCGGCAGCATCGACATCGACGAGACCGACCTCGCCGAGTCGCTCGAGCTGCCCGGCGCGGACCTGTCGAACGAGGAGCTGTCCCTGAGGGTGATTCCTCGTCAGGCCGACGAGTTCACCTGTTCACGGTGCTTCCTGGTGCACCACCGCAGCCAGCTGGCCTCCGAGAGGAACGGTCAGCAGGTCTGCAGGGAGTGCGCCGCCTGACGGAGAGGGCAACGCATCGTGTCACCGAAGAAAGAGGAGCGGGACGACTTTGTGAACGACTCTGGACCCGCAGAGTCTCCCGCTGCCTCCGCCGAGGAGAAGGACCCGAACGAAGAGGTCGGCGAGCTCGTCGGACGTCTGGTCCAGGCGGACGAGCTCGAGGGCGGCGAGCGGCGCAGGCTGCTCGGCCGCCTGACCAAGGCCCTGGCCGACGGAGGCAGGAAGGCGGGCGCCTCAGGAGTGGGCAGGGGCCGCTGGCTGGCTGACGTCTTCCTCAGCATCGCGCCCAGAATTCCGATCAGGGACCTGGCCACCCTCTCCGAGCACCACCACGGCCTCACCGGCGAGCAG
Organism: Nonomuraea recticatena; assembly: GCF_039533245.1. Classification (NCBI taxonomy): domain Bacteria; kingdom Bacillati; phylum Actinomycetota; class Actinomycetes; order Streptosporangiales; family Streptosporangiaceae; genus Nonomuraea; species Nonomuraea recticatena. The sequence continues at coordinate 151,070 of NZ_BAAATE010000017.1, read as the reverse complement.
CTCGCCGACGACCTGGTCCGCACCGCGCAGAAGGCCACGATGACGGTCGGCGCGATCGGCGGGGCCCTGGCCGCCGCCGAGTTCGCCGCCCCGCCCCTGCTGCTGTCGGCGCCGGCCCAGCTCGTGGCCGAGACCATCGTCGTGGCCGCCGTCGAGGTCAAGCTCCTGGCGGAGCTGCACGCGGTCTACGGCATCGACGTGCCCGGCACGGGAACGCAGCGGGCCGTGGCGTTCGCCGCCGCCTGGTCCAAGCAGCGGGGCATCGATCCGCTGGCGCCCGCCTCAGTCACGCTCGCTCTGGGCGCCGCGACCAAGACCGCGCTGCGCAACAGGCTGATGAGAACCCTCGGACGGCACCTGACGACCCTCGGCCCGTTCCTGACCGGCGCGGTGGCCGGCGGCATGCTCAACAGGGCCGCGACCAAGAAGCTCGGCGAGGCGGTCCGCGCGGACCTGCGCATCAAGCGGCCCGCCCTGCCTCGCCCCGCCGGGTCGGCCGAGCTCGAGAGCTGACGTGTCCGGGCGGCGGGCCCTCCCCCGGCCCGCCCCCGGACTCAGCGCGTGCGGAGGCCGTCGAAGGCGATCTTGACGATGGCGTCGGCGAGATCCTCAGCCGACCCGCCGCGCGAGGGCTGGTACCACTCGGTGATCGAGTTGACGGCGCCGAACAGCAGCCGCGTCACGAGCGCGGGGTCCACGTCGGGCCTGACGTGCCCCTCGGCCGCCGCCTCCTTCACCAGGCCGCTGACGAACCTGTCGAACTGCCTGCGCCGCTCCAGCGCGTGCTGCTCGGTGGCGCTGTTGCCGCGCACCCGCAGCAGCAGCGTCACGTACGGCAGGCGCTCCACGAGGATCGACACGCTGCGCCGTACCACCCACTCCAGCCTGGCGATGGCGGGGCCCGAGGTGGCCATGCTGTCGTCGACCATGCTGAACAGTCCGTCGAGCGCCCTGTCCAGTGCCCGCGCCAGCAGCTGCTCCTTGCCGGGAACGTGGTAGTAGATCGCCGACTTGGTCATGCCGAGCGCGCGGGCGAGGTCCTCCATGCTGGTGCCGTCGTACCCGCGCTCGTTGAAGACCGTCACAGCCGCGTGCAGCACGGACTCGGAGTCGTGCCCTCGCCCGCGCTGACGGGCCGGAGTGGTGGTCATGTGGTCGATTATCCCGAAGGTCCGCCATGCGCTGCTGCGTGCCCGCCGACCCGGGGCCGCTCCAGCCGAAGGGCGGCGAGCTCGTCCGGTGACGTCATGGACCCTCCCTCAAGGTACGGCTGCGCCCGCGGAACTCCGCGACCACCCGCCCGTCCTCTCCCCGCACGGTGATGTCGTAGACGCCGCTGCGCCCGAAGCGGGTGCGCTCACGGGCCGAGGCCGTCAGCACCTCGCCCTCCCTCGCGGGGGAGACGAAGATGATCTCCGCGCCCGCCGCCACGGTGACGGGCCCGTGGCTGTTGCACGCGCACGCGAAGGCGGTGTCGGCCAGGAGGAAGACGTACCCGCCGTGACACAGGCCGTGGCCGTTGATCATCGCAGGGGTCACCGTCATGCGGCAGTCGGCGGCCCCTTCGGCCAGCTCGGTCAGCTCGATGCCCAGCGCGGCCGAGGCCGCGTCGTCGGCCATCATCCGACGCGCGCCTTCCACGGATGTCTCCCTTGTCAGCTGACCGAATGTTCGGTAAACACATCATCGTCGGCGGGTCCTGTCAAGGGAGGGACAACCATGTTCGACCAGCACGAACAGACGCTGTCGAGGGCCATGGAGGCGATCGCCGAACGCGGCTACTGGAGCGCCTACCCCGAGTCCCCGAGCCCCCGCGTGTACGGCGAGGGCGCGGCCGAACGGGGCAAGGAGGCCTTCGAGTCCTACCTCGGCAAGCCCTTCCCTCTCGACCAGCACGGCACCGGCCACTGGATCGGCGCCGAACGCTCGCCGTACGGCATGGAGCTCGGGATCACCTACCCCGAGCCCTCGCCCGAGCAGCTCGTGGAGCTGGCCAAGGCGGCCATGCCCGCGTGGCGCGACGCGGGCCCGAAGGCGCGGGCGCTGGTCTGCGCGGAGATCCTGCACCGGATCAACCAGCGCAGCTTCGAGATCGCCAACGCCGTCCAGCACACCACGGGACAGGCGTTCGTCATGGCCTTCCAGGCCGGCGGCCCCCACGCGCAGGACCGCGGTCTCGAGGCCGTCGCCTACGGCCTGGCCGCCATGACCGCCGCCCAGCCCTCGGCGCGCTGGGAGAAGCCCGCCAAGGGCGAGCCGCTGGTGATGTCGAAGAAGTTCACCGTCGTGCCGCGCGGCGTCGGCCTGGTGATCGGCTGCAACACCTTCCCCACCTGGAACGCCTACCCTGGCCTGTTCGCCTCGCTGGTCACGGGCAACCCCGTCGTCGTCAAGCCGCACCCGGGCGCCGTCCTGCCGCTCGCGATCACCGTCGCCATCGCCCGCGAGGTGCTGGCGGAGGCGGGCTTTGACCCCGATCTCGTCACGCTCGCCGCCGAGGAGGGGCAGGGCCTGGCCACCCAGCTGGCCACCCACCCCGACGTGCGCATCGTCGACTTCACCGGCTCCACCGAGTACGGCGACTGGCTGGAGCGCAACGCCACCCAGGCGCTCGTGCACACCGAGAAGGCGGGGGTCAACACGATCGTCGTCGACTCCACCGACGCCTACAAGGGCATGCTCGGCAACATCGCCTTCTCGCTGTCGCTCTACAGCGGCCAGATGTGCACCGCGCCGCAGAACATCCTCATCCCCTCCGACGGCATCGCGACCGACGTGGGGCACAAGAGCTTCTCCGAGGTGGCGGCCGACCTGGCCGCGGCCGTCGGCGGGCTGCTGGGCGACGACGCGCGGGCGGTCGAGCTGACGGGGGCGATCGTCAACGCGGGCGTGCTCGAGCGGCTCGAGGCCGCCCCCTCGCTCGGGGAGGTCGTGCTCGAGTCCAGGGCGGTGGCGCATCCCTCCTTCCCCGGCGCGACGGTGCGGACCCCGGTGATCGTCGAGCTGCCCGCCGAGCGCGAGGACGTCTACGGGCGCGAGCACTTCGGCCCCATCGCCTTCGTGGTCGCCACGGCCTCGACCGACGACTCGCTCCAGGTGCTCAGGCGGACGATCGCCGGCCGCGGGGCGCTGACCGCCTCGGTCTACTCCACCTCCGAGCAGGTGCTGGAGTCGGCGGAGAGGGCGGCGCTCGAGGCGGGGGTGAACCTGTCGTGCAACCTGACCGGCGGCGTCTTCGTCAACCAGTCGGCCGCCTTCAGCGACTACCACGGCACAGGGGCCAATCCGGCCGCGACCGCCTCGCTGACCGATCCCGGCTTCGTGGCGGGGCGCTTCCACCTCGTCCAGTCGCGCCGTCACGCCTGACGTCCGAGCCCTGAGGAGGCGGTGAGCGTGCGGGTCGCGGTGATCGGCGGCGGGCGGATGGGGGCGGGCATCGCCCAGGTCTTCCTGGCCGAGGGCGCCTGGGTGAGCGTGCAGGAGGCCGGCGAGGAGGCGGCGAGGGCGGCGGAGGGGCGCATCGCCAAGGGGCTCAGGACGGCCGAGGCCAGGCGGCCTGACGTACGGGCCGACGAGGCGCTGCGACGGCTCAGCCTGGGGCCCGTGCCGGAGAGCGCGGAGCTGGTGATCGAGGCGGTGCCCGAGGATCCCGCGCTCAAGGCCGAGGTGCTGGCTCAGGCCGAGGCGCGCATGGGGCCGCAGGCCGTCCTCGCCACCAACACCAGCTCCCTGTCGATCACTGAGCTGTCGGCGGCCCTGCGCGGCCCGCACCGGCTGATCGGGCTGCACTTCTTCAACCCCGTCCCCGTCCAGCGTCTGGTCGAGATCGTCGTCACCCCGCACACCCCGCCCGAGGTGCTCGGCAGGGCGAGGAGGTACGTCGAGGCGCTGGGCAAGACGGGGGTGGTGGTCAACGACTCGCCCGGCTTCGCCACCAGCCGCCTGGGCGTGCTGGTCGGTCTCGAGGCCATCCGCATGGTGGAGGAGGGCGTGGCCGGCGCCGAGGACATCGACACCGCCATGACCCTCGGCTACGGCCACCCCATGGGGCCGCTCAAGCTCGGCGACCTGGTCGGCCTCGACGTGCGGCTGGCCATCGCCGAGTACCTCCACGCCAGGCTCGGCCCCCGCTTCGAGCCCCCTGTCCTGCTGCGTGAGATGGTCGCGAGGGGAGAGCTGGGCCGTAAGAGCGGTAAGGGATTCTACGTCTGGGATAGCTGACCGGTTTGTGTTTGTTTGCGCACTCCACGGGTAAATGACAACGGACTTTCGACATCCCTGGAGGACATAGGTGGCCGCCCGAAGCTCGTTCCTGATCGTCGCGAACCGCTTGCCGGTGGACAGGAGCGTGCAACCGGATGGCACCGCTTCCTGGCGCAGGAGTCCTGGCGGGCTCGTCACCGCCATAGCCCCGGTGATGCAGCGCCGTCACGGCGCGTGGCTGGGCTGGCACGGCGCCCCCGACGAGGAGCTGGGCCCCTTCGAGCAGGACGGCATGAACCTCATCCCCGTCCCGCTGTCGGAGCAGGAGGTCCAGCTCTACTACGAGGGCTTCTCCAACGCCACGCTCTGGCCGCTCTACCACGACGTGGTCGCCCCGCCGGTCTTCGAGCGCCACATGTGGGACACCTACCGCAAGGTCAACGAGCGCTTCGCCGACGCCGCGGCCGAGGCCGCCGACGAGGGCGCCGTGGTCTGGGTGCAGGACTACCAGCTGCAGCTCGTGCCGGCCATGCTCCGCAAGCGCCGTCCCGACCTGCGCATCGGCTTCTTCCTGCACATCCCCTTCCCGCCCGTCGAGCTGTTCTGGCGCCTGCCGTGGCGCACGGAGCTGGTCGAGGGCCTGCTCGGCGCCGACCTGGTCGGCTTCCAGCGGCCGGGGGGCGCCTCCAACTTCATCAGGCTCTGCCGCCGACTGCTCGGACTGTCCTACAAGGGCAACGAGGTCTACACCGGCGACGGCCGCTCGGTCACCGCGCAGGCCTTCCCGATCTCCGTCGACTTCTCCGAGCTCGACAACCTGGTACGCGAGCCGCACATCGTGCAGCGCGCCAAGGAGATCCGCTCCGATCTCGGCGACCCCGAGCACGTCCTGCTGGGCGTCGACAGGCTCGACTACACCAAGGGGATCGGCCAGCGCCTGGAGGCCTTCGGCGAGCTGCTGGCCGAGGGAAGGCTGAACGCCAGCGAGGCGGTCTTCATCCAGATCGCCACCCCGAGCAGGGAGCGGGTCGAGGAGTACCGCAGGCTCCGCGACGACATCGAGCTGCAGGTCGGCAGGATCAACGGCGAGCACTCGATGCTCGGCCACCAGCCGATCCAGTACTTCCACCAGTCGTACGACCGCGAGGAGCTGGCCGCGCTCTACCTGGCCGCCGACGTGATGGTCGTGACACCGCTGCGCGACGGCATGAACCTGGTGGCCAAGGAGTACGTCGCCTGCCACAACGACCTGCGAGGCGCCCTGGTGCTCAGCGAGTTCGCCGGGGCCGCCGACGAGCTGCGGCAGTCGTACCTGGTCAACCCCTACGACGTGGAGGGGCTCAAGCGTACGATGCTCGCGGCCATGCGGGCCACGCCGCACGAGGTGGCCAGGCGGATGCGCACGATGCGCCGCCGGGTCTCGACCTACGACGTGGACCGCTGGGCCAGCGAGTTCCTCACCGCGTTGGAGTCTTGAGCGCCTTCCAGGCGAGGTAGCGCTTCTTGGCGGTCTTGTTCACCACGATCTGGGCCACCTGCATGCCCACGCCCATCAGCACTGCGTAGCCGATCGCCTCGGCCATGCCGACCTCGTCGGAGTCGGTGTCGATGGGCGGCTCCTTGCCCGTGATCTTCACCCACGCGATCCCGAGCACCTTCTTGGCCGCCCATGCGGTGCCGAGACCGACCAGGCCGCCGATCACGCGCCAGGCGATGTCCGGCTTCTCCTCTGTCTTCATGTGTGCAACCCTATTCGTCTTCGACGCGTACCATTTAGAGGCATGACTCAGCGATCACGCCGTGCGCCCATGCCCGAGAAACCCTCTCTCGACGGCCTGGAGCAGGTATGGGTAGAGCGCTGGGAAGCCGACGCCGTCTACCGGTTCGACCGGTCGAGGACGCGCGAGCAGATCTACTCGATCGACACCCCGCCTCCGACCGTCTCCGGCTCGCTCCACGTCGGCCACGTCTTCTCCTACACCCACACCGACACCATCGCCCGTTTCCAGCGCATGCGGGGGCGCGAGGTCTTCTACCCGATGGGTTGGGACGATAACGGACTGCCGACAGAACGCAGGGTCCAGAACCACTTCGGCGTGCGCGGCGACGCCTCCGTGCCGTACGACCCCGCCTTCGAGCCGCCCGACAAACCGGGAAAGCAGCAGATCTCGATCTCGCGGCGCAACTTCATCGAGCTGTGCGAACGGCTCACGATCGAGGACGAGAAGGCCTTCGAGCAGCTGTGGCGGCGCCTCGGCCTGTCGGTCGACTGGACACTGACCTACGCCACCATCGACGGCGCCTCGCGGGCCACCTCGCAACGCGCCTTCCTGCGCAACCTGGCCAGGGGCGAGGCCTACCAGGCCGAGGCGCCGACGCTGTGGGACGTCACCTTCCGCACCGCCGTGGCCCAGGCCGAGCTGGAGGACAGGGAGTGGCCTGGCGCCTTCCACCGCGTCTCCTTCTACGGCGACCACGGCCCGGTCTGGATCGAGACCACCAGGCCCGAGCTCATCCCCGCCTGCGTCGCTCTGGTGGCCCACCCCGACGACGAGCGCTACCAGCGCCTGTTCGGCACCACCGTGCTGACGCCGCTGTTCGGCGTCGAGGTGCCGGTCGTGGCCCATCACCTGGCCGAGCCCGACAAGGGCTCGGGCATCGCGATGATCTGCACCTTCGGCGACCTGACCGACGTCACGTGGTGGCGCGAGCTCGGCCTGCCCGCCAGGCCCGTCATGGGCTGGGACGGCAGGCTGCTGCCCGACGCGCCCGAGGGGGTGGAGCCCGAGCCGTACAAGGAGCTGGCGGGCAAGACCGTCCACAGCGCCCGCGAGCGGATCGTGGAGATGCTGCGCGAGTCCGGCGACCTCGACGGCGAGCCGCGCCCCGTGACCAGGCCGGTGAAGTTCTACGAGAAGGGCGACAAGCCCCTCGAGATCGTCACCACCAGGCAGTGGTACCTGCGCAACGGCGGGCGCGACGCCGAGCTGCGCGAGCGGCTGCTCCAGCGCGGCGCCGAGCTCGAATGGCACCCCGCCCACATGCGGGTGCGCTACGAGAACTGGGTCAAGGGCTTGGCGGGCGACTGGCTGATCTCCCGCCAGCGCTTCTTCGGCGTGCCGTTCCCCGTCTGGTACGAGGTCGACACAGGGGCGCTCATCCTGCCCACCGACGACATGCTGCCCGTCGACCCCTCCTCCGACGTGCCGCCCGGCTACACCGAGCAGCAGCGCGGGGTGCCAGGCGGCTTCGTCGGCGACACCGACGTCATGGACACCTGGGCCACCTCCTCGCTCTCGCCCGAGATCGTCGGCGGCTGGAGGGACGATCCCGACCTGTTCGGCCGCGTCTTCCCGATGGACCTGCGCCCGCAGGCCCACGAGATCATCCGCACCTGGCTGTTCTCCACCGTGGTCCGCGCCCACCAGGAGTTCGACTCGCTGCCCTTCCGCAACGTGGCGATCTCCGGCTGGATCCTCGACCCCGACCGCAAGAAGATGTCCAAGTCCAAGGGCAACGCCACCACGCCGATGGCGATGCTCGAGGAGTACGGCTCCGACGCGGTCCGCTACTGGGCCGCGGGCGGCCGGCCCGGCACCGACACCACCTTCGACACCGGTCAGATGAAGATCGGCCGCCGCCTGGCGATCAAGATCCTCAACGCGTCGAAGTTCGTGCTGGGCTTCCCCGAAGGAGAGGGAGAGGTCACCCAGCCGCTCGACCTGTCGATGCTGTCGGCGCTGGCGCAGACGGTGCGCGAGGCGACCGAGGCGTTCGAGGGATACGACTACGCCAGGGCGCTGGAGGTGGCCGAGCGCTTCTTCTGGTCCTTCTGCGACGACTACCTCGAGCTGGTCAAGGCCCGCGCCTACGACAGCGACGCGGCCGCCTCCTCGGCCCACGCGGCGCTGCGGCGCGCCCTCGACGTGCAGCTGCGGCTGTTCGCGCCGTTCCTGCCGTTCGTGACCGAAGAGGTGTGGTCGTGGTGGCGCGAGGGCTCGGTGCACCGCGCCACCTGGCCGTCGGCGGAGGCGGGGCAGGGCGACCCCGCGCTGCTCGCGGTCGTCTCCGAGGTGCTGAGGCAGATCCGCAAGGCCAAGTCGGAGGCCAAGGTGTCGATGCGCGCCGAGATCGCCAGGCTGACCGTCCGCGGCCCGCAGGCCGAGCTGATCCGCCAGGGCGCCGACGACCTGTGCGGGTCGGGCAACGTCGACGAGTTCGTGCTGGAGCAGGGCGAGGAGCTGACCGTCTCGGTCGAGCTGGCCTGATCGCGTGGGGGTACGGCCAGGTCGTACCCCCACTCGATCTTTTCGTCCACGGCGATAACCGCGCGCGTTCTGCCGCGCGGCGTGCCAGTCTTGAACACGTGATTTCCGACCGCCCCACCAAGCTCGTGCCGCCCGTGCTGGCCAAGATGGCCGCCTGGAGCGTGTGCCTGATCGTCGTCGGCGTGGTCGTCTACATCTTCGCGCTCATCGTGGCCCGGCTCAGCTTCGTGGCGCTGCCCGTGGCCGTCGCGCTGCTGCTGACCGCGCTGCTCTATCCGCTGTCCAGCAGGCTGAGCGGTGCCGGCCTGCGGCCCATCTACGCCGCCTGGATCACGCTGCTGGTCGCCCTCGCCATCATCGTGGGCGCGGGCTGGCTGATCGGGGCCAGGGCCAGCGACGAGTTCCCCACCGTGGTCGAGCAGGTCCAGAAGTCGATCAACGAGCTGCGCGACTGGCTGGTGACGGGGCCCATCCACCTCGAGACCAAGCAGCTCGACGACTGGGTCGATACCATAACCAACCAGTTGCAGACCTCCCAGACCGCGATCACCAACACGGTCCTGACCGCGGGGCAGGTCGCCATCGAGGTACTGGCCTCGATCGTGCTCATGCTGTTCGTGACGTTCTTCATGCTCAAGGACGGCGACCGCATCTGGGCCTGGTTCCTCAAGGGCTTCGGCGGCATGTCGGGCAGGGTCGACAGGGCGGGAAGGGCCGCCTGGCTCACGGTCTCCCACTACGTGCAGGGCACCGTGGCGGTCGCGGCGGTGCACGGCCTGGTCATGGGCATCGTGCTGGCGGGGCTCGGCGTGCCGTTGTGGGCGCCGCTGGCCATCCTCATCTTCCTGGCCAGCTTCATCCCGATCGTCGGCATCTTCTTCGCGGGCACCGTGGCCACGCTGGTCGTGCTCGGCACCACCAGCCCGATCAAGGCGCTGATCTTCCTGGCCGTGCTCATCGTCGAGCAGCAGCTGGAGAACCATGTGCTGCAGCCGCTGATCGTCGGCAGGGCCCTCAACTTCCACCCGCTGGCGATCATCATCGTCCTGGCGGTCGGCGGCATCATGGGCGGCATCGCGGGGGCGGCCGTGGCCGTACCGGTCGCAGCGGTGATCTACCGGGCGCTACCCGAGCTTCGGCACGAACCGCCAGCATTGCCGCCACCGGCGCCGCCGACACCACCGGAGGGTCCCGTCAAGAGCGAATCCGGGCAGCCCAAGGGGTAGTCTCGTGCCCCATGACGCGTACGTTGGGGTTGAGCGAGGAGACCGCATGACCGTAGAGGTGCTCATCCACCGCCTCGACCCCGAGCTGCCGGTGCCCAGCTACGCGCACCCGGGCGACGCGGGGGCCGATCTTGTGGCCGCCGAGGACGTCGAGCTCCTGCCGGGCGAGCGGGCGATGGTCGGCACCGGCGTCGCGATCGCGCTGCCCGACGGCTACGCCGCGTTCGTGCACCCGAGGTCGGGCCTGGCGGTCAAGCACGGCGTCACCATCGTCAACGCGCCGGGCACGGTCGACGCCGGCTACCGCGGCGAGATCAAGGTGACGCTGCTCAACACGGACACCAAGGAGGCCCTCCGGCTACGCCGCGGCGACCGGATCGCCCAGCTGGTCATCCAGCGGGTCGAACGGGCCTCCTTCTACGAGGTGGACCGGCTGCCGGGCTCCGTACGCGGCGCGGGCGGTTTCGGATCCACAGGACGATGAGGGAGTGATCGACAGTGTTCCGACGTCGCAAGCGTGAGCAGCCCGAGCAGGCTGTCGCGGAAGCGGCTCCCCTGCAGGAGGCGCGCGAGTCGGGCCCGTGGGACGCCGACGAGCCCCATCCCGACAGGGACAGGGTCGACCTCGGCGGTATGCGCATCAGCGTGAGCCCCGACTACGACGTCCAGGTCGCCGTCGCGGGCGACCAGCCGATCGGCGTCGTGGTCATCCACCACGACAGCGCCCTGCAACTGCACGCCTTCGCCGCCCCCAAGCGGGGCGGGCTGTGGGACGAGGTCAGGACCAAGCTGGCCGCCAGCGTGAAGGAGGCGGGAGGCACGGTCGAGCGCAAGGACGGCCCCTTCGGCCCCGAGCTCGCGGGGCAGATCCCCGGCGAGGGCGGCACCCAGCCGGTCCGCTACCTCGGCGTCGACGGCCCGCGCTGGTTCCTGCGGGCGGTCATCAGCGGCAAGGCCGCCCTCGACGCCGACGTCGCCCAGCCCCTCGAGGACGTCATCCGCGACGTCGTCGTCGTGCGCGGCGACGACCCGATGGCGCCCGAGGAGCCGATCCTGCTGCGCATTCCCGGCGAGCGTCCGGCGGCCACCGCCGAGCAGAACGTCCCTCTCAACCCGTTCAGGAGAGGCCCCGAGATCAGCGAGCTCCGCTGAGCTTTTCATCGCATAAGCTGGGTCATCATGACTAGTACGGCAGAGCCCCACAAACGTGGGGGATTGCGCGGCTTCTTCAGCAGGCTGGCATCCACGCAGGCCGAACTCGAGGCGGAAGAGCTGCGGGAGGACGCCGATCAGGCGGGCGCCACGCCCATCGTCTCCTGTGGTGGCAGGCGCCGCTTCTGTGTGGCCGGTACGCTACGCACAGTGACGTTGCGGCCACGCGGTGGCGCCCCCGCTCTCGAAGCCGAGCTCTACGACGGCTCCGACGTGATCGACCTGGTCTGGCTGGGCCGACGCAAGATCGCGGGCATCGAGCCTGGCCGCATCGTCAAAGCCGAGGGCCTGGTCAGCATGCAAGACGGGCGCAAGGTGATGTTCAACCCGCGTTACGAACTGCGCCCAAGCGCCTGACAAGGAGCGACCCATCCGTGACTGAGCAGGCTACGGCGCACGAGACCGTCGAGGCGGCCATCAGGTCCCAGCTGTCCAAGGCCCTCGGCGGCATCCGCGGCATCGTCGAGGCGGCGGTGCCCACCATCGCCTTCACCGTGTCGTGGCTGGTGACCGAGCGGTTGCAGCTCTCGCTCATCATCAGCGCCTCCCTGGCGGCGGTGCTGCTGGTGGTGCGTCTCGTGCAGCGTTCGACGCCGCAGTTCGTGATCAACAGCCTGATCGGCATCGGCATCGGCTGGTTCTTCGCCTCGCGCACCGGCGACGCGCGCGACGTCTACCTGCCCGGCATCCTCTACAACGCCGGCTACGCCGCCGCGATGCTGGTCTCCATCGTGTCCAGATGGCCGGTCGTGGGCTTCCTCATCGGCTCGGTCACCGGCGATCCGACCGCCTGGCACAAGGACGCGGGTATCGTGCGGCTGTGCACGAAGCTGACGTGGCTGCTCATGCTGCCGTGCGTGGTGCGGGTGGCGGTGCAGCTGCCGATCTACCTGTTCGGCGGGGGCGACGAGGCGATCGCGGCCCTGGGCATCGCGAAGGTGCTCATGGGGTGGCCGCTGCAGGTGGCCAGCCTCGCCGCCATGGCCTGGCTCCTCAGCCGCGGCCGCACCCCCATCGCCGCCGCCGCCACCTGATCCTTTCTTCATCCTTCACGGCACAGCACGGGAGAGGCCACCGGGGTCACCGGTGGCCCTCTGTCGTTCACGGCGCTCCAGCGGCGCCGGTGACCCGCCGTTACGCCGGGGATGCCGGGCGCGTTCTTCGATCTCGGCGTCGCGGACATCCCTCCCGTGACCGGCCGGGGCCTCGAGCTCCCTTCGACTGTCTGGCGCTTCTCGCCCGCTCTCGCTCGCCTCGGCTCCCTGGGGCCGCGCCCGCTCTCGCTCCCTTCGACTCCCTGGGGCCCCGCCCGCTCTCGCTCCCTTTGACTCTCTGGAATGCCCGCCGCTCTCGCTCCCTTCGAAGACCGGTCGGCCGACTCCGGCGACACCGCTCGCGTGCTCCGCATGACCCGTCGACGACTGTGCGAAGGTGGACATTGCGGATGTAGCGGGGTGGATGTGGGGGTAGGGGCTGGCTGTGGGTGATCCTTCCGAAAGCCGGCTGATCGGCGGCAGGTATCTGCTGGCCGAGGAGCTGGGCAGGGGCGGGATGGGGGCGGTCTGGCGCGCCCACGACCAGGTGCTCGACCGGCCCGTGGCGCTCAAGCAGGTGCTGGTGCCCGGCTGGATGAGCGAGCAGGACAGGGAAAGGGCCTTCGAACGGGTTCTGCGCGAGGCCAGAGCCACCGCCAGGCTGCGCAACCCCTACGTGATCACCATCCACGACGTGGTGGTGGACGAGGGCCATCCGTGGATCGTGATGGAGCTGCTGCCGGCCTCGTCGCTGGCCCAGGTGCTGGAGCGGTCGGGGCCGCTGTCCGAGTACGTGGTCGCCGACATCGGCGTCAAGCTCCTCGGGGCGCTCAGGGCCGCTCACGCCGCCGGCATCACCCACAGGGACGTGAAGCCCGCCAACGTGCTGCTCCTCGACGACGGGGGCGTGGTGCTGACCGACTTCGGCATCGCGCACGTGGCCAACTCCCCGACGCTCACCGCGACCGGAATGCTCATGGGCTCGCCCGCGTACATGGCGCCCGAGCGGCTCGAGGGGGAGCCGGCGGGCGAGGCCTCCGACCTGTGGGCGCTCGGCGCCACGCTGTACACGGCGGTCGAGGGGGCGCCGCCGTACGCGATGGACAGCCCTGTCGCGGTGATGGCGGCGATCCTGATGCGCGAACCCCGCCCCATGCGCCGTGGCATGCGGCTGCGTCCCGTGGTGGAGGGGCTCATGCGCAGGTCACCCGAGGAGCGGTTGACGCTGGAGGCGGCGAGCGCGGCGCTGGTGGTGGTGGCGGGGCGGCGGCACGGCGAGGAGGCGCGCAGACGGGAGGGATCGAGGGCGCTGGCGCTGCTCGTACGCCAGGACCAGATCGACCCCGACCCTCCCACCGACCCCCTCAGAGCCCAGCCCCAGGACCCCGGCCCCGCTTCGCCGGCCCCCGACCCGCCCGCCCAGGACACCCCCGATTCCCCCGCCCCGTCCGCCCAGGACGCTCCCGGGTCGCCCGCCCCGCCTGCTCCAACTGCATCCGGCTGGTCCACCCCGCCGTCTCCTGGCGGTGTCGAGTCACCCACCCCGCCAGCTCCCGGCACCCCCGGGTCGCATGTCCCGCTTGCTCAGGACGCCTCTGGGTCGCCTGCTTCGCGTGCACAAGACGCTTCCGGAGCGCCCACCCCGCCTGCTCCCGGCACCCCCGGGTTGCCCGTACCTTCTTCCGGCGCGCGGGACGCACTCTCGCCGGGTGGTCCAGGGGCGCCTGCTCCGGCCGCTCGGGGCGGGCACGGCGCCGCGTCCTCTCCGAGGGCGCCCGAGACACCGGCCACGTCCACTCCAGAGACGCCCGGTTCGGCGGCCTCTCGGTCGCCGGGGAGATCCGAGGCGGCGGACCCGCTCCCCGGTCCCGTGCCCCCGCTCTCTCCGGCGGGGACGGCCTCTCCGGCGGGGACGGCCGGGGCGGAGGTCCTGCGCGAGGCGCCGGCGCGGTCGGCGGGGGAGCGCGGGCCGGCGCGTGAGGCGGGAGGCGCGGCGGCGGTGTTGGCCAGGGGGCTCAGGTTCGGCGCCGTGACGTCGGCGACGCTGGGAGTGCTCGCCTACGCCGTGCCCAGGGTGGCCAGGCGGATGGGGACCGAGCTCACCCTCCTCGCCCCCGGCACCGCCCTGCTGGTGCTGTTCGCCGCTGTCGCGCTGCTGGCCGCCGTGCTCCCGCGCGACCTGCTGCCGGACGGCGGCGTCAACGCCACCCTCACCAGGGCGCTGCCGTTCGTGGCCTTCGCCGGCTACCTGGGCGGCTACCAGACGGGCGCCACCGCCCACGTGACGACGAGCCTGGCCTACGCGCTGCTGGCCGCATGGGCCGCCACGACCTCGGCGCGGCCGTGGCGGCGCTCCCGCGCGGCGGCGGCCGTCGCAGCGGCGGCGACGGCCTGCATGGCCGCCCTGACGGTGGCGCACCTCTGGATCGACCTGGCAGGGCGCAGCGCCCTCACGACCAGGCTGCTGGAGGCGCTGCCCGAGCTCACGGCCGCCGGCTGGGCGCTGCACACCGCATGGGCGTGGTGGGCGGCCCGCCGTCCGGGCTAGTGGGGGGACAGCAGCTGGGCCAGCTCGTCCTCGACCTCCTGGCTGGCGACGAACATCAGCTCGTCGCCCGCCTCCAGCGGGTCGTCGGCCGTGGGCACCAGCACCCTGCCCTCGCGCAGGATCGCCACCAGCGCCGAGTCGACGGGCCACGGCACCGAGCCCGCGCGCTGGCCGACGACGGGCGCGTCCTCGGGCAGGGTGAGCTCGACCAGGTTGGCCTGGCCCTGGCGGAAGGTCATCAGCCGGACCAGGTCACCGACGCTGACCGCCTCCTCCACCAGCGCCGACAGCAGGCGAGGGGTGGAGACCGCGACGTCGACGCCCCACGACTCGTTGAACAGCCACTCGTTGTTGGGGTGGTTGATGCGGGCGACCACGCGCGGCACGCCGTACTCGGTCTTGGCCAGCAGCGAGACCACCAGGTTGACCTTGTCGTCACCGGTGGAGGCGACCACGACGTGGCAGTTGTTGAGCCCGGCCTCGTCGAGGGAGGAGATCTCGCAGGCGTCGGCAAGCAGCCACTCGGCCCGCGGCACCGCGTCGATCTTGATGGCCTTGGGGTCGATGTCGATCAGCAGGATCTCGTGGCCGTTCTCCAGGAGCTCGGAGGCGATGGAGCGGCCGACCGCGCCCGCGCCTGCGATGGCGATGCGCATCAGTGGTCCTCCTCCGGTGCGGCGGCCAGCACCTTGTTGATCCGGTCCATGTCGTTCTCGGCGGCGATGACGTGGAGGATGTCGCCCTCCTGCACCACCGTGTCGGACTTGGTGACCAGCGCCTCGCCCATGCGGTTGATGAAGGCGACCCTGGCGCCGACGGTCTCCTCTAGCTTGGTGGCCTTGGTGCCGATCCATGCCGGGTTGGTGGCGACCTCGGCCAGCACCACGGTGCCCGTGGGGTCGCGCCACAGCGGCTCGGCGCCCTCCGGCAGGATGCGGCGCAGGATCTGGTCGGCCGTCCAGCGCACGGTGGCCACGGTCGGGATGCCGAGACGCTGGTAGACCTCGGCGCGGCGGGAGTCGTAGATGCGGGCCACGACGTTGTCGACGCCGAAGGTCTCTCGCGCGACGCGCGCGGAGATGATGTTGGAGTTGTCGCCGCTGCTCACGGCGACGTAGGCGGCCGCGGACTCGATGCCGGCCTCCTGCAGCACGTCGCGGTCGAAGCCGACGCCGGTGACCCGGCGTCCCCTGAAACCCGCCCGCAGCCGCCTGAACGCCTGCGGGTCGCGGTCGATGATCGCGACTGAGTGGCCGTTGTCCTCCAGGATGTGGGCGAGGGTGGACCCCACCCGACCACATCCCATGATCACGATATGCATGTGCTCCCCACGGGTGTGCCTTCCCCTCAGTATGGCGCGCACGTGGAGTGCCGCGTCGGCAGGGAGGGTGACGAGGACTAGCATCGTCAGACGTGGCGAAGGTGACGGATCTAGTCAAGCGTGTCCTGGTCGGACGCGCGCTGCGCAGCGGGCAACTCCATGAGCAGCTCCTGCCCAAGCGCGTGGCTCTGCCGGTCTTCGCCAGCGACGCGCTCTCCTCCGTGGCCTACGCACCCCAGGAGATCCTCGTCATCCTGTCGCTGGCGGGGGTGTCGTTCTACAGCTACAGCCCGTGGGTGGCCATCGCCGTCGTGGTCGTGATGCTGACCGTCGTCGCCTCCTACCGGCAGAACGTGCACGCCTACCCCAGCGGCGGCGGCGACTACGAGGTGGCCACCGTCAACCTCGGCAAGAACGCCGGGCTCACCGTGGCCAGCGCGCTGATGGTCGACTACGTGCTGACCGTGGCGGTCTCCGTCGCCAACGGTGTCGACTACGTGGGCGCCACGGTCCCGTTCGTGGCCCAGCACAAGCCCGCCGTCGCCATCGCCATCGTGGTGCTGCTGACGATCGTGAACCTGCGCGGCCTGCGCGAGTCCGGCGCCGCCTTCGCGATCCCGACCTACGCCTTCATGATCTCGGTGCTCGGCCTCGTCGCCTGGGGCGGATTCAGGCTGCTGGTGCTCGGCGACGACCTCAGGGCGCCGACGGCCGGATTCCAGGTGGTGGCCGAGCAGACCAACCTCACCGCCTTCGCCGCCGCCTTCCTCGTGCTGCGCGCCTTCTCCTCCGGCTGCGCGGCCCTGACCGGCGTCGAGGCGATCAGCAACGGCGTGCCCGCGTTCCGCAAGCCCAAGAGCAAGAACGCGGCCACCACCCTGCTCATGATGGGCCTGGTCGCCGTCACGATGTTCTCCGGCATCATCGGGCTCGGCCTCGCCTCGGGCGTCACGGTGGCCGAGCCGCAGCACGTCGCCGTCGACCTGCTGCGTCCCGACGGCACGCCGGTCGGCCCCGACTACTACCAGCAGCCGATCATCTCCCAGGTCGCCGACGCGGTCTTCGGCAGTGGCTCGCTGATGTTCGTCATCGTCTCGGCCGTCACCGCGCTCATCCTGTTCCTGGCCGCCAACACCGCCTTCAACGGCTTCCCCGTCCTCGGCTCGATCCTCGCCCAGGACCGCTACCTGCCCCGCCAGCTGCACACCCGCGGCGACCGCCTGGCCTTCTCCAACGGCATCGTCATCCTGGCGCTGGGCGCCTGCCTGCTGCTGTGGGGCTTCCAGGCCGACGTCAGCCGTCTGCTGAACCTCTACATCGTCGGCGTCTTCGTCTCCTTCACCCTCAGCCAGACCGGCATGGTCATCCACTGGACCCGCCACCTGAAGACCGAGACCGACCTCAGGGTGCGCCACCAGATGCACCGCTCGCGGGCCATCAACTTCTTCGGCGCCGTCATGACCGCGGTCGTGCTGGTGGTCGTGCTGTTCACCAAGTTCCTGGTCGGCGCGTGGATCGTCTGCATCGCGATGCCGATCCTGTTCCTGATGATGAAGGGCATCCGCCGCCACTACGACAACGTGGCCGCCGAGCTCGAGGTCGACGAGCGGATCGACGAGTCGATCCTGCCGGCCCGCAACCACGCGATCGTGCTCGTCTCCAAGATCCACAAGCCGACGCTGAGGGCGCTGGCCTACGCCAGGGCCACCCGTCCCTCCACGATCGAGGCCGTCACGGTGGGCGTCGAGGGGTCGGAGGCCAGGACGCTGCAGGAGGAGTGGGAGCGCAGAGGGATCCCCGTCCCGCTCAAGATGCTCGACTCGCCGTACAGGGAGATCACCCAGCCCATCCTCGACTACGTCAAGGCCCTACGCCGGCGCTCGCCGCGCGACGTGGTCACCGTCTTCATCCCCGAGTACGTCGTCGGCCACTGGTGGGAGCACCTGCTTCACAACCAGAGCGCGCTGCGGCTCAAGGCCAGGCTCTTGTTCAAGCCGGGCGTCATGGTGACCAGCGTGCCGTGGCAGCTGCACTCCTCCGACAGACTGAGGGGCCGCCGCGACCCGTACGCCGCGGGATCGGTCCGCCGTCCGTGGCACGAGGTCGAGCCCGACAGGCGTGACGAGTAGTCTGGGCAGGTGGTGGAACTCGAGGTAGGGCCCGTGGCCCACGGTGGCTGGTGTGTGGCGCGACACGAAGGACGTGTCGTCTTCGTACGGCACGCGCTCCCAGGAGAGCGGGTCGTCGCCGAGATCACCGAGGAGACGACCCGCTTCCTCCGCGCCGACGCCGTGGAGATCCTCGAAGCCTCACCCGACAGGGTGACCCCGCCCTGTCCCTACGCGGGGCCGGGCCTGTGCGGCGGCTGCGACTGGCAGCACGCCACCCTCGAGGCCCAGCGAGCCCTCAAGGCGAGCGTGGTGGCCGAGCAGCTCAGCAGGCTGGCGGGCATCACCAGGGACGTGCTGGTCGAAGAGGTGCCCGGCGCGAAGGACGGCCTCGGCTGGCGCACCCGCGTCCAGTTCGCCGCCACCCGCGAGGGCGTGCTCGGCTTCCGCAAGCACCGCTCCCACGACATCCAGCCCGTCGAGGCCTGCCTGATCGCCCACCCCTCCGTGGAGGAGGTCGGCGTCGAGACGCACACCTGGCGCAACTCCATGGGCGTCGAGGTCATCGCCTCCTCCGGTGGCGAGCACGCCGTCGTCATCGCGCCCAAGCCGCGCAGCTCCGTCGCGGTGCCCCCGCTCGAGGCGCCCGCCTCCATCCTGGTCAACCAGGGCAAGGGCCGCTCCGAGCCGAGGCACGGCTCCGGCATGCTGCACGAGCAGGTCGGCGACAGGGTCTTCCAGGTGACGGGCAGCGGCTTCTGGCAGGTCCACCCCGGGGCCGCCGAGACCCTCCTCGACGCGGTGCTCAGCTACGCCGCCCCTGAGCCGGGCGAGTGGGCGCTCGACCTCTACTGCGGGGTCGGCCTCTTCGCCGCCGGGCTCGCCGAGGCGGTCGGCCCCTCCGGCGCGGTGTTCGGGGTCGAGAACGAGGCCGCTGCCGTACGGGACGCCCGCGCGAACCTGCGCGACCTGCCGTGGGCCCAGGTCGAACGCGGACGGGTGGAGGACGCCCTCGACCGCTTCGAGATCGAACGCGCCGACCTCGTCGTCGTCGACCCGCCCAGGTCGGGCCTGGGACGCGAGGTGGTCACGCGCATCGCCTCGCTGGAGGCCTCCCGCCTGGTGTACGTCTCCTGCGACCCCGCCACGCTGGCCCGCGACCTGGCCTGGTTCGCCGAACTCGGCTACGACCTGGCCGACCTGCGCGCCTTCGACGCCTTCCCGATGACGCATCACGTGGAGTGCGTGGCCCTGCTGGTCAGATGAGCGATCAAGGCTGTGACCATTGGGAACGCAACACATGATGCACGGCTACACCCGAGGATGACCGCCGCCCCAGCCCATGTTCTGCGCACCAGATGCGCACGATCAGAAGGGATGGGTGGGATGAGCGCCGAGGGTACGCCTTCGAGGAGATCGCGGCCGAGCTACTCGGCGCGATCGAGGCGGGCGACTACCATCCCGGCGCTCAGCTGCCTGGTCTGCGGGCACGTCGCAACCAGCCACTGTGACGCGTGAGGTGATCCTTCGATCCGCCCGAATCGTCCCAGAAACCCGGCGATGCAAAGAAGGCCCCCACCCTCCGAAGAGAATGATCGTGGCGCGATGGCACTATTCAGGCGATCTTTGGCAGGGATGGCGATAGTAAGACGACTGCAGAACTCTCAAGATGAGCACACACAACACTCTTTCCTAAAGGTGGGTGCTCGTGATCCATGCTGTGAAGAGGGCCGCTACGGTCGCCCTGATCTCTCTCGCCACCCTGGCGCCGCTGGGAACAGTGGCGCACGCCAGCCCGTCCGCGACAACCGACCCGATCACCATCCAGGCGCCGTACTGGCAGCCCAGAGGGCCGTTCGGCGACTACAGCCGCTGCATCAGCGAACGCACGGAATTCAGGCGGTATTACCTGGTCACGGACTGTTACATGTACAACGGCTCGTGGTGGTTCGATTACAAGGACCGGTAAACCGGGGCCTTGGACAGCATGAAACAGCCCCGCCCACTCCGAAGGGAGGAGCGGGGCTTCGCGCTGCTACCTGCTGGCCGTTGTGAACAGTTGTCGGGTCGCCGCTGGTGCCGGTCTCGCCGGGGCTGCAGCGCGCAGCGCACGAAAGAATCTTCCAGCACTTGAGCTGGGCGTTCGCGTGTTCCCCTGCGTCCACGGAGCCTGGCATAGGCCCAATTGGATGAAAAACTTGCCGCGCGCACCCAGCCAAAATGTTCGCCAAAGACCCCATGACCGGATTGACATGAATTTGGGGTGAATGGCCAAAGATAGCCGGTATTGTACCCCTGAAGGAGTACCCCATTTGTTATCGGAGGTTGGCATGTCCATCCTCACTATGTTCCCGGTGCGCTTGCAGGCGGACTACCGCTTCGGGCCCAAGCCGAGGAAGCCGAAGAAGGCGAAGAAGCCGAAAAAGGTTAGGTAGCTAAGCTCGCGAGGCCGTAAGTGGAGCGCCTGTGTCCGGCGGCACGGGGTGCTCGAATTTTCTGAGCGGCCCGTGCCGCCAGGCTGCGGGCACGGCTGCCCCTCTTGGCAGCCCAACCTTTCAAGGGCGTTCGATGAACAGACCGAACGCTCTGGGGTGGCCGGCGGGTCCAAATCAGCCATTGTTCCTCTGGTCGCATGCCATTGTGAGTGGATCCTTCCTATGGCTTGTCCCAAGTCGCCCTGAATCCTGAAAAAGCAAAGGCGCCCCCGCTCTCCAGGAGGAGGGCGGGGGCTGTTGTCGAAGCGACGGCGGTGTACGACTGGACGCGGCCTTGGATGACGAGTGGGCGGCTTGTAGTCGTCATGCGGGAGGTCTGAGCGCGAGGTCTAGCATCGCAGGCAGGCACCCAGGACCTGGAGGCGCATCGTGCGATACGGCGACTGGGGCGAGCGCTCGGCGCGCTGGGCCGCAATCCGCAGCGAGACGGTGGACGTCCAGGGCGCGAGCGTCCACTACCTGCACGCCAGGGGGCGGGCCGGCCAGCCCGTCCAGCTGCTGGTGCATCCGATGGGCGCCACAGGGACCTTCTGGCTGGACGTCATCCCGCTGCTGGCCGCGCAGGGGCCGGTCATCGCTCCCGACCTGCCGGGCACGTTCGCGGGCCATACCGAGACACCGCATCCCCGCGCGGCGACGGCGCACGTCAACGCCAGGTTCCTGCAGGCGTTCACCCGCACGCTCGGACTGGAGCGCCTGACCGTTCACGGCTGGTCCATGGGCGGGCTGGTGAGCCTGCTGTTCGCCCGGCGCGCCAGGGCCGTGGAGCGGCTGGTGCTCACCAGCCCGACGCTGCCCGGTCCTCTCACGAGGTCCGAGGCGCTGGCCTGGCAGACGCTGGGCCGGCTCACGCTGGCGGCCGCCGTCCCGGCCCTGCGCGGCACGCTGCGCCTGTACGGCAGGCGGCTCCTGGAGGCCAAGCTGAGCAGGGGCGACCCCGTGACCGCGCCAGGTGGCGGACTCGACCTGGCACGGGGCGACCTGACGCGCGTCTCGCCCGAACTGGTCGCGCTCCAGACGGAGGAACGTCAGGAGATGCGCGACCAGCCGGGCAGGATGGCAGACGCCGTCGTGGCCTTCGCCTCGGTCGTCTCGGCGATGTACGTCGACAGGCGCCCGGTCCTCGACGCGATCGACCAGGTGCGGGCGCGCACGCTGCTGCTGTGGGGAGACCAGGACCCGCTGATCGAGCGGTCAACGGTCGACTTCCTGCTCGAGCGCCGGCCTGACTGGGGGCTGCGCGTGTTCGAGGGCGCGGGACACCTGATGCCGATGGAGCTCCCCGCCGCCTACGCCGAGGCGGTGTCGGCCTGACGCCGACCCGGGCGCTGGTCGAAGTCGCCCTGCCAGCCTGTCGGGCTCCCCGGTCCCATGGCGCATGGCCGTCCGCGAGGATCACGTGGCGAGGAAATGGAGGCGATCGCGCTCGGACGCGGAACCGCCTGTCGGGCTGCGACGCCGCCCAACCCGCGCCCAACATCGCGCCAACGAGGCGACACTAGCGTCCACCCCACTGACCTTTCGACAGACAGTGGGAGCAGACGATGACGATCAAGCGACTGGCCTCCATCGGGGCGGCCGTCCTTCTCGCGGCGGCCTGTGCGGGCGGGGTCGCCAGCGCCGACCCGGCCCTTTCGAGTCCCGCACCCGCCCCGTCGCCGTCGCTGTCCGCGGCGCCGTCCACGTCGGCGTCGCCTTCCCCTGCCGCGTCGCCGTCGCCCGCGGGAGCGGAGGAGAGCGCCGCCTCGGCCAGGAGCGGCGGCGGGTACTGGTTCGGCGACTGCCCCAAGGGCAGCCTGTGCGCCTACAGCGGGGTGAGCGGCGGGGGCAGCCGCTGCAGCTGGTCGGGTGACGACGGCAACTGGGCGGGTGGCGGGCGGCCGTGCTCCTTCAGCGGCAGGGTGAAGTCCCTGTGGAACAACGGGTACGCGGGCAGCCTGGACGACGTGCACCTCGTCACCTGCGGCGGAGCGCACTGGGGGCTCTACAACGGCGAGCAGGAGGCGTGGACCAACCCGTCGCAGGACCCCGGTCGCGGCAGCCTCTGCATCAAGTCGCACAAGTGGATCAACATGTAGAAGCCGAACCGCGCGCCGCGGACCGGCCGACGTCCCATGCGTGGCGGGCATCGCAGGTGTGCGCGATCGTCGTTTGTCGCACGAGCCGCCCCCCGCATACGGTGCGGACATGTCCAAGATCGCAGTTGTGACGGGCGCCAACCAGGGGCTCGGTTTCGCGTTGGTGGAGGGGCTCGCTCGACGGCTCGGCCCCGACGACGTCGTCTACCTCACCGGACGCGACGCCGGGCGCGTGGCGCGGGCACGGGAGCAGGTGACGGAGGCCAAGGCCGAGGTCAGGACCTGCCTGCTGGACGTACGCGACGGCCAGGCCGTCGCCGCGCTGGCCGGACGGCTGCGTGACGAGCACGGCGGCGTGGACATCGTCTTCTCCAACCACTACCTCAGGACGGTGCCGCAGGACGTGCCCGCCGAGGTGATCGAGCCCTACGTGGACGCCAACAACCTCGGCACCACCCGGATGCTGCGGGCGTTCCTGCCCGTCCTCCGCCGGGGCGGGCGCTTCGTCGTCGTCTCCAGCAGCCTCGGACGGCTGCGCGAACTGCCCGAGCCGCTGCGTCGCCCGTTCGACGAGGCGGCGACGCTGGACGAGCTCGACGCCACGCTGCTGGCGTGGCGCGATGCCGTGCTCACGGGGCGGGCGGGCGACGAGGGCTGGCCCGCGTTCATCAACATCCCCTCGAAGGTGGGCCAGGTCGCCGCCGTACGGACGCTCGCCAGACAGCGCCGCGCCGAGGATCTCGCGCACGACCGCCTGCTCGTGGCGGTCTGCCCCGGGATGATCGACACGGCGTCGTCGCGGCCGTGGTTCGACATGACGGGGGCGCAGACGCCCGAGCAGGCGGCGGTGGCGCTGGTCGAGCTGGCGCTCGCGCCTGAGGCGGACCCGGCCCTCTACGGGGAGCTGGTGCGGTTCGGCCGCGTGCTGTCCTGGCCGTGACCACGCGCCCCCCTCTCCGGCTCCTGACCTGCTCGAAGCTGCTCGGACCCGAAGGGCTCCCCTAGAGCTTGCGGGTGTAGACGACCCTGTCGACGAGACGCTCGGGCTGGCCCGGCGGGGTGAAGTAGAGGTCGAACGTGTGCCGGTTCTTCGACCTGACGGTGATCACGGTCCGCATGGGGATGGTCTCGCCGAGATAGTCGGGGCCGAGGACACCGGGGTCGGTGAACTCGCCGGGAATGGAGAGCACCGAGGTCTTGTCGCTGACCGGGGCGCCGCGGTAGGTCATCGCCGTCGGTGTGACGCTGTCGAAGGTGGTCCACTCGTAGCGCCGGTCGATGGGGGAGAAGCCCAGGACGCCGAGCCGGTAGTACGCCCTGTCGCCGAGGGTCCCCTCGGTCTTCTCCTCAAGGAACCGGCCGCCGGTCTTGCTGATCCAGCGCACCCGCACGGTCATGTCCCGGGAGACGATCGGCTTGCCGCCGGTCCCGAGGATGTAGTTGTACTTGACCGCCTTCCAGGTGCCGACCAGGGGGTCGAGCGTGCGGTGGTACGGGCCGGGGGCCAGGTTGTCGGCGGGTGCCGCCGCCTGCGCGCGCTGCGCGAGGGCGGCAGGCCTGTCCGTGACCGCACCCGCGGACGCCACCGGCGCCCCGACGGTGGCGAGAACGACGACGGCGGAGGCCGCTGTCAGCGAGATCTTCCTGAGCATGATGACGTCCGTTCCGTGAGCGTGAAGCGCGGCGGGTAGGCAGGGCGCGGAGAGCGAGCCGCCTTCGCGTGCCGTCAGTCAGGAAGGATGGTCGAGGGTCGGATCCGGCAGAAGGTGAACAAGATGCAGAGATCGTGCACGAACCTGCATCCCACGACGACGCTTGACCGCGATGTGGCCGCGATGTGGCCGCGCGGACCCGGGTCGCCGTCACGGCCTACGGCCGCGGCGCTCAGGTTCCGCCGCCCCACAGCACCCTGGCGACCTGCGCGGACGGCGGGACGCCGCGCGCCGACCTCCACGCCATGCCCGCGCGCTCGGCGAAGACCGTGAGCTTGCGCGCGTCGAGCGCGCTGAGGTCGTCGGGCCCTGCCAGCACGGAGGTCAGCGCCATGCGCCGCCACGCCGCGGCCGAGTCGACCTGGAAGACCTCGGCGACCTGGCGATGCGCGGCCTTCAGCGAGGAGGCCACCCTGCGCATCCGGCCCTCGCCCGCCGCCTGCGGCTCGATCGCCGTCAGCAGGTTGACCGTCGTGAGGCGCGCTCCCTTCGCCGTGGTCTGCCTGAGCATCTCGAGGTCGGCGGGGGCCAGCCCTTCGGGGCCGAGCGGCACGCTGTAGGTCACCAGGAGGTCGCCCTCGCGCTGCAGCGCCGCCACGGCCGTGGCCCTGCGCCGTACGGCGGGCAGGTCGGCGCTGTCGCGCACCTCGAACTCCACGAAGGGGGCGCCGTAGGCGCCGATCACCTCGCGGTAGGCGGAGGTCAGCGCGGCGAAGGCGGCGAAGGCGGCGGCCGCCTCCGGGCCGTCGGGCCCGCCGAACAGCAGTCCTGCCTGACCGCCCGCGGCGCGCAGGCCGGCGACGCGGCCCGCGAAGGGGGTGCGGCCGGAGGCGAGGCCGCCGGCCCACGTGGGCTCGCACCCGCCTGGCCCCGCCATCAACCTGCCGAGGGAGAACCAGCGCACGCCGGTACGGCGCAGGGCTTGTGCCAGGTCGAGCCGTGGCGTGCGCGCGGTGTCGACGAAGGCCACGAATCCCGAAGGCACGGGTTCGGCGGCCGAGGAGGAGGGGGACGGCGAGGGGGCGGCCGAGACCCTGGCCGCGTGCGAGGGGCCGGGCGCCGACCAGTCGGGGGTGGCCTGGGCGGGCAGGAACCAGATCGCCAGCCCTGTCACCGCCGCGAGGCCCAGCCCTGCCAGCACCACCAGCGGACGGGGCGGGGTGCCTGGCTCCCTGTGACGCGCCATCATCACCTACCGTGTCAGCCCGATGACCGATGGTGAACGCTAGCAGTCGTTGGGAGAATGTGACCGGATAATGGCCAGATGCAGCTAAGGATCTTCACTGAGCCCCAGCAGGGCGCCACCTACGATGACCTGCTCGCCGTGGCGAAGGCCACCGAACGGCTCGGCTTCGACGCCTTCTTCCGCTCCGACCACTACCAGCGCATCGGATCCGGCGACCAGGGGCCTGGCTCGACCGACGCGTGGATCACCCTGGCGGGCCTGGCCAGGGAGACCTCGCGGATCAGGCTGGGCACGCTGGTCACCCCCGCGACCTTCCGCCTGCCGGGGCCGCTGGCCATCGGCGTCGCGCAGGTGGACCAGATGAGCGGCGGCAGGGTCGAGCTCGGCTTCGGCACCGGCTGGTTCGACGGCGAGCACACCGCCTACGGCATCCCGTTCCCGCCGGTGGGGGAGCGGTTCGCCCGCTGGGAGGAGCAGTTGGAGATCATCACGGGGTTGTGGGAGGCCGAGAAGGACTACTCCTTCGAGGGCACCTACTACCGGCTGGCCGACTCGCCCGCCCTGCCCAAGCCCGTCCAGCGGCCCCGTCCCCCGATCATCATCGGCGGCACGGGCGCCAAGCGGACGCCGAGGATGGCCGCCAGGTACGCCGACGAGTACAACGTCCCCTTCCACTCCGTCGAGCAGACCGGCGAGGCGTTCGAGCGCGTACGGCAGGCCGCGGGCCGTCCGCTGGTCTACTCGGCGGCCCAGGTCGTCTGCGTCGGCGCCGACGAGGCCGAGCTGGAGCGCAGGGCGGCGGCGATCGGCAACAGCGTGGAGCGGCTGCGCGAGGAGGGCCTGGCGGGCACCCCGTCCGAGGTGCTCGACAAGATCGGCAGGTTCGCCGAGCTGGGCGCGGAGCGGATCTACCTCCAGGTGCTCGACCTGTCCGATCTGGACCACCTGGAGCTGATCGCGGCCGAGATCCTCCCGCACGTGTAAAGACATGGCGGTACTTATCGGGCCTACGGCACACTTGACGCGTGCTGCTGACGATCTCGACCACCGCCACGCCCGCCACCGACCTGGGGTTCCTCCTGCACAAGCATCCGGACAGGGTGCAGGAGTTCTCCCAGTCGTTCGGCACGGCCAGGGTGTTCTACCCCGAGGCGGACGAGAGCAGATGCACCGCCGCGCTCATGCTCGAGGTCGACCCCGTGGCGCTGGTCCGCTCGCGAGGCAGGAACTCGCCCGACTTCAGCCTGGGCCAGTACGTCAACGACAGGCCCTACGCGGCCTCCTCGCTGCTGGCCGTGGCGCTCGGCGACGTCTTCCGCACCGCCAGGGCGGGCCGCTGCAACGCCAGGCCCGAGCTGGCGGAGGGCGCGCTGCCGCTGGAGATCGCCATCCCCGCCCTGCCCTGCAGGGGAGGGCCCGACCTGGCGCGCAGGCTCTTCGAGCCGCTCGGCTGGGAGTGCGAGGCGCTGGCCGTCCCGCTCGATGAGAACTTCCCCGAGTGGGGCGACTCGCGGTACGTGAGCCTGAGGCTGCGCGGCAGCCTCAGGCTGGCCGACGCGCTCAACCACCTGTACGTGCTGCTGCCCGTGCTCGACGACGGCAAGCACTACTGGATCGCGCCCGACGAGGTCGACAAGCTGATCCGCGCGGGCGAGGGCTGGCTGGCCGCCCACCCCGAGCGCACCCTGATCACCCGGCGCTACCTCGGGCGGCGCAGGGCCCTCGAGCGTACGGCCTTCGCCAGGCTCGCCGAGGTGGGCGACGAGACCGAGGAGGCGCTCGAGCCCCGGATCGAGGAGGAGAAGGAGAGGTCCGTCCCGCTCAACACGCTGCGCCGCGAGGCTGTCGTGCGCACGCTGGAGGAGCTGGGCGCGGCCTCCGTCATCGACCTGGGGTGCGGGTCGGGCCAGCTGATCGGCGCGCTGCTGGCCGTGCCGAGGTTCGCCAGGATCACCGGCGTGGACGTCTCCACGCTGGCGCTGACCATCGCCGCCCGCAAGCTGCGCCTGGAGCGGATGCCCGACGCCAAGCGGGCCAGGCTCACCCTCTTCCAGGGCGCGCTCACCTACACCGACCCGCGCTTCTCCGGCTACGACGCGGCGGTCCTCATGGAGGTCGTCGAGCACGTCGACCCGCCCAGGCTGGCGGCGCTCGAGCGGGTGGTGTTCGGCCAGGCCAGGCCGGTGCACGTGATCGTGACCACCCCCAACTCCGAGTACAACGTCCACTACGAGTTCCTGACCGGCATGCGCCACCCCGACCACCGCTTCGAGTGGACCCGCGAGGAGTTCACCGCGTGGGCCACCGCGACCGCCCAGCTGTACGGCTACCGCGTCGCCTTCACGCCGATCGGCGAGGAGGACCCCGAGCACGGGGCTCCGACCCAGATGGGAGTCTTCACCCGTGACCATTAGGATCCCGGAGCTGTCGCTGGTGGTGCTCGTCGGCGTCTCCGGCAGCGGGAAGTCGACCTTCGCCGCCAGGCACTTCAAGCCCACCCAGGTCATCTCCTCCGACTTCTGCCGCGGCCTGGTCTCCGACGACGAGAACGACCAGTCGGCCACCCAGGCCGCCTTCGACCTGCTCGACCACATCGTCGGGACCAGGCTCTCACGCGGCCTGCTGACCGTCGTCGACGCCACCAGCGTGCAGTTCGCCGCGCGCCAGAAGCTCATCGCGCTGGCCAGGAAGCACGACGTCCTGTGCGACGCGATCGTGCTCGACGTGCCGGAGGAGGTGGCGATCGAGCGCAACGCGGGCCGTCCCGACCGCGACTTCGGCGCGGGAGTGGTGATCCGCCAGCGCAAGGACCTGCGCCGCTCCCTCGGCAAGATCAGCAGGGACGGCTTCCGCAGGGTCCACGTGCTGCGCGGCGTCGAGGAGATCGACAACGCCACCGTCTCCTACGAGAAGGCGTGGACCGACAAGAAGGACCTCACCGGCCCCTTCGACCTCATCGGCGACATCCACGGCTGCAGGTCCGAGCTGGAGACGCTGCTGACCGAGCTGGGCTGGGAGCTGACCCGCGTGGACGGCAGGGCGGTCGGCGCCGTCCACCCCGAGGGCAGGACGGCCGTCTTCGTCGGCGACCTGGTCGACCGAGGGCCCGACTCGCCGGGCGTCGTCAGGCTCGTCATGGGCATGGTCGCCGCGGGCACCGCGGTCTGCGTGCGGGGCAACCACGAGGAGAAGCTGGTCAGGGCGCTCAAGGGCGCCAAGGTCAAGGTCGCGCACGGCCTGGAGCAGTCGCTCGAGCAGTTCGCCGCCGAGCCCGAGGAGTTCACCCGCGAGGCGACCGCCTTCCTCGACGGCCTCATCAGCCACTACCAGCTCGACGAAGGGCGCCTGGTCGTCGCCCACGCGGGGCTGAAGGAGGCCTACCACGGCCGCGCCTCCGGCAGGGTACGAGCGTTCGCCCTCTACGGCGACACCACGGGCGAGACCGACGAGTACGGCCTGCCCGTCCGCTACCCGTGGGCCCAGGAGTACAGGGGCCGCGCCATGGTCGTCTACGGGCACACCCCGACGACCAAGCCCGAGTGGATCAACAACACGATCTGCCTCGACACCGGATGCGTCTTCGGCGGCAGCCTGACCGCCCTGCGCTACCCCTCGCGCGAGATCGTCTCGGTGCCGGCGGAGAAGGTCTGGTACGAGCCGGTCAAGCCGCTGTCGGCGCCCGGCTACCGCGACCCCGTCACGCTCGACATCGGCGACGTGAGCGGCACCAGGCACATCGAGACCCGCTTCGGCACCAGGGTCAAGGTCATGGAGGAGAACGCCGCGGCCGCGCTCGAGGTGATGAGCAGGTTCGCCGTGGATCCCCGCTGGCTGGTCTACCTGCCGCCGACCATGGCCCCGCCGGAGACCTCGAAGCTCGACGGCTACCTGGAGCACCCGCACGAGGCGTTCGAGGAGTTCGCCGCCCAGGGCGTGGCCGAGGTCGTGTGCGAGGAGAAGCACATGGGCTCGCGGGCGGTCGCCGTCCTGGCCAGGACGCCCGAGGTGGCCGCCGAGCGGTTCGGCGTCACCGACGGCTCGGCTGGAGCGGTCTACACGCGGACGGGCCGTCCGTTCTTCGACGACCTCGGCCCGCTGGTGGCCCGGCTGCGCGCGGCCTGCGAGCCGCTCTGGGAGGCGCTCGGCTCGGACTGGGTGGCGCTCGACTGCGAGCTGCTGCCCTGGTCGGCCAAGGCGGGCGAGCTGATCCGCGTGCAGTACGCCGCGGTGGGCGCGGCGGCCGGCGCCGCGCTGCCCGCGGCCACGTCGGCGCTGGAGGCGGCGGCAGGACGCGGGCTGGATGTGAGCGAGTTGCTGGACCGCGCCCGCCGCCGTCAGGACAACGCTGCCCGATTCCGCGAGGCGTATGCGCGCTACTGCTGGCCGGTGAACGGCCTCGAAGGAGTACGGCTGGCGCCGTTCCAGATCCTGGCCTGCGAGGGACGCAACACCGCGCTCGAACCGCACGCCTGGCACCTCGACACCCTCGCGCTGCTCGACGACCCGATCATCACGCCGACCAGGCACCTGTTCGTCGACCTCACCTCGGCCGAGTCGCGCGAGAAGGCGGTCGCGTGGTGGGAGGAGCTGACGGGGCAGGGCGGCGAGGGCATGGTCGTCAAGCCCGCCGTCCATCAGCGGGGAAGGGTGCAGCCGGGGGTGAAGGTGCGCGGACGCGAGTACCTGCGCATCATCTACGGCCCGGACTACACCGACTCGCTCGACCTGCTGCGCCGTCGCTTCCTCGGCAAGAAGCGCTCCATGGCGCTGCGCGAGCACGCGCTCGGCCTCGAGGCGCTGGCCAGGATGGCCGACGGGGACCCGCTCTGGCGGGTCCACGAACCGGTCTTCGCCGTGCTGGCGATGGAGTCGGAGCCGGTCGATCCGCGCCTGTGACGGTCAAGATTGCGTATGCGCCGCCGTACGGGGAGATCGTCAGGGTAGCCCCAGTTCATGGCGACTACGAAGGGGCACGAGGAGCACCTCGGGCACGTCGTGTTCATCACGGCGGCGGCGGCGATCGGCGGGTTCCTGTTCGGCTACGACAGCTCCGTCATCAACGGCGCGGTCACCGGGATCCAGAAGCACTTCGGCATGGGCCCCGGCCAGACGGGGTTCGTCGTGGCCATCGCGCTGCTCGGCTCGGCGGTCGGCGCCTGGTTCGCCGGAGGGCTGGCCGACCGCTGGGGCCGCACCAGGACCATGCAGCTGGCCGCCGCGCTGTTCGCGGTCAGCTCCATCGGCCAGATGCTGCCCTTCGCCACCTGGGACCTGGCCGCGTGGCGGGTCCTGGCCGGTATGGCGATCGGCATGGCCTCGGTGCTCGGCCCCGCCTACATCGCCGAGGTCGCCCCGCCCGCCTACAGGGGGCGGCTCGGCTCCTTCCAGCAGCTGGCCATCGTGCTCGGCATCGCCGTCTCACAGCTGGTCAACTACCTGATCGCCCAGGTCGCCGACGGTGACGTCAACAACAGGCTGTGGGGCCTCGAGGCCTGGCAGTGGATGCTCGGGGCCTGTTTCGTGCCCGCCGCGCTCTACTTCGTCTTCGCCTCGGTCATTCCCGAGTCGCCGCGCTTCCTGGTCGGCGTCGGCAGGGACGACAAGGCGCGCACGGTGCTGTCGGAGGTCGAGGGCGACGACATCGACCTCGACGCCAGGATCGCCGAGATCAGGAGCGTGCTGCGGACCGAGCGGCGTCAGACGCTGCGCGACCTGCGCGGGCCGGCCCTCGGCCTGCTGCCCATCGTGTGGATCGGCATCGTCCTGTCGGTCTTCCAGCAGCTGGTGGGCATCAACGTCATCTTCTACTACTCGTCGGTGCTGTGGCAGTCGGTGGGCATCGGCCAGAGCAGCTCCCTGCTGATCAGCTTCTCCAGCTCGATCATCAACATCATCGGCACCTTCATCGCCATCGCCCTGGTCGACAAGATCGGACGCAAGCCGCTGCTGCTCATCGGCTCGGCCGGCATGGCGATCTCGCTCGCCGTCGCGTCGTGGGCCTTCAGCGCCGCCGTCGAGGCGGGCGGCAGGGTCACCCTGCCCAACCCCGAGGGCGCCATCGCGCTGGTCGCCGCCAACGTCTTCGTCCTGTTCTTCGCCCTGTCCTGGGGCGTGGTGGTCTGGGTCCTGCTGGGCGAGATGTTCCCCAACCGGATCAGGGCCATCGCGCTGTCGGTCGCGGCCGCCGCCCAGTGGCTGGCCAACTGGCTGATCACCGAGACGTTCCCCTTGCTGTCGGAGTGGAACCTGTCGATGACCTACCTCGGCTACGCCGTCTTCGCCGCGCTGTCGTTCGTCTTCGTCACCAGGTGGGTCAGGGAGACCAGGGGCCGCAAGCTGGAGGAGATGGGGTAGCCGCCCAGCGGCCAGGCCGTTGCGGATAATCCCTTTGCGGACGATTGAGTAGGCTGGGGACATGACCGCCATGGCACCCGGCCGCACCGCGCCCGACCTGTCGTTCCTGCTCGACCACACCAGTCATGTGCTGCGCACGAGAATGGCGGCCGAACTGGCCGAGATCGGCCTGACGCCGCGCATGCACTGCGTGCTCGTCCACGCCCTGGAGGAGGAGCGCACGCAGATCCAGCTCGCCGAGATCGGCGACATGGACAAGACGACCATGGTGGTCACGGTCGACGCCCTCGAGAAGGCGGGCCTGGCCGAGCGCCGTCCCTCCAGCACCGACCGGCGGGCGCGGATCATCATGGTCACCGAGAAGGGCGCCGAGGTCGCCAGGCGCAGCCAGCAGATCGTCGACGGCGTGCATCGCGACGCGCTGGAGGCCCTGCCGAAGGATGAGCGAGAGGTGCTGCTCAGGGCGATGAAGCGGCTGGTCGAGGGCCATCTGTCGACCCCGGTGGAGCTCGGTCAGGGCGCCCGCAGGGCCCGGCAGTCCCAAAAGTAGGCCCGTCAAGGATCGTCTGTAACGGAACTATCTGCTACGGTCTCTCTTGTCGCATCTGAACAGGAGAGGCCATGTCCCCCACCCCCTCACGCTGGTTCGCGCTGATCGTTCTGTCGGCGGCGAGCCTGATGACCATCCTTGACGGCAGCATCGTCACCGTCGCGATGCCGGCCATCCAGCAGGACCTGGGCTTCACGGCCGCCGAGCTGAGCTGGACCGTCAACGCCTACTTGATCCCGTTCGGCGGACTGCTGCTCCTTGCCGGACGCCTGGGCGACCTGATCGGCCGCAAGGCCGTCTTCCTGGCCGGCAACGTGGTCTTCACCGCCGCGTCCCTGCTCGCCGGCGCGGCCACCACGCCTGGCCTGCTGATCGCCGCCCGCTTCCTGCAGGGTGTGGGCAGCGCGATGGCCTCGGCGGTGGTGCTCGGCATCCTGGTGACGCTGTTCACCGAGCCGAGGGAGCGGGTCAAGGCCATCGGCGTCTTCAGCTTCACCGGCGCCGCCGGAGCCTCCATCGGCCAGGTGCTCGGCGGCGTCCTGACCGACGCGCTGTCCTGGCACTGGATCTTCTTCATCAACCTGCCCATCGGGCTGGCCACCGTCGCGCTGGCCGTACGCGTCCTGCCGGCCGACCGCGGCGCAGGGCTCGCGGCGGGCGCCGACGCGCTCGGCGCCGCGCTGGTCACCGGCGGCCTGATGCTGGGCATCTACACCGTCGTCAAGATCGAGGAGTACGGCTGGCTCGCCGGTCACACCCTGGGCCTCGGCGCGGTGTCGCTGGTCCTGCTGGCCGGCTTCTTCGTCCGGCAGGCCAAGGCCGCAGCCCCGCTCATGCCGCTGAGGGTCTTCCGCTCCCGCAACGTCTCAGGCGCGAACCTGGCCCAGATGCTGAGCCTGTCGGCGATGTTCGCCTTCCAGATCCTCGTCGCGCTCTACATGCAGAAGGTCCTGGGCTACACCGCGCTCGAGACCGGCCTGGCGATGCTGCCCGCGGCCGTCGCGATCGGCGGCATCTCGCTGTTCGTCTCCGCCAGGCTCAACAACCGCTTCGGAGCGCGCGCCGTCCTCGTCGCGGGCCTGATCCTGCTGCTCGCCGCGATGGGCTGGCTCACCAGGGTGCCGGTGCAGGCGTCGTACGTCCACGACCTGCTGCCGGTCATGCTGCTGATCGCCGGCGGCGGTCTGGTGCTGCCCGCCCTGGCCACGCTCGGCATGTCCGCGGCCAGGGCCGACGACGCGGGGCTGGCCTCGGGGCTGTTCAACACCACGCAGCAGATCGGCATGGCGCTGGGCGTGGCCGTACTGTCCACCATGGCCGCCTCCCGAACCGGAGAGCTGCTGGCAGGGGGAGCGACCCAGGCCGCGGCCCTGACCGGCGGCTACCGGCTGGCGTTCGGCATCGCGGCGGGCCTGCTGCTGGCGGCCCTGGTGGTCGCGCTGGCCGTGCTCCGCTCCGCCGAACGCGACCCCGCCGCCCGGCAGGCAGCCCCGTCCGAGCCGGCCGTCCTCGGCTAGATCCGTTCCGCGGGTGGATGCCGCGCCGGCCGTCGCCGCCGGCCCCGGATGATCGGGGCCGGCGATCCGCGCGGGACGGTGGTCAGGGGCGCAGCCGGTGCGGACGCGCGCGGCGGTGGACGAAACCGAACACCATCGCGGCCACCCACACGAAGAACAGCACCTTGAGCACCGACCATCCGCCGACGGCGATGCCGATGACCAGCGCGAGCAGTAGGAAGGGCGCGATCGGCCCCGGACCCCTGTGGTGGCGCCTGTGGTGGTGCGGGCTCCAGCGGGCACGGGGGAGGTGGTGCGGGCGCCCTCGCAGCTGCGCGAGGTGGTGGCGGTGAGCTGCCATGGCCTCGGGCCAGCCGTAGGCGTACTCCTCGGGGGAGTGGCGAGCGGGACCGGGCAGATCGGCGCAGACGCGGGTCAGCTCGCCCGCCGTCTTCGCCGTCAGGGCCAGGCCGAGACGCTCGTCGAGCTCCTCGCGGGTCAGGCGGCCCTGCGCGTAGTGCTCGCGCAGAGCGGCCATCGTCTCGTCGCGCTCGGCGTCGCCGATGCGCAGCTCTTCACCTGTGGTCATGGCGGGAGGTCACTCCTCGTCGGGGTCGCCGTCGGCCAGGATCTGGTAGAGCTTGCGGCGCGTCTCGACCAGCGCCTTGCGGGCCTCGCGCACCTGTGCCTCCGTGCCGGAGTGCAGGATCTGCATCATCGCGAAAGCCGACTGCTTGGCGATGTCCATCAACTCGGCCGAGTTGTCGTCGATGTCGGGGCGCATGGCGTCCCACGGCGCGCGGACCTCTTCGGGATGCTCGGCGATGTAGGCCTGCCCCGCCTCGGTGAGGCGGAAGGTCTTGCGGCCCTCGTTCTCCTCGGCGATCACCAGGCCCTCGTCGGTGAGCTGCTGGAGGGCCGGGTAGACGGCGCCGGGGCTGGGCTTCCAGCCGCCCTCGCTGCGCTCGGCGATCTCCTGGATGACCTGGTAGCCGTTGCGCGGCTCCTCGGCGAGCAGGGCGAGGATGGCGGCGCGGACGTCGCCGCGCTTGGCCTTGCGGCCGCTGCCGCCGAACCCGTGACGCCCGAACGGCCCGCCAGGACCGCCCCAAGGGCCTCTGCCGAACTCGAAGGGGAACGGGCCTGGCCTGCCTCTTCCTCGCTGCCGGTGTTCGTGCGGGCCGCCCTCGTGCGGCGGTCCCTGCCTCTGGTGGTGATGGCCGCCGTGCTGCCACGCCCCGGCCATCATGCGGAACGCCTCGCGGGCGGCCCTCTTCATCTCGCGGGGGTCGGCCCACTGGCCGCCGCCCATTGCCTGTGCGGAACTCATGGTGTGTTCTCCGTTCTTACGCGATCGACTTTCGACCGCTCTCGATGCTTCAAAGATATATCGCTAACATTCTGAAAGCAAGGCCGGTTTCGGGACAGCTGTGGAGGAGTGGCGCGGAGTGACCTAGATCACGAAAAAGTCGCGGAATTCGGGAACATGGATGGGACGGGGGCCGTTAACTAGAGCAGACGAGGTCGTTCCGCGTCGGCAGGGCTGGGGGGTGCTGTCGCCGCGGTAGCGACCTCGTCTTTTTTGTCCCCGTCTCCCGCACGCGCTTTGCTCTACGATGACGTAGCGTGATCTTGACATGATGGGGCACACGCACGCGCTGACCGGAGCCGCCGCCTGGCTGGGCCTCGCGCCCGTCTTCGCCGCGCTCCCGCTGGTGAACGAGTCGAGCAGGTTCATCGAGACGGGCATCATGGCGGGCGCCCTGACCCCCGCCGAACTCATCGCGGGCGCGCTGGTGTGCGCGGGCGCGGCGATGCTGCCCGACCTCGATCACCCCAGCGCCACCATCGCCCAGACCTTCGGCCCCGTGACCTGGCTGCTCAGCAAGATGGTCTCGTGGCTGTCGGGCGGGCACAGGGGGGCCACGCACTCGCTGGCCTTCGCCGTGGCGGCGGGGTTTGGCGCGCACTACCTGGCCAGCACCTATCCGATCGGCAGGGACATCATGGTCGTCCTGCTCATCGGCCTGTCCCTGCGCGCGATCGGCATCGGCATCCCCGGCAACAAGATGGGCTCGGCGATGGTCAACATCGGGCTCACCGCCGGGCTCTACGTCGTGTTCATGTCGCTGGGTGTGGGCTACGCGTGGCTCGGGCTGGCGGTCGGCATCGGCTCGCTCATCCACGTGGTCGGCGACTGCATGACCGAGCGGGGCTGTCCCGTGCTGTGGCCGATGGCTTACAAGTTCATGCTGCCGTGGAAGATCGGCATCAAGACCGGCAAGAAATTCGAGCAGAAGATTCTCGCGCCGGTACTTTCCGTGGCGATTGTCGGCCTCCTGTTCTGGCGTCTCGCGTACTAGCGGGTAACTTGATGTCGAGATACTTTGCCGGATATCTTGATGTCGAGAGACCTGTCCACCTCCTGGTTAGGGTGACCTAACGTCATAGGAGGTCGCATGGTGCGGCAGGATTTGTGACTGAGAACTTGTCTAACGAGGAGGCGAATCACCGTGTCCGCGAACAGCTTCGGCAGCCGTGACACGCTACGCGTCGGCGACGCGTCGTATGAGATTTTCCGGCTTGATGCCGTCGAGGGCGCTGCCCGCCTCCCCTACAGCCTGAAGATCCTGCTGGAGAACCTCCTCCGCACCGAGGACGGCGCGAACATCACCGCCGACCACATCCGTGCGCTGGGCCAGTGGGACCCGAGCGCGACGCCGAGCGTGGAGATCCAGTTCACGCCCGCGCGCGTCATCATGCAGGACTTCACCGGAGTGCCCTGCGTGGTCGACCTGGCCACGATGCGCGAGGCCGTACGCGACCTGGGCGGCGACCCCGCCCGCATCAACCCGCTGGCCCCCGCCGAGATGGTCATCGACCACTCGGTCATCGTCGACTTCTTCGGCCACCCCGACTCCTTCCAGCGCAACGTGCAGAGGGAGTACGAGCGCAACCGCGAGCGCTACCAGTTCCTGCGCTGGGGCCAGACGGCCTTCGACGAGTTCAAGGTGGTGCCGCCGGGCACCGGCATCGTCCACCAGGTCAACATCGAGCACCTGGCCCGCGTGGTCATGACCCGCGACGGCAAGGCCTACCCCGACACCTGCGTCGGCACCGACTCCCACACCACGATGGAGAACGGCATCGGCGTGCTCGGCTGGGGCGTCGGCGGCATCGAGGCCGAGGCCGCGATGCTCGGCCAGCCGATCTCGATGCTGATCCCGCGCGTGGTCGGCTTCAAGCTCACCGGCAAGCTGCCGGCCGGCGCGACCGCCACCGACCTGGTGCTCACCATCACCGAGATGCTGCGCAAGCACGGCGTGGTCGGCAAGTTCGTCGAGTTCTACGGTGAGGGCGTCTCCTCGGTGCCGCTGGCCAACAGGGCCACGATCGGCAACATGAGCCCCGAGTTCGGCTCCACCTGCGCGATCTTCCCGATCGACGGCCAGACCATCGACTACCTGCGCCTGACCGGCCGCTCCGAGGAGCAGATCGCCCTCACCGAGGCCTACGCCAAGCAGCAGGGCCTCTGGCTCGACCCCTCGGCCGAGGAGCCGGTCTTCTCCGAGTACATCGAGCTCGACCTGGCCACGGTCGTCCCCTCGATCGCCGGCCCGAAGCGCCCGCAGGACCGCATCGCGCTGAGCGACGCCAAGAGCGCCTGGCGCGCGGCCGTCAAGGACTACGCGACGGAGACCGACTTCGGCCCCGCCGACGAGGCCTCGGCCGAGTCCTTCCCCGCCTCCGACTCCCCGGCGATCAGCCACGACGGCAACGGCGACCAGCCGCACGCCCCCGCGCTGAACGGGTCGCGCCCGCACAAGAAGGTGCCGGTCACCCTGGCCGACGGCACCTCCTTCGAGATCGACCACGGAATCGTCTCGATCGCCGCGATCACCTCGTGCACCAACACCTCCAACCCGTTCGTCATGCTGGGCGCGGCCCTGCTGGCGCGCAACGCGGTGGAGAAGGGCCTGACCCGCAAGCCGTGGGTCAAGACCTCGCTGGCCCCCGGCTCGCAGGTCGTCACCGGCTACTTCGAGCGCTCGGGGCTCCAGCCGTACCTCGACAAGATCGGTTTCAACCTGGTCGGCTACGGCTGCACCACCTGCATCGGCAACTCCGGGCCGCTGCCCGAGGAGATCTCCGCCGCCGTGCAGGAGCACGACCTGGCCGTCACCGCGGTCCTGTCGGGCAACCGCAACTTCGAGGGCCGCATCAACCCCGACGTGAAGATGAACTACCTGGCCTCGCCGCCGCTGGTGGTCGCCTACGCGCTCGCGGGCACGATGGACATCGACCTCGACAACGAGCCGCTCGGCACCGGCACCGACGGGCAGCCGGTCTTCCTCAAGGACATCTGGCCCTCGCCCGAGGAGGTCGCCGAGGTCGTCAACTCCTCGATCGGCCGCGAGATGTTCGAGCGCGACTACGCCGACGTCTTCAAGGGCGACGAGACCTGGCAGTCGCTGCCGATCCCGACCGGCAACACCTTCGAGTGGGACCCCGCCTCCACCTACGTGCGCAAGGCGCCCTACTTCGAGGGCATGCCGGAGAAGCCCGAGCCCGTCACCGACATCACCGGGGCCCGCGTCCTGGTCAAGGTCGGCGACTCGGTCACCACCGACCACATCTCGCCCGCGGGCTCGATCAAGCCCGGCACCCCCGCCGCGCAGTACCTGCAGGCCAACGGCGTCGAGGTCAAGGACTTCAACTCCTACGGCTCGCGGCGCGGCAACCACGAGGTCATGATCCGCGGCACGTTCGCCAACATCCGCCTGCGCAACCAGATCGCGCCGGGCACCGAGGGCGGCTACACCCGCGACTTCACCCAGGCCGACGGCCCGGTGTCGTTCATCTACGACGCCTCGGTCAACTACGCCTCCGAGGGCACGCCGCTGGTCGTCCTGGCCGGCAAGGAGTACGGCTCCGGCTCCTCGCGCGACTGGGCCGCCAAGGGCACCGCGCTGCTCGGCGTCAGGGCCGTCATCGCCGAGTCCTACGAGCGCATCCACCGCTCCAACCTGATCGGCATGGGCGTCCTGCCGCTGCAGTTCCCCGAGGGACAGACGGCGCAGTCGCTGGGCCTGACCGGCGAGGAGAGCTTCGACATCACCGGCGTCGAGGCGCTCAACCAGGGCTCGATCCCCGGCACCGTGCACGTGAAGGCGGGCGAGGTCGAGTTCGACGCGGTCGTCCGCATCGACACGCCCGGCGAGGCCGACTACTACCGTCACGGCGGCATCATGCAGTACGTGCTGCGCTCGCTGCTGGCCAAGTAGGGGGACTTCCCGCTCCCGCACCCGGCCATCAGCCGGGGGCGGGCGGCGGGGGCCCGGCCATGGGCCGGGCGGGCGCGACCCTCAACGCGCCCCACTCGGGGGAACCACCCGATCTGACCGACGCCCCGCGCACCATCCCGCGCGGGGCGTCGGCGTTCTCCGCGCCCCCGCGGCTCACCGCCGCGATGGCACGCGCGTCGGCGCGGTCCGTCACGAGACCCTGCGATGGCACGCGCCTTCGGCGCGGCCCGTCACGAGACCCTGGACGGCGGTGCCGACCAGGTGTCGCACGCCGAGGGCGACGCGGCCGCGTAGCCGCGTCCGAGCCAGTACGCGCGGCTGGCGCCCTTGCCGTGGCTGCGGCGACCCTCGGGCTCGTCCCCGCTCGCCCTCACCGCCTCGACGAGCGCCGTCCAGTCGGCGGGGGAGCGGCCGAGCGAGCGCCACACGCTTGCGATGAACACCCCCGCCAGGCAGTCGGCCTGCAGCTCGTAGCGCCTGCCCAGCTCGGCCTGATCGCCCCTGCGGGCGCGCACCAGCCTCTCGTAGCCGCTCCTGACGCCCGCCTGCTGCTGCACGTGGTGACCGTACTCGTGGGCGGCGACCTTCAGCGGGTACAGATCGGTACGCCCCTCGATCCAAGGGCCCTCGAGAGGGAAGACGAGCGTGGCGCGCCGGGTGCAGTAGAAGGCCGCCGCGCCGCCCGGCCACGGCAGCCCGCACACCTCGTCCTGCGGCTGCTCGAAGTAGAGGACCCTGGGGGCGCGGTAGCGCAGCCCCGCCCTGCGGAAGTGCGCCGACCACCCGGTGTCCATGCACCTGACGATCGCGGTGAGGTACTCCTTCGATCGGGGGATGCCGCCCGAGATCAGCGGCGGCTCGGGACAGGAGGCGGCGCGCAGCGCGCCGGTCCCGTGCAGCCGTCCCGGCGGGCCTGCTTGGCCGTGAGCGGGCGGGACGGCGAGAGCACCGGTCGTGACCAGGGCGAGGGCGCCGGTGGCGACCCGGCGAAGGGGGATTCTCACGACCCTGGAGCATAGAGCCCATGACAGACGCGGTGTTGATCCTGATTCTGGCGGGTTTGGCGGTGTTTGTGGGGGCGGTTGTCCAGGGTGGGGTCGGGTTCGGCCTCGGACTGGTCGCCGCTCCCGTCCTGACGATGCTCGACCCCACCCTCATGCCGGGCTCGATCCAGGTGGTCAACGCCACGTTGCCGCTGTTCACGCTGGCCGTGGAGTGGCGCAGGGCGGACTGGAGGGGGCTGGGCTTCGCGCTGCTCGGCCGGCTGCCAGGCAGCGCGATCGGCGCCGTCATCGTCGTCCATGTCTCCGCCACGTCCCTCGGCGTCTTCGTCGGGGTCATGGTGCTGATCGCCGTGGCGCTGACCGCACGGGCGATGGCGGTGCCGCGTAACGGCTGGACGACCACCGCGGCGGGCTTCGCCTCGGGTGTCACGGGGACCGCCACCGGCATCGGAGGGCCGCCGATGGGGCTGGTCTACCAGAACGCCAGGGGTCCGGAGATCCGCGCGACGCTGGCCGCCTTCTTCTTCCTCAGCGCCAGCCAGTCGCTGCTCATCCTCTGGTGGGTGGACCGGCTGCCGGTCAGGGCGCTGTGGTCGGGCGCGCTGCTGATCCCGTTCCTGGTGGTGGGGTTCCTCGTCTCCGGGCCGCTGCGCCGCCACCTCGACGGCGGCGGGGTCAGGCGCGCCGTCCTCGTGGTGGCGGCGCTCTCCGCGCTGGCGCTGGTCGCGCAGAGCCTGCTGTGAGCGCGGCCCGCCCTCCCCGCAGGTCTTCGTCCTCACCGAGCCGAGCCCGACCTCGGGGCGGCGCGCCGGCGCCTTGCCCGGCGGGGGAGCGTCGCCGCCTCTTGGCGCTGGGCGAACGCCGGTTTCCCGGGCGTTTCTGGATTGTTACCCGCCACAACAAACTCGCCCTCCCGTGGGTCTTCCAAAGCAGGCCGAGGCGGAATACGTTGCCGCAAACAACATTCACCGCGTACGGCAGGCGCCGCCGTACGCGGGCGGAGCAACCCCCCATCCGTTCCCCCTGAGAAAGGACCCGTGCACCATGCGCAAGGGGATCCTCAGCCTGACCGCCGCGGTAGCGGCGACGACCCTCGGTCTCACCGCGTGCGGGGGCGACAGCGGTGGCACCACCCAGGCCAGTCCTGCCCAGTCCAGCGCGGCGCCCGCCTCCAGCGCGGCCGCCGCGGGCAAGATCGGCGTCATCCTTCCCGACAGCAAGTCCTCGGCCAGGTGGGAGACCGCGGACCGCAAGTACCTGGAAGAGGCCTTCAAGGCCGCGGGCGTCGCCTACGACATCCAGAACGCCCAGGGCGACAAGAACGCCTTCCAGACGATCGCCGACCAGATGATCACCAACGGCGCGACCGTGCTGATGATCGTCAACCTCGACTCGGGCACCGGCAAGGCCGTGCTCAGCAAGGCCAAGGCGCAGGGCGTGGCCACCATCGACTACGACAGGCTGACGCTCGGCGGCGGCGCGGCCTACTACGTCAGCTTCGACAACACCAAGGTCGGCACCCTGCAGGGTGAGGGCCTGTCGAAGTGCCTGGCCGACAAGAAGGCCGACAAGCCCATGGTCGCCTACCTCAACGGCTCGCCCACCGACAACAACGCGACGCTGTTCAAGGCCGGCTACGACGGCGTGCTCAAGCCGAAGTTCGACTCGGGCGAGTACGTCAAGGGCCCTGAGGAGTCGGTGCCCGACTGGGACAACGCCAAGGCCGGCACCATCTTCGAGCAGATGCTCACCGGCGAGCCGAAGATCGCGGGCGTGCTCGCGGCCAACGACGGCCTCGGCAACGCCGCCATCACCGTGCTGAAGAAGAACAACCTCAACGGCAAGGTGCCGGTCACCGGCCAGGACGCCACCGTCCAGGGCCTGCAGAACATCCTCGCCGGCGACCAGTGCATGACGGTCTACAAGGCGATCAAGAAGGAGGCCGACGCGGCGGCCGCGCTGGCGGTCTCCCTGGCCAAGGGTGAGAAGCCCTCGGCCACCGGCACGGTCAAGGACACCGAGAGCGGTCAGGACGTGCCCGCCGTGCTGCTCGACCCCCAGGGGATCTTCTTCGACAGCGTGAAGGACGTCGTGGCCGACGGTTTCGTCACCAAGGACGAGCTGTGCACGGGCGAGTTCGCCGCCAAGTGCACCGAGGCCGGAATCCAGTAAACGCGGTCAGGGGTACGGCTGGCGGCAGCCGTACCCCTGCGGAGGAGCATATGAACCCCGTTCTAGAAGTGAGAGGGATCGACAAGAGCTTCGGTCCCGTCCAGGTCCTGCACGACGTCACCTTCGCCGCGCACAGGGGCGAGATCACCGCACTGGTCGGCGACAACGGCGCGGGCAAGTCCACCCTGGTCAAGTGCATCGGCGGCATCTACCCGATCGACGCGGGCGACTACCTCTTCGACGGCGAGCAGGTGCACGTCGGCGGCCCCCGCGACGCGGGCGAGCTGGGCATCGAGATCGTCTACCAGGACCTCGCGCTCTGCGACAACCTCGACATCGTCCAGAACATGTTCCTGGGCAGGGAGCGCAGGAGCGGGCTGGTGCTCGACGAGGCCACGATGGAGGAGATGGCCCAGCAGACCCTCACCAGCCTGTCGGTCAGGACCGTGAAGTCCATCAGGCAGCAGGTCTCCAGCCTCTCGGGCGGGCAGCGGCAGACCGTCGCCATCGCCAAGGCCGTGCTGTGGAACAGCAAGGTCGTCATCCTCGACGAGCCCACCGCCGCGCTCGGCGTCGCGCAGACCGCGCAGGTGCTCGAACTGGTCCGCAGGCTCGCCGACAAGGGTCTGGCGGTCGTGCTGATCTCGCACAACATGAACGACGTGTTCGCCGTCTCCGACCGGATCGCCGCGCTCTACCTCGGGCGGATGGCAGCCCAGGTCAAGACCGCCGACGTGACCCACGCGCAGGTCGTCGAACTCATCACCTCGGGGCGCAGCGGAGACCTGGGCCTCACGAACGGGGTCTCGACATGAGCAAGCTCCTGGCCAACGACGAGGCCATCGTCACCGCAGTGCGGCAGCCCTCCATCGGCAACAGCGCCCGCGCCTACACCGAGAGGGTCCGCGGCGGCGACATGGGCGCGCTGCCCGCCGTGCTCGGCCTGGTCGTGCTCTGCACCGTCTTCGCGCTGCTGCGGCCCACCTTCCTCACCCCCGTCAACTTCGCCAACCTCTTCACCCAGGGCGGCCAGATCACCGTCATCGCCATGGGCCTGGTCTTCGTCCTGCTGCTGG
Source organism: Nonomuraea recticatena (assembly GCF_039533245.1). Lineage (NCBI taxonomy): Bacteria > Bacillati > Actinomycetota > Actinomycetes > Streptosporangiales > Streptosporangiaceae > Nonomuraea > Nonomuraea recticatena. The sequence continues at coordinate 107,721 of NZ_BAAATE010000017.1, read as the reverse complement.
GCGAGATCGACCTGTCGGCGGGCTTCGCCAGCGGCGTGTGCGCCGCCGTGCTCGCCGTGACGCTGACCGACATGGGCATGCCCTGGTACGTCAGCGTGCTGGCGGCCATCCTCACCGGTGTCCTCATCGGCCTGATGCTGGGCGTGCTGGTGGCCAAACTCGGCATACCCTCCTTCATCGTCACCCTGGCGGGCTTCCTCGCCTTCCAGGGCGTGCTGCTCGTGCTCCTGGAGGAGGGCACCAACATCTCCATCCGCGACGAGACGATCCTGGCCATCGCCAACAGGAACCTCACCCCGATGCTGGGCTGGGGCCTGTTCCTGGTCGGGGTCGGCGGCTACGCGGCCGTCCAGATCGTCAGGTCATTGAAGCGGTCGCGGCGCGGCCTGGTCGCCGACCCCGCCTCGCTGATCGCCGCGCGCGTCGGCACGATGGCGTTGATCGCCGGTCTCGCGGTCTACGTGCTCAACCTGGAGCGCAGCCGCAACCCCGGCCTGGTGTCGCTCACCGGCGTGCCCATCGTGGTGCCGATCGTGCTCGCCCTGCTGGTCGTGTGGACGTTCGTGCTGCGCCGTACCGCCTTCGGCAGGCACATCTACGCGGTCGGCGGCAACGCGGAGGCCTCGCGCAGGGCGGGCATCAACGTGGACCGGATCAAGATCAGCGCGTTCGTGATCTGCTCCGGCATCGCGGCGATCGGCGGCATCATCGCCGCCTCCAGGGGCGCCTCCGTCGACCCGAACACCGGCGGCAGCCAGGTGCTGCTCTACGCCGTCGGCGCCGCCGTGATCGGCGGCACCAGCCTGTTCGGCGGCAAGGGCCGCGTGATGGACGCCGTCCTCGGCGGCGCGGTCATCGCGGTCATCGACAACGGCATGGGTCTCATGGGCTACGGCTCCAGCGTCAAGTACATCGTCACGGGATCGGTGCTTCTGCTGGCGGCAGGGGTGGACGCGCTCGCCCGTCGTAGGGCGGCCGCCGCTGGTCTAAGGTGATCAGCGACTTCGGCACGGCAAAGGATCCACTGACGATGCGAGCGGGCCCGTCCCAGGAGGAGATCAGGCGTCACAACCTCGGCGCGCTGCTTCGCCATGTCCACCTGGGCGGGCCCACCTCCAGGGCCGAGCTGACCTCCAGGATGGGCCTGAACCGCAGCACGATCATGGCCCTCACCTCCGACCTGACCGCCGCCGGCCTGGTGCGCGAGGAACTGCCGCGCGAGACGGGCAGGGCCGGTCGCCCCTCGCTCGTGGTGCGGCCCGAGTCCTCGCGGGTCTACGTCTTCGCCTTCGACGTCGGCCCCGACCGGCTCGCGGTGGCCCGGGTCGGGCTGGGCGGGGTGATCCTCGACCGGCGCGAGTCCGTACGGCGACGCGGCGCCTTCGACCTGGAGGAGGTCGTCGGCGCGCTTGCCGCCTTCGCCAGGCAGATGCACCGCAAGACCCGCGCGGACACCGTCTGCGTGGGAGCGGCGGCCGCGGTTTCAGGCGGCGTGGACAGGAGCGACGGGGTCGTCAGGTACGGCCCCAACCTCCTGCAGGCCGAGGCCCCCTTCGGCGAGGCGCTGGCCAGGAAGCTGGGCCTCGGCCTGCAGGTCAGCGTCGGCAACGACGCCAACCTCGGCGCGCTGGCCGAGCACACCAGGGGCGTCGGCGTGTCCGTGAGAGACCTGATCTACCTGCACGGCGACGTCGGCGTGGGCGGAGGGGTGATCGCGGGCGGGCACCTGCTCGGCGGGCACGAGGGGTTCGGCGGCGAGGTGGGCCACATGGTGGTCCACCCCGGCGGACGGCTGTGCGGATGCGGCTCACACGGCTGCCTGGAGGCCGAGGTGGGGGAGCGGGCGCTGCTGGAGGCGGCGGGCCGCACCACCGAGGGGCCCCTCGGACGCGACGCGGTCAGGGCCGTGGTCGACGCCGCCGACAGGGGTGACATCGTGGCGCAGGCCGCGCTGAGCCGCGTGGGCGACTGGCTCGGCCTCGGCGTGGCCAACCTGGTCAACATCTTCAACCCGGAGATGGTGATCTTCGGAGGGATGCTGCGCGAGGTCTATCTCGGCTCGGCCGCCCAGGTGCGCAGCCGCCTCGCGATCGACGCGCTGCCCGCCCACAGGGAGAAGCTGCGGCTGCGCACCTCCGAGCTGGCCGACGACGCCACGCTGGTCGGCGCGGCCGAGCTGGCCTTCGCGCACGTGCTGGCCGATCCGCTCGAGGCGCTGGCCAGGGTGGGCGGCTAGGAGACCTTGGAGGCGGGGGCCGTCCAGGTGTTGCACGAGGCGGGGTCGGCGCTGCGAAAACCCCTGTCGAGCCAGTCGGCGATGTTGCGGCCCTTGCCGTGGTCGCGCACCTTGCTCACCTCGTCGCCGCTCTGCCTGTCGATGAGCAGCAGCTCCTGCCAGTCGGCGTCCGTGCGGTCGAGGGAGTCCCAGACGCTGCCGATGAAGACGCCCGCCAGGCACTCGGCCTGAAGCTCGAAGCGGCGGGTCTGCTCGAGCTCCTCCTTCCTGCCGCTGAAGGGCTCGTACTCGAAGGCACGGGTGATGCCCGTCAGGTTCTGGACGTGGTGGGCGTACTCGTGGGCCACCGTGTCGAACAGGAACAGGTCGTAGGGATACTCCAGCGCCTTCTTGTCCAGCACGATGGTGAAACGCCGTTCAGGCGTGCAGTAGACGCCCGCCGCGTCGCCCACCTTCTCGTCGCAGAACGTCGCGGTCGGGCTGGTGGTGAAGCTGATGCCCGGCCTGGTGAACTTCACGCCCATCGCGGCGAAGCGCTCACCCCACGAGTTGTTCAGGCACTCGTAGACGCCCAGCACGTACCGCCTGGCCGAGGCGCGGTCGTCGGCGGCGATCGCTCTCTCGGGGCAGGAGGAGGCCTTGAGCGGGCCGCCGCCGTACAACGTGTTCTTGGTCAGCCGCGGACCCTTGATCGGATAGGCGCCCGAGGCGGCCGAGGCGGGGACGGCGGTGCCGCCGACGAGCAGGACGGCCAGCACCACGGTGGCGGCGGCGCCGAGAAAGGGGAATCTCATGGGGCGCATTGTCCAGACATGCGCTTGAAAAGCGATTGATGTCCGCGATCAGCTAAGACCGCGGACATCAAATGAAAAATCACGACATGCTTAGGAGACGCGGGCCTTGGGAGCGCTGAAGGTGTTGCAGGCGTTCGGCGACTCGGCGTCGAAGCCCCTCTTCAGCCAGTAGGCGATGTTGGCGGGCTTGCCGTGGATCCCGTCGTCGAAGCCCGCCTGGGCGACCTTGAGGATGTACTTGAAGTCGAAGTCGCGGCGGCCGAGCGACTGCCACACGCTGCCGATGAAGGCGCCGGAGAAGCACTCGGCCTGCAGCTCGATCCTGCGGGCCTCGTCGTAGATGCGGGCCTTGCTCTTGCCCTTCCTGCGGTCGACGACGTCGATCATGCCGGTCAGCTCCTGGATGTGGTGGCCGTACTCGTGCGCCACGACCTCCATGAGGAACAGCTCGGTGGGCTCGGACAGGATGAGGGGGTCGAGCAGGACCGTCATCTTGCGCTCGGGCGGGCAGTAGAGCGCCTGCGCGCCCGCGGGGAACTTGCCGCACTTGCCGACCGACTGGCCGGCCTTGCTGACGACGCCGAACTTCGGCTTGCTGAAGGGGATCTTCGCCTTGGCGAGCTGACGGCTCCACGAGTCGTTGAGGCAGTCGAGCACGAACTCCAGGTACACCCTGGCGCCGTCCAGGTCGTCGCGCTGGATCGGCTGCTCCTGGCACTCCTTGAGCTCCATCGCGCCGCTCTTGTAGACCTTGTTCGAGGTCAGGACCGGCGGGAAGGAGGGGGTGCCAGCGGCAGCCGTACCGGCGAACAGGAGGCTCGCGAGGGCGCCGGAAAGCACGGCGAATAGGGGGGAACGCATAGTCACAGGACTTTAGACCACCAAGCGGTCACGCCGGAAGGCGCGACCGCCGGCGGGGAGCGGGCTAGGAGACGTACTTGGCGGAGACGTTCCAGGTGTTGCACGCGGCGGCGGCACCGTAGTCCCAGCCGCGCTGCATCCACCTGGCCTGGTTACGGCTGGAGCCGTGGTCGTTCTGCGGCCAGATGGAGGCGCCCTTCTCGCCGAACCAGTCGATGATCTGCTGGTAGTAGGCCTCGTCCACGGGCAGCGTGTCCTTGACCGACTTCATGAAGACCGCCGACAGGCACTCGGCCTGCAGCTCCAGACGGCGCGAGTAGGCGAGCTTGCCCGCCTTGCTGGCGCGCCAGTGCACCTGGCCGTACCACGGCATGATGCCGGCGACCTGCTGCACGTGGTGGGCGTACTCGTGCGCCATCAGGCGGCCGATGCCGACGGGCGAAGGATTGCGCAGCTCCGTCTTGGTGATCAACATGTACATGGTCCTGTCGGAGGAGCAGTACACGCCGGAGGCGCCGGTCAGCCACCTGCCGCAGGCGGTGTTGCGCTTGGTCGTGATGATCCGCAGGCGCGGCTTGGAGAAGGGCATCCTGGCCTGCTTGAACTCGGCGGCCCACGCGCGGTTCAGGCAGTTGGTGAAAGCCTGGAGGAAGTGCTTGTAGGCGGCGGTGCTGCCGCGCTGGATCTCGCCGGGAGCGCAGTTGGAGCGCGCGAGCGTCCCCGTCTTGTACAACGGGCTGCTCGTGGCCGCGGCCTTCCCTCGGGGAGGCGCCACCTGCGCGGCCTCCGTGGTGGTGACGGCGGAGGCCTGGGCGACGCCTGCCGTGCCGACGCCGGCCATGGCCAGCACCAGCCCGGCGGCCACAAGTGACGGAAGTTTCCTCAGGGGGACAGTGTTCATAGTGGGTAAACCATAGGCCAAGATCGGACAAATCAGGGTGCATTTGACTCCGGTGAGTCATCGCGTGGTCCACGAACTAGACTCGATCCGTTGGCGAGTGGATGAGGGGATGATTCCGTGAGCGGGCTGCTGGCCTCGATCAAGGGACCGCACGACGTCAAACGGCTGGCGGCCGAGGAGCTGCCACAGCTCGCCCAGGAGGTTCGTGATCTGCTGGTCGACTCCTGTGCGAGGAACGGCGGGCACCTGGGCCCCAACCTGGGCGTGGTCGAACTCACCATCGCGCTGCACAGGGTCTTCGACTCGCCGCGCGACCCGATCATCTGGGACACCGGCCACCAGTCCTACGTCCACAAGATGCTCACAGGGCGCTCGGACGGCTTCGACGCGCTCAAGCAGGAGGGCGGCCTGTCCGGCTACCCGAGCCAGGCCGAGTCGCCGCACGACTTCGTGGAGAACTCCCACGCCTCCACCGCCCTGTCCTACGCCGACGGCCTGGCCAAGGCGTTCAAGCTGCGCGGCGAGCGCGACAGGGTGGCGGTCGCGGTGATCGGCGACGGCGCCCTCACCGGCGGCATGGCATGGGAGGCGCTCAACAACATCGCCGCGGTCAAGGACCTGCCGTGCGTGATCGTCGTCAACGACAACGGCCGCTCCTACTCGCCCACCATCGGCGGGCTGGCCACGCACCTGGCCAAGCTGCGGGTCAACCGCCGCTACGAGGACATGCTCGAGTTCGTCAAGAACAAGATCGGAAACGTTCCCGTCGTCTACGACGCGCTGCACGGCTTCAAGAAGGGCGTCAAGGACGTCCTGGCGCCCCAGGTGATGTTCGAGGACCTCGGCCTGAAGTACGTCGGCCCGATCGACGGCCACGACGAGCAGGCCGTGGAGGAGGCGCTGCGCAAGGCGCGCGGCTTCGGCGGGCCCGTCATCGTGCACGCCCTCACCCAGAAGGGCCGCGGCTACGCCCCCGCGGAGAACCACGACGAGGACCAGTTCCACTCGCCGGGCGCCTTCGACAGGGCCACGGGCGTGGAGAAGCCCAAGGGCCGCATCTGGACCAACGTCTTCAGCGAGGAGCTGGTCGCGCTCGGCAAGGAGCGCGACGACCTGGTGGCGATCACCGCCGCCATGCTCCACCCCACGGGTCTCAACGCCTTCGCCGAGGCCTTCCCCGACCGCACCTACGACGTCGGCATCGCCGAGCAGCACGCCCTCACCAGCGCCGCGGGCCTGGCGCTCGGCGGGCTGCACCCGGTCGTCGCCGTCTATGCCACCTTCCTCAACAGGGCCTTCGACCAGCTGCTGATGGACGTCGCCCTGCACAGGCTGCCGGTCACGGTGGTCCTCGACAGAGCGGGCGTCACCGGCGACGACGGAGCCAGCCACAACGGCATGTGGGACCTGTCGATCCTGCAGGTCGTCCCCGGGCTGCGCATCGCGGTGCCGCGCGACGGCGAGCGGCTGACCGAGCTGCTGCGCGAGGCCGTCGCGGTGGACGACGCGCCGACCGTGCTGCGCTTCCCCAAGGGCCCCGTGGCCGCCACCGTCGAGGCGGTCGGCAGGCTCGGCGAGATGGACGTGCTGCGCAGCGGCGAGCCCGACGTGCTGCTGGTGGCCGTCGGCCCGATGGCGCAGGCCGCGATGGAGGCCGCCGTGCTGCTCGACGCGCAGGGCATCTCCGCCACCGTGGTCGACCCCCGCTGGGTCAAGCCGCTCGACGACGCGCTCGCCGAGGCAGCCGCCGCCCACAAGCTGGTCGCCGTCGTGGAGGACAACGGCAGGGTGGGCGGCGTCGGCGACGCGGTCGCCCGCCTGCTGCGCGACCACGACATCGACGTGCCGGTGCGCACCTTCGGCATCCCGCAGGAGTTCCTCGACCACGCCAAGCGGCCGAAGATCCTGGGCTACGCGGGGCTGACGGGGCAGGACCTCGCCCGCGACATCACCGAGGCGGTCGCGAAGCGGAGCTCGGCTCTGGAGAACCAGCCCGCCCAGGGCTGATCGCCCCGCGCACGGCGGCGGAGACGGCCACGACGACCAGGGCCGCCACCGCCGCCACCGGCAGGCTCGCCGATCCCGCGGCCGAGCCTTCCGTGGCGCAGCCGTGGGCCGAGCGTCCTGCCCGCCCAGTGGCCTCCCGAGGCGCCCGCCACGCAGGCCACGACCCCGGCCGCGATGAGCGCCAGGACCTCGGGCGGGCTGCCCGCCGTGGTGCCCGCGACGATGAGCAGCGCGTCGCCAGGGACGATCAGGCCGACGCCCACCGAGGCGTCCAGGGTGAGGAAGGCGAGCAGGAGCGGCCCACATCAGGACGAGGTCCTGGGCGGCCAGGGTGTCGAGCAGATCGCCGAACATGCCTCTCACCATGGCGGAGCGAAAAGCCCAGGTCATCGGGGCGAACCCCGAGCCGACCCGGAGAGACTCCGGCCTGCGGGCCGCATGATCGCCCATCGTGAGGGAACGATCACGACGTGGCAGAGATAATGAGGACCAAGAGCGTCGAGCAGTCGATCGAGGACACCGAGGCGCCCGAGCACCGGCTCAAGCGGCGCCTGTCGGCCGTCGACCTGACCGTGTTCGGCATCGGAGTCATCGTCGGCACCGGCATCTTCGTGCTGACGGGCAGGGTGGCGAGGGAGACCGCGGGGCCCGCCGTCGCGCTCTCGTTCGTGGTGGCCGCCGTCGTGTGCGGCCTGGCCGCGCTCTGCTACGCCGAGTTCGCCTCGACCATCCCGGTCGCGGGCTCGGCCTACACCTTCGCCTTCGCCACGCTCGGCGAGTTCCCCGCCTGGATCATCGGCTGGGACCTGATGCTGGAGATGGCCCTGGCGGGGGCGGTGGTCGCGGTCGGCTGGTCGGGCTACTTCACCTCGCTGCTGGCCACGATCGGCATCCCCCTGCCCGACCTGGCCGGCATCAACTACCCGGCGATGCTGATCGTGGCGATCCTGACCGGCATCCTCGTGGCGGGCATCAAGCTGTCCTCCAGGGTCAACCTCGCCATCGTGGTGATCAAGGTCACGGTGATCCTGCTGGTGATCATCGCGGGGCTCTTCTTCATCCGCACGGCCAACTACACGCCCTTCATCCCGGCCCCCAAGGCCACCCCCGCCGTGGAGGGCCTGGGCGCGCCGCTGATCCAGGTGCTGTTCGGCATCACGCCCGTCGCCTTCGGCGTCATCGGCATCTTCTCCGCGGCGGCGATCGTCTTCTTCGCCTTCATCGGCTTCGACATCGTGGCCACCGCGGCGGAGGAGACCATCGAGCCGCAGCGCGACCTGCCCCGCGGCATCATCGGCTCGCTGGTCATCTGCACGCTGCTCTACGTCGCGGTGTCGCTCGTCGTGGTCGGCATGCAGCCCTACAGCCAGCTCAGCGAGGACGCCCCGCTGGCCGACGCCTTCACCGCCGTCGGCCAGCCGTGGATCGCCGGCCTGATCAGCATCGGCGCCATCGCCGGCCTGACCACCGTGGTCATGATCCTGATGCTCGGCCAGACCAGGGTGCTGTTCGCCATGTGCCGTGACGGGCTGCTGCCGCGCACCCTGGCCAAGGTCCACCCCGTCTACGGCACGCCCGCCAGGATCACCTTGATCGTCGGGTTCGTCACGATGGTGCTGTCGGGGTTCATCTCGCTCGGCGCGCTGGCCGAACTGGTCAACATCGGCACCCTGTTCGCGTTCGTCGTGGTGTCGGCGGGCGTGATCATCCTTCGCCGGACCCGCCCTGACCTGCCGCGCGCCTTCCGGGTGCCCCTGGTGCCCGTGCTGCCGATCGCCTCGGTGCTCGCCTGCCTCTACCTGATGATGAACCTGCCGGTGGAGACGTGGCTGCGGTTCTTCGCCTGGCTGCTGATCGGCGTGGTGATCTACTTCCTGTACGGCTACCGCCACAGCACCGTCCGCGGCTACCGCGCGCCAGGGCCGAAGGGCCAGGGCTTCTGACACGCGGGCCGAGGGCATGAGGCCCCCGGTCGTACAGGTCCGGCGGCTGGGCCTCTGCCACGCTCAGCCGCGACCCGGAGGGAACCTCCTCTCGCGCTCCGGTGTATTCGGAGCATGAGACGCATTCTGCTCGTGCTCGCGCTCCTGCTGCCCGGCCTGGCCCTCGCGGCGCCCGCCAGGGCGGGGGGCTGGGCCGCCACCTACCTCGACCCGGTGCCCGCCTCCTTCCAGGCGGGAGCCACCTACACCGTGGGCTTCTGGATGCTTCAGCACGGCACCCATCCCTACGAGGGGCCGGACCTGGGCAAGGTCGGGCTGAAGTTCACCGACGGCGCCAGGAGCCTGGAGTTCACCGGCGTCGAGCTGAAGGAGAAGGCCCACTACGCCGCCGCGCTCGCCCTGCCCGCGGGCCGGTGGAAGGTCGAGGCGATCCAGGGGTGGTTCGCCCCGTTCGAGATCGGCACCCTCCAGGTGCCGGGCGCGCTGGCGGTCAAGCCGCTCGATCCCGAGCTCAAGGCCATGCTCCCGCGCTACCTGGAGATGAACGGCGGCAAGGACCCGTGGGGCCAGGTGCGCCCACCGGGGTTGTCGAAGGCGGCGGTCGCGCCGGCCGCCGGCGCGGTGGCCCCCGCCGCCCCCGCCCCCTCGACCGCGCCGGCCCTGGCCGCCTCCGCCTCGCTCCTGCCCTACGGCGTGGCGCTCGGCCTGCTCGCGGTCGCGGGGGCGGCCTGGCTGGTCGTCCGGCGGCGCGTCAGAGCGTGAAGACCGCTCCGCCCGCGGCCTTCATCAGGCACGCGTTGGAGTAGGTCTTGGTGAAGCGGACGGGCTTGCCCCGCCAGGCGCCCCAGATCTCGACGGTGTGCGGCCTGAACTCCTTGGTGCAGATCGGGTTCTTCCTCACCTCGAGCCTGGCGGGCCTGCCCTTCACCGCGCGCAGCAGGCGGCAGGCCGCCCGGGGCGTGGGGTGGTTGCCCCCGTCGCGGTCGCAGGTGAGCCTGACGGTCTTCGCGGTGTCGGCCACGGTCACCGCCACCTTCAGCGAGGACCTCGGCCGCTGTTCGGCCAGCGCCGGAGCGGTCGCGGCCATCATGAACGCCCCCGTGAGGGCCAGTATCTTGATCGCTCTCATCGCCCCACGCTAGAAGACCACGGCGTGGGGCGAGTCGAGCGAGACCGATCGGGCATCAGGCGGGAACCGAGGCGACTCCGGGCTCGAGGAAGCGCGGCTGGGCGAAGCCCGCGCGGTCGAGGTACGGCGTGACGCCACCGAGGTGGAAAGGCCAGCCCGCGCCGAGGATCATGCACAGGTCGATGTCCTGCGCCGCGGCGACCACGCCCTCGTCCAGCATGATCCGGATCTCCTCGGCCAGCGCCCCGAGGACCCGCTCGCGCACCTGCTCGGCCGTCGAGGGATGCTCGCCGCCGGCGAACAGCGCCACCGCCTCGGGGTCGAGGGAGAAGTCGGGGGCGTAGACGCCCGGCTTGCCGGAGGCGACCAGCTTGGCCATGTTCTCCGACACCCCGAAGCGGGAGGGGAAGGCCGCGTGCAGCGTCTCCGACACGTGGTGGCCGACCGCAGGGCCGACCAGCTGCAGCAGCGCGAACGGCGACATCGGCAGGCCGAGGTCGTCGAGGGAGTGCTCGGCAAGCTCCAGCGGCGTGCCCTCGTCCACGGCCGCGATGACCTCGCCCATGAAGCGGGTCAGCAGCCTGTTGACGACGAACGCGGGCGCGTCCTTGACCAGCACGGCCGACTTCTTCAGCGACCTGCCCACCGAGAAGGCGGTGGCGAGCGTGGCGTCGTCGGTCGAGTCGCCCTTGATGATCTCCAGCAGTGGCATCACCGCGACCGGGTTGAAGAAGTGGAAGCCGACCAGGCGCTCGGGGTACCTGAGCTCGGAGCCCATCTCGCTGAGCGAGAGCGAGGAGGTGTTGGTCGCCAGCACGCACTCGGCCGAGACGTGCTCCTCGACCTCGGCGAAGACCTTCTTCTTGACGCCCATGTCCTCGAAGACGGCCTCGATGACGAAGTCGGCGTCGGCGAAGGCGTCCTTGGTCAGCGACCCGGTCACCAGCGCCTTGAGCCTGTTGGCGTGGTCCTGGCTGACCCTGCCCTTGGACAGCAGCTTGTCCACCTCGGCGTGCACGTAGCCGACGCCCTTGTCCAGGCGGGCCTGGTCGAGGTCGGTCAGCACGACGGGCACCTCGAGGCGGCGGGCGAACAGCAGCGCCATCTGCGAGGCCATCAGGCCCGCGCCTACCACGCCGACCTTGGTGACCTTGCGGGCCAGCGCCTTGTCAGGCGCGCCCGCGGGTCGCTTGGCCCTGCGCTGCACCAGGTCGAAGGCGTAGAGCCCGGCCCGCAGCTCGTCGCCCATGAGCAGGTCGGCCAGCGCCTCGTCCTCGGCGGCGAACCCGGCGTCGCGGGAGGCGTCCTTCGCCGAGGCGATGAGGTCGAGCGCCCGGTAGGGGGCGGGGGCCGCGCCGCGCAGCTTCATGTCGACCAGGAAGCGGGCGTCGGCGACGGCCTTGTCCCAGTCCTCCTCGATCGCGGGCCGCTCGACCGTGACCGAGCCGCCCAGCACCTGGGCGGCCCAGCGCAGTGACTCCTCGAGGAAGTCGGCGGGCTCGAACATCGCGTCGGCGACGCCGAGCGCGAACGCCTCACGCCCCTTGATCATGCGGTTCTGCGACAGCGGGTTCTCGACGATGAGCCTGATCGCCTTGGCCGGGCCGATCAGGCGGGGGAGCAGCTGGGTGCCGCCCCATCCCGGCACCAGGCCGAGGAAGCACTCGGGCAGCGCCACGGCGGGCACGCCCGAGGAGATGGTGCGGTAGGTGCAGTGCAGCGCGATCTCCAGGCCGCCGCCCATGGCCGCGCCGTTGACGAAGGCGAAGCTCGGCACGTCCAGCTCGCCGAGGCGGCGGAAGACCTCGTGGCCCAGCCTGCCGATCTGCAGCGCCTCCTCGCGGGTGCGCACCAGCGCCGCGCCCTTGAGGTCGGCGCCGACCGCGAAGATGAACGGCTTGCCGGTGACGCCGACGGCCGCCAGGTCGGTCCTGGCCGCGATCGCGTCGATCGCCTCGTTCAGCAGCGTCAGCCCGCCGGGGCCGAAGGTGTTCGGCTTGGTGTGGTCGAAGCCGTTGTCGAGGGTGATCAGCGCCATCGTGCCCGCGCCGTGGGGTAGCTCGACGTCGCGCACCAGGGCCTTGGTGACGACTTCGCCGGCGAAAAGGTCGTTGATGTTGCTCATGCCAGGTTCTCCCAAATGACCGTGCCGCCCATGCCCATGCCGACGCACATGGTGGTGATGCCGTAGCGCACGTCGGGCCGCTCGCCGAACTGGCGGGCCAGCTGCGTCATCAGCCGCACGCCCGAGGAGGCCAGCGGGTGGCCGAAGGCGATCGCGCCGCCGTAGGCGTTGACCTTCTCGGAGTCCTCGGAGATGCCGAAGTGGTCGAGGAAGGCGAGCACCTGGACGGCGAAGGCCTCGTTGATCTCGAACAGGCCGATGTCGTCGATGGACAGGCCCGCCAGGCGCAGCGCCCGCTCGGTCGAGGGGATCGGGCCGACGCCCATGACCTCGGGGTCGACGCCGGCGAAGGCGTAGGAGACCAGGCGCATCTTGGGCGTGAGCCCGAGCTCGGCGGCCACGTCGGCGGCGGCCAGGACGCAGCCGGTGGCGCCGTCGTTGATGCCGGAGGAGTTGCCCGCCGTGACGCGGCCGTGGGCGCGGAAGGGCGTCTTCAGCCCGGCCAGGCCCTCGACGGTGGTGCCGGGGCGCGGCGCCTCGTCGGCGACCGCGAGCCCCCAGCCCTTCTCGGCCGTCCTGATGGCCGTGGGCACCAGGTCGGGCTGGATCTTGCCGTCGGCGTAGGCCTTGGCGACCTTCTCCTGCGACAGCGCGGCGTAGGCGTCGGCGCGCTCCTTGCTGATGGCCGGGTAGCGGTCGTGCAGGTTCTCCGCGGTCATGCCCATGACCAGCGCGCTGCCGTCCACGAGCTTCTCCGACAGGAAGCGGGGGTTGGGGTCGACGCCCTCGCCCATCGGGTGGCGGCCCATGTGCTCGACGCCGCCGGCGATGGCCACGTCGTAGGCGCCGAAGGCGATGCCGCCGGCGACCGAGGTCACCGCGGTCATCGCGCCCGCGCACATGCGGTCGATCGCGTAGCCGGGCACGCTCTTGGGCAGCCCCGCCAGCACCGCCGCCGAGCGGCCGATCGTCAGGCCCTGGTCGCCGATCTGGGTGGTCGCCGCGATCGCGACCTCGTCCACCCGCTCGGGAGGAAGGTTCGGATTGCGCCTGATGAGCTCACGGATGACGCGGACGACCAAATCGTCAGCGCGGGTCTCCGCGTACAGGCCCTTGGGCCCCGACTTGCCGAACGGCGTGCGAACGCCGTCGACGAAAACGACGTCACGAGAGGAAGGCACGGATTCGCTCCTCGTTGCAGGACTGGTTCGCCCCCTATGCTACTCATGAGTAACTAGTCCTTCCTGTCGCCGGGTTCCCGCCCATGCCGCCAGCAGGCAGGCGAGGGTCAGGGCGAGCAGGGCGCACAGCAGCCAGGTGGCCGGCTCCCACAGGTGGGCGCGGGCCGCCACGAGCGCGCAGGTGGCCGCCGCCGCCCCCGCCCACGCCGGGCGGCGCTCCTGGCCGGGCCCCCGATGCCCCGGATCCCACGGGTCGCCGGGGGAGGCGGTCGCGTGCGCCAGGGTGTCGCGCATCCACCAGATCGCGTAGAACACCGCTGCGGCCAGCCCTGCCAGCGCGACGACCTCGATCGCCTGGCTCATCGCCGTGGCCAGGCCGTACAGCGCGGACTCCCTGAACAGGCGCGGCACGGTGAAGCCGAGCAGCAGGGTCACCGCCCAGCCCGCGGCGACCCCCAGCCTGGAGGCGGCCTGCAGAGGCCCTGACGAGACCTTGGCGTAGAGCGCCTGCTCGCGCACGCGCACCCGGCGCGAGCGCGCGCCCCAGGCCGCCTGTGTCAACGTCATGGCCGGGACGGCCAGCGCGAGCACGCCCAACGCCAGCCACGCGAAGGGCCGCGTGCCCTCCCTGGTCGGCGCCCGCTCGGCCAGCATCTGCGCCGTGGCGAGCGAGGCGATCGAGGCGACGAGCACGGCCACGGCCAGGTGCCGGGCCGACCGGGCGTGGGCGCGCAGGCCCGCGATGGCGTCCGCGCCGGGATGGGTGGTAACCATGCCGGTCATCATGGCCGCCGCGGGCTCCCGCTTCGTTCACATCGCGTGGGATTCCTGGACCACCAGGTCGAGCAGGCCGGGGAAGCGGGCGTCGAGGTCGGCGCGGCGCAGGGTGATGAAGAGCTTGCGCCCCTCGGGGCGCTGGACGATGACCCCGGCCTCCCTCAGCACGCGCCAGTGGTTGGTCAGCGTGGACTTGGGGACGTCGGGCAGGACCGAACCGCAGAACATCTCCGTGTCGGGTGGCTGCGCCGAGAGCGTGCGGACGATCTGGGCCCGCACCGGATGGCCGAGCGCGGCCAGGACCTCGACCAGCTGGATCTGCTCCCTCGTGGGATGAAGCGCCGTCATCCAACCATTGTACGGAACTATCGAACTTGACGCCTGTCGTTCGATCGTACGAGAATCCCGTACTGTTCGTATTTCCCGGACGGTTGAAGGATTCCATGCCGCACACCCGCTGGACGCTCGCCCTGCTGGCGCTCTCGCAGCTCATCACCGCACTCGACTTCTTCATCGTGGTCGTCGCCCTGCCCGACATCGGCAGCGACCTCGGCTTCTCCGCGCAGAGCCTGCAATGGGTCTCCAGCGCCTACGCCGTCGCCTACGGCGGCTTCCTGCTGCTCGGCGGGCGGCTGGCCGACCTGGCCGGGCGGCGCAGGATGTTCGTCGCCGCGCTGGCGCTGTTCGCCCTCTCCTCCCTGGCGGCGGGGCTGGCCACGGAACCCGCCGCCCTGGTCGTGATCAGGGCCGTGCAGGGCCTGGGCGGCGCGCTGCTCTTCCCCGCCACGCTCTCCCTGGTCAACACCCTGTTCGAGGAGGGCAGGGCGCGCAACGCGGCGCTGGCGGTCTGGAGCGGCGCGGGAGCCAGCGGCCTGGCGCTCGGCTCCCTGCTCGGTGGTCTGCTGACCGGCGCCTTCGGCTGGGAGGCGGTCTTCTACGTGAACGTGCCGCTGGCGGTGCTGGCCATCGCGGCCGCCTACGCGCTGATCCCCTCCGACGGCCCCCGCGAGCGCGGCAGGCGCCTCGACCTGCCGGGCGCGGTGCTGGCCACGGCGGGAGTGAGCCTGCTGGCCTTCGCCCTCATCCAGGGCCCCGAGAGCGGCTGGGCCTCCGCGCCGGTGCTGGGCGCCTTCGTCGCGGCCGCCGTCCTGCTGGCCGCCTTCGTCGCCGTCGAGCGCGGCAGCGGCGACCCGCTCATGCCGCTGCGCCTGTTCCGCAACCGCAGCCTCACCCCCGCGATCGTGGTCATCCTCGTCTTCGGCGGCACCTTCAACGCCCTGCCGTACTTCCTGACCGTCTACTTCCAGACCGTGCTCGGCTACGGCGTGGTGACCACGGGCCTGGCCTTCCTGCTGCCCTCTCTACTGATCGCGCTGGGCACCCAGCTCGGCGGCAGGATGGCGGGGCGCATCGGGATGCGCGCCACCCTGCTCATCGGCACGCTCGGCGGCGCGGCAGGCACCGCGCTGCTGGCGCTCGGGGTGAGCGAGGGCGGCAGCTACTGGAGCGCGCTGCCCGGCATCGTGGTCATGGGCGTCAGCCAGGGCTTCACCTGGACCGGCATGTGGATCGCCGCCGCCACCGGCGTGGCCCCCGCCCAGCAGGGCGTGGCCTCGGGCATGGCCTCCACCGCGCTGCAGGTCGGCTCGGCCATCGGCCTGGCGGTGCTCGTCGCGGTGGGCGGCGTCGGCGAGTCCACCGGCGCGGCGCTGGCGGGAGGGGTGCGCACGGCCGTGCTGGTCGCGGCGGCCGGCATGCTGCTCGGCGCGCTCGTCTCGCTCGCCTTCGCCAGGAAGGCGCGGCCCGAACTGCGCCCCGCCGTCGTCTGACGCAACCACCACACCGCCGACGGTGTTCAGCACATCGTCGCGCGTACTCACCAGAGGAGATCTCACATGTTCGATGTCGCCGTCGTCGGCGGCGGTCCCGTCGGCATGCTGCTGGCCGCCGAACTCGCCCTCCAGGAGGTCGACGTCGTGGTGGTCGAGCGGCGGGCCGTACCGTCGGCGGAGTCCAGGGCGGGCACGCTGCACGCGCGCACCGCGCAGAGCCTGGAACGGCGCGGGCTGCTGGCCGAGGTGGGCCACTCCACCTGGGGGAGCGTGCGCTTCCACTTCTCCGGCATGTTCGGGCTCGACCTGGGCGCGGTCGTCGAGGACGGCCCGACGCTCGTGGGCAGCCCGCAGGCGTGGGCCGAGCACGTCTTCGCCGAGCGGGCCGTCTCGCTCGGCGCCACGATCCTGCGCGGGCAGGAGGTCACCGGCCTGGTCCAGCACGACGACCACGTGCGCCTGTCCAACGGTGTCGAGGCCCGCTACGTGGTGGGCTGCGACGGCGCCCGCAGCGCCGTCCGCAAGGCCGCGGGCATCCGGTTCACCGGCAGCGGCGCGCGCGTGGCCGCCCTCATGGGCGAGGTACGGCTGCCGCCTGGCCTGCCCGGCGGCTACCACAGGACCCCGCGAGGCTGGCTCATCGTCTGGCCTGGCGGCAGGATCACCACCTACGACTACAGGGGGCCGCACCCCGACAGGGACGCCCCCGTCACGCTCGAGGAGCTGATGGAGGCGGCCGAGCACATCGCGGGCTTCCCCGTCCCGATGTCGGAGCCGCGCAGCCTCACCAGGTACGGCGACGCCTCCCTGCAGGCCGAGACCTATCGCAGCGGCCGGGTGCTGCTGGCCGGCGACGCCGCGCACGTCCACTTCCCGTGGGGCGGCCAGGGGCTCAACACCGGCCTCGAGGACGCCTTCAACCTGGGATGGAAGCTGGCCGCGCAGGTGAAGGGCAGGGCGCCCGAGGGGCTGCTCGACACCTACCACGCCGAGCGGCACCCCGTCGGTGCGAGGGTGCGGTGGAACGTGGCGGCGCAGAACGCGCTGGCCGACCCCGATCCCCGCATGGACCCGCTGCGCGAGCTGTTCGCCGAGCTGATGCGCCTCGACCAGGTCAACGCCTACCTCAGCGGCATGGTCAGCGGCGTGGACACCGTCTACGACGTCGGGGTGCCCGGCGCCGGCTGGATGGCGCCCGATCTCGCCGTCGAGACCGACGGGGGCAGGGTCACGCTGGTCGAGCTGCTGAGGAGGGGGCGCACGCTCTTCCTCGACCTGGCGGGAAGGGACGACCTGGTCTCGGCCGTCGGCGCGCGGGCCGAGGTCGTCAGAGGGAAGGCCGACAGCCCCTTCGAAGCCCTGCTGATCAGGCCGGACGGCTACGTGGCGTGGACCTCGGAGGCGGGGGACGCGGCACTACCTGGAGCACTAGATCGCTGGAACTTGTGAAATATCCGGACAAAAAGTGGTGGGGTCTGTTAGGAAGGTGCGCGATCAAGTAAGCACTAGAGAGGTTCACCGTGGCGCGCGACGAGAACGACAGGCCCGAGATGACCGGGGACGTGCTGTCGGACCGCTGGACCCCTGACTCGGCCGACACCGACGAGCAGCCCGCCGTCGATGCGGAGGGAGAGCCGCGGACGCCCGACCAGGCGCCCGCGCCCGCCCAGGCCGCCGCTCCGCCCGTCCCGACCACCCAGCAGATCCCTCCCGAGGCCGCCGACGTCCTCGTCGCCGCCGGTCCGGCCGACCCCGTCGCCCCCGAGGACGTCCCGCTGGTGACGGTCCTGGACGCGCCGCCCGTGGTCGCGCTGGAGGTGCCCGACACCGAGGCGCAGTACCTGCCCCTCGACCAGGGTTACGACGTGTCGGGCGACTCCTCCCCCCGGGGCTTCCTCGGCTCGGGATGGACCGAGGACAGCGCGGCGCCCGAGCGTGAGGTGCGCAGGCGCACCAGACTCCTGCTGGCGGGCGCCGCGGCCGTCGTGGTGATCGGAGCGGCGGGCGGCTGGATGCTGACCGGCTCGGGCGGCGACTCCTGCGCGGGCGGAGCGTGCGCCTCCAGCCGTTCGCTGGAGCCCGTCGCCACCGACGCTCCCATCGAGCAGACCGAGACCGACGCCGTGGTGGAGCCGCCGCTCGACCCGTCCCAGACGCCCGAGGCGTCCGCGACGGTCAGTGAGAGCCCCGAGCCGGTGACTCGCGTCCGGCCGACCAGGACGCCCACGCCGAGGCCGACGGTGAGCCGCGCCGTCGCCCCCGCCACCCGCAAGCCGAGCGCCACCCCCGTGCGCTCGCTCAAGGACGACACCGCCAGGGACGGGACGTCGAAGACGGAGTCCCCCTCGGAGTCCAGGTCCGAGGCCCCCTCGTCCTCGGACAGCACCGAGGCGCCTCCGGCCGCCACCGAGCAGCCCGCGCCCGCTCCCACGCAGCAGCAGCCCGCCGAGGAGCCGCGCAGGGGCGGCCTCCTGGACTGGCTGTTCGGCTAGCACGACCTTCCCGGCAGCCGCCTTCCCCAGAGGGGGAGGGCGGCTGCCGTCGTCATTACCGTACGATCGCGCGAAGGCCGCCGGTCTGACAGACTGGAAATCGCTTTCCGGGAGGGCTCATGGTCACGCTGGAGGACGTCGCCAAACAGGCGGGCGTCTCGCTCGCCACCGCCTCGCGCGTGCTGAACGGCAGCACCCGCCAGGTGGGCGCCTCCCTGCGCGCCCGGGTCGAGCAGGCCGCGGCCGAGCTCGGCTACCGCACCAACTTCGCGGCGCAGACGCTGGCCCGCGGCGCCAGCAAGGTCATCGGCATCGTGGTTCACGACCTCACCGACCCCTACTTCGCCGCGCTGGCCGACGGCGCCATGCGGGTGGCCGCCGAGGAGGGCCTGCTGGTCATGGTGGGCACCACGCACCGCGATCCCGAGCAGGAGATCGCCTACGTCGCCTCGCTCAACGCGCAGCGGGTGCGGGCCGTCCTGCTGGCCGGATCGAGGGTGGACGACCCGCACGTCACAGGGAGGCTGCGCGAGGAGCTCGGCCGCTACCTCGCCAGCGGCGGCAGGGTGGCCTGCGTCGGCCAGGACCTGCTCGACGTCGACACCGTCGCACCCGCCAACCGTGAAGGCGCCGCCGACCTTGCCAGGTCGCTGGCCGCGCTCGGTCACACCCGCTTCGCCGTGCTGGCCGGGCCCCCTGGGCTGCTGACCGCCGCCGACCGGTGCGCCGGCTTCACCGGCGCGCTCGCCGAGCTGGGGCTGCCCGAGCCGCTGGTGCTCCACGGCCCCTTCGACCGCGACGGCGGCTACGAGGCGGCGGCCAGGACGGGCGAGGCGACCTGCGTGTTCGCGGTCAACGACGTGATGGCGGTCGGCGCGCTGGCCTCCTACCGCGACAGGGGCGTCAGGGTGCCGCAGGACGTGTCCGTGGCCGGCTTCGACGACATCACGACCCTGCGCGACCACGTGCCCGCCCTCACGACGGTACGGCTGCCGCTGGCCGACATGGGGGCGAGGGCGCTGGCCATGGCGCTCGACCTCGGTGAGGAGGCGCGGGTGGAGCGGGTGAGCGGTGAGGTGGTCATGCGTGAGAGCGTCAGAGCAGTGGAGGCATAAGTGAGGCTCGCGGTCAGCACCCTGGGAATGCCGGGGCAGGACCTGACGTCGTCGATCTCGATCGCGGCGGCGGGGGAGTGTGAAGGGCTCGAACTGCGGCTGCATCCCGACACGGGGGTGCACGCGGGGCTGGCGGCCGAGGAGCGGAAGGCGGTGCTGCGGCAGATCACCGACGCGGGTCTCACCGTCGCCGCCCTGGCGGGATATGTCGGTATATGCGACTCCGCGGTGGCGGACACCGCCGCCGTCGAGGCCCTCCTGGCCGATCTCCGCCTGGCGGCCGATCTCGAGGCGCAGGGCGTGCGGGTCTTCCCACGCGGGGACGATCCCGCCGTGGGCGCCCGCCGCCTGCGCGCCGTCGCCGACGAGGCCGCCGCCCTGGGCGTGCGCGTGTTCGTCGAGACCCACGACAAGATGGCCACCGGCGCGGCCGTGGCCAGGCTGCTCGATCTGACCGGCAGGCCCGACGCCGCCGTCGCGCTCTGGGACCTGCTGCACCCCTGGCGGCACGGGGAGTCTCCCGCGCAGAGCCTGGCGGCGCTGGCTCCCCACCTGGCCTACGTCCAGGTGAAGGACGCCGTCTCCGCCACCGACACCACGCCCGTGCCCATGGGCTCGGGCACCGTGCCGCTGGAGGAGGCGGGAGAGCTGCTGCGGGCGCACGGCTACGACGGGTGGGTCTCCCTGGAGTGGGAGCGCACCTGGTATCCGCAGGTCGCCCCGGTCGAGGAGATCCTGCCCGGCGCGGCGGCGTGGGTGCGCCGCCACGCCCCCGCCGCAGCCTCGTGAGCGGCGCCTCCCCGGCCGAGCGGCCCGAGGTACTGGGCGTGGGCATCCTGGGGTGATCAGTCGCGAAGGACAGAAGTTCATCACTTGATGAATTTTTTTGCGGAAAGGCATTCCGCCATGCCGCCGTGCGCTGCAGACTCTGACGAACAGGGTGAGGAGCACGACTGACGGCAAGGGGAACGCCCGATGAGGACCGCAAGCGCATCGCTCGCACTCGGGTTCGGCGACATCGACGCGGCGATGCTCGCCGAGGTCGGCGGCAAGGCGGCGAACCTGGGTGAGCTGACCAGGGCCGGCCTGCCGGTGCCCCCCGGCTGCTGCCTGACCACGCGGGCCTACCACCGCGTCGCCGAGGGGGCCGGCCTCAAGGAGGTCATCGCCGAGCTGGCGGGCACGGCGGCGACGGACACCCCCGCGTTGGCCGAGCTGGCGGGCAGGGCGAGAGCGCTGCTGCTGCAGGCCCCGGTCCCCGAGGAGGTGCGCGCCGCCATCGCCGGGTGCTACGCGCGGCTCGGCGAGGGGGCGGCGGTGGCGGTGCGGTCGTCGGCGACCGCCGAGGACCTGCCGTACGCGAGCTTCGCGGGTCAGCAGGACACCTACCTCAACGTCGTCGGGGTCGAGGCCGTGCAGGACGCCGTCCGCCGCTGCTGGGCCTCTCTCTGGACCGACAGGGCGGTGGCCTACCGCGCCTCCAACGGGATCGACCACGCCGGGGTACGGCTGGCGGTCGTGCTCCAGCGGATGGTCGAGGCCGAGGTGGCGGGTGTGATGTTCACCGCCAACCCGGTGACGGGGCGCCGCCGTGAGGCCGTCATCGACGCCGCTCCCGGGCTCGGCGAGGCCGTGGTGTCGGGGGCGGTCAACCCCGACAGGTTCGTGGTGGACCTGGCGAGCACGCGGATCGTCGAGCGCAGGATCGGCGACAAGCGGGTGGCGATCCGCTCGCTGCCCGGAGGCGGCACCGAGCGGATCGAGACCCCCTCGGACGAGCCGTGCCTCACCGACGAGCGGGTGCGCGCTCTGGCCGCGCTGGGCGCCAGGGTGGAGGACCATTACGGCTCCCCGCAGGACACCGAGTGGGCGATCGACGCCCACGGCACGCTCTGGCTCACCCAGGCCAGGCCGATCACCACCCTCTACCCCGTGCCCGAGACCACCAGGGACGGCCTGCGCGTCTACTTCTCGGTGAACGTCGTCCAGGGCGTCATGCGCCCCTTCACCCCGATGGGGATGGCGGCCTTCAAACTGGTGAGCGCGGGCGCGGCGGCGTTGTGCGGCTTCCCGCCCGCCGACCGGCTGGCCGGAGCGCCCATCATGGCCGAGGCGGGGCAGCGGGTGTTCCTCGACATCACGCCCGCCGTCCGGAGCAGGGCGGGGCGGATGATCCTGCCGCGGATGCTCGCCGTCGGCGAGGCCCGCGCGGGGGTGATCTTCCAGCAGGTCGCGCAGGACCCCAGGCTCTCGGTCACCAGCACCTCGATGCTCCCCCTCATCCGTACGGCGATGCGGGCGGCCGGCCGCGTCGGCGCGCCCGAGCGCGTGGCCCTCGCGCTGGCCAGGCCGCGGGCGGCGCTCGCCTTCACCAGGCGTCTCGGAGACAAGCTGGAGGCCAGGCTGGCGATCAGCCCGGACGCCACCGCCGAGCAGCGGCTCGACCACGCCGAGCGGGTGCTGCGCGGCACGTTCCCGACGATCCTGTCGATCATGCCGATCGCCATCGCAGGCTACGCGGGCCTGGGCCTCGCGGGAAAGCTGTCGGGCGCGAAGGGCGAGCAGCTGCAGGCCGTCCTGCGCAGCCTGCCGAACAACCCCACCACCGAGATGGACCTGGAGCTGTGGCACCTGGCCAGGGAGATCGCCGCCGACCCCGAGGCGGCCGGCCAGTTCAGGTCCGCGCGGGTGAGCGAGCTCGCCGACGCCTACGAGCGCGGCGAGCTCAGGGCGCAGCGGGCGGTCGCGGGTTTCCTGTCCAGGTACGGCCACCGCGGCGTCGCCGAGATCGACCTGGGAATGCCGCGCTGGTCCGACGAGCCCGCGCACATCCTCGGCGTGCTGGCCAACTACCTGCGCCTCGACAACGAGGACCTGGCGCCCGACGCGATGTTCGCCAGGGGCGCCCAGGAAGCCGAGCGGGCGGTGCGGACGATCGTCGCCATGGCCGCGGCCAAGGGCAGGCGTCGAGGACGGCTGGCGGCCTTCGCCCTGCGCAGGACCAGGATGTTCGCGGGACTGCGCGAGCTGCCGAAGTACTACGCGGTCGAGGTGCTGGCTGCGGTACGGCGCAGCATGCGCGTGGTGGGCGAGGAGCTGGTGGCCAAGGACGTGCTCGACAGCGCCGACGACGTCTACTTCCTCGACCTGCGCGAGACGCGCCAGGCGCTGACCGGCGGCTCGCTGAGAGAGCTGGTGGCCGGGCGCAGAGCCGCCTACGAGCAGGAGGTGCGCCGCCGTCACGTGCCCAGGATGCTGCTGTCCGACGGCACCGAGCCGGAGGCGCTGGCGGTCAGGGCCGAGGCGGGAGAGGGCGGGCTCACCGGCACCCCCGCCTCGGCGGGGACGGTCACAGGGACCGCCAGGGTGGTGCTCGACCCGACCGGCGCGCACCTGGAGCCGGGCGAGATCCTCGTCGCGCCCTCCACCGACCCGGGCTGGACGCCGCTGTTCCTGACGGCGGGAGGGCTGGTGATGGAGATGGGCGGCTCGATGTCGCACGGCGCGGTGGTGGCCAGGGAGTACGGCATCCCCGCGGTCGTCGGGGTGGCCGACGCCACGCACGTGATCGTCACAGGCGCGACGATCACCGTGGACGGCTCAGGCGGGATCGTCTCGGTCGCCGGCTGACCCGGCCCCTCCGGAGGGAGGGGGCCGGGCGCCGGCTCCCGGCGCCCGGGAGGAGGCGGCGTCAGGCGACGAGGGCGGCGAAGCGCTCCTTCATCGTCGCCATCACCGAGTCGGGGTCGGCCGCCCACACGTCGGCGTTGAAGATCTCCACCTCGATGTCGCCGGTGTAACCCGCCTCCAGCACCGCCTTCGTGAGCGGCGCGAAGTCGATCACGCCGTCGCCCATCATGCCCCTGCCGAGCAGCACGTCGGAGGGGAGCGGCTGCAGGAAGTCGCACACCTGGTAGGAGGCGATCCGCTCGCCCGCCCGCGCGATCTGCTCGTACACCGAGGGGTCCCACCACACGTGGAAGGTGTCGACGACCACTCCCACCTGCGACGACGGGTACGGCGAGGCCAGGTCGAGCGCCTGGCCGAGGGTCGAGAGCACGGCCCTGTCGGCGCAGTACATCGGGTGCAGCGGCTCCAGCGCCAGCCGTACCCCGCGCTCGCCCGCGTAGGGCGCCAGCACCGACAGCGCCTCGGCCACCTGGGCGCGCGCGCCCGCCAGGTCGCGGGAGAAGCCCTCGGGGGGAGCCTGGCCCGCGGGGATGCCGGGCAGGCCGCCGACGACCATCACCAGGCAGGCCGCGCCGAGCTCGGCGGCCTCGTCGATCGCCCGCAGGTTGTCGTCGAGGGCCTCCTTCGAGCCGCTGGTCAGGAAGCCGCCCCTGCACAGCGACGAGACCCGCAGGCCGGCGTCGCGCACCAGTCTGACCGACTCGGCCAGACCCTGCGCGGCGACCTCCT
The DNA here is from genome assembly GCF_039533245.1 of Nonomuraea recticatena. Taxonomy (NCBI): domain Bacteria; kingdom Bacillati; phylum Actinomycetota; class Actinomycetes; order Streptosporangiales; family Streptosporangiaceae; genus Nonomuraea; species Nonomuraea recticatena. The sequence goes on along the minus strand of NZ_BAAATE010000017.1, from coordinate 83,909 downwards.
GCCGCCACAGCCCGATCGCCTCGAGGCCGTGCCTGACGCACCCGTCGACGGCCTCGGCCACCGTCCACCGCTTGGTGGTCCACTGGTTCAGCGCCGGCTTCACAGCCCGTTCACCGCCAGCAGCGACCGCATCCGGTGGACGGCCAGCTCCTGGTCGGCCAGCAGGCCGGCCCGGTCGGCCAGCGTGAACACCTCGCACAGGTGCGGGAGCGACCTGGCCGCCTGGGCGCCGTTGACCATGGCGAAGGCGTCCTGGTGGCCGTTGAGCCAGGCCAGGAAGACGATGCCGGTCTTGTAGTTGTAGGTGGGCGTCTCGAAGATCTTGCGCGACAGCGGCACCGTCGGGGCGAGGATCTCGTCGTAGTGGGCCAGCAGCCGCTCGCGGGCCTCCTCGGTGCAGGCGGCCTCCGCCGCGTCGAGCACCTGCAGGGCGGCCGCCGCGGCGGGCGCGATCGCGTCGAAGATGCCGAGCAGCGCGTGCGAGCCGGTCCTGATCAGCGAGGGGTAGTTGAAGTCGTCACCGGTGTAGAGCTTGACGCCCTCGGGCAGCGAGGCCCGCAGCGCCACCTCGTGCTCCTCGTCCAGCAGCGACACCTTGACGCCTTCGACGGAGGAGGCGTGCGCGTGGATGAGCTCGAGGAAGGACTCGGTGGCCCGCGACACGTCGCGCGAGCCCCAGTATCCGGCCAGCTGGGGGTCGAACATCTCGCCCAGCCAGTGCAGGATCACCGGGCGGCCCGCCACGCCGAACAGCTTGCCGTACACCTGGTGGTAGTCGGCGGGGCCGGTGGCGACGCGGGCCAGCTGGCGGGAGGCCATCACGATCACGCCCGCGCCCGCGTCGCGCACGGTCTCGATCTGCTCGGTGTAGGCGGCGGTGATCTCGTCGAGGGTGGCCGCCTGCGGCGCGTGGTCGGTGCCCGCGCCGCAGGCCACCAGCTCGGCGGCGTCGCCGAAGGATCGGGCCTCCTCGGCGCTGCGTCTGATCAGCGACCGGGTGGCCGCCCAGTCGAGGCCCATGTTGCGCTGCGCGGTGTCCATGGCGTCGGCGACGCGCAGGCCGTGCGACCACAGGTGACGCCTGAAGCGCAGCGTCGCCTCCCAGTCGACCGCGGCGGGGGAGCCCGGGGTGTTGTCGCCCAGCGGGTCGGCGACCACGTGGGCGGCCGCGTAGACGACGCGGCTGGTGGCCGGCCGCTCGACGACCGGCCAGACGACGGGCTCGGCGAGCGTGTAGGGGCCCGAGGGCAGGTCGATCCTCACTGCTCCTCCAGCGCGATCCTGCGGCCCTCCGCCGAGCTGCGCAGACCGAGCTCGGCCAGCCGCACGCCGCGTGCGCCCGAGGCGAAGTCGTAGGGGAAGGGGGCGTCCTCCACGACGTGCCTGACGAACAGCTCCCACTGCGTCTTGAAGCCGTTGTCGAAGTCGGCGTTGTCGGGCACCTCCTGCCAGTCGTCGCGGAAGCGCGCGGTGACGGGCAGGTCGGGGTTCCAGACCGGCTTGGGCGTGGTGGCGCGGCTCTGCACGCGGCAGTTGCGCAGGCCCGCGACGGCGCTGCCGTGCGTGCCGTCCACCTGGAACTCCACCAGCTCGTCACGGTTCACCCTGACCGCCCACGAGGAGTTGATCTGCGCGATGATGCCGCCCTTCAGCTCGAAGACGCCGTAGGCGGCGTCGTCGGCGGTCGCCTCGTAGGTGCGGCCCTGCTCGTCGACGCGCGAGGGGATGTGCGTGACGGCCTTGGCGTAGACCGACTCGACCTCGCCGAACAGGTTCTCCAGCACGTAGTGCCAGTGCGGGAACATGTCGAGGATGATGCCGCCGCCGTCGGCCGAGCGGTAGTTCCACGAGGGCCGCTGCGCGCTCTGCCAGTCGCCCTCGAAGACCCAGTAGCCGAACTCGCCGCGCACCGACAGGATGCGGCCGAAGAAGCCGCCGTCGATGAGCCGCTTCAGCTTGAGCAGGCCGGGCAGGAACAGCTTGTCCTGCACGACGCCGTTCTTGATCCCCTTGGCCTTGGCCGCCTCGGCCAGCGCCACGGCCTCCTGCACGGTCTCGGCGGTGGGCTTCTCCGCGTAGACGTGCTTGCCCGCCTCGATCGCCTTCAGCACCGACTTGACCCGCGCCTGCGTGACCTGGGCGTCGAAGTAGACGTCGGACTGCTCGAGGGCGGCGTCGAGGTCGGTGGTGTAGTCGGCGATGCCGTGCTTCCCCGCGAGGTCGGCGAGCTTGGCCTCGCTGCGGCCGACCAGGATCGGGCGCAGGACGACCCTGTCGCCGTCGGAGAGCGTCACGCCGCCCTGCTCGTTGATGGCCAGGACCGACCGGACCAGATGCTGGCGGTAGCCCATCCGCCCGGTGACGCCGTTCATCACGACGCTGATGGTGCGCACGCTCATGTGACCTCTCCTAAGGGGAAAGCGCTTTCCAGATGACCGTAAGGCCGTGGACGCCGAGGCGTCAAGCGGTCTAGAGGATGCCCTTGGTCTCGAGCCTGTCGAGCGCCTTGGCCAGCGGGTGGGCGGCCAGGCCGATCTGCCACTCGCGTGCGCCGAGCGAGCGCAGCCGCTCGGCGACCGTCTCGTCGCTGATCTGGGCGGGCGGCTCCCACGTGAGCCTGCGCACCGCTTCGGGCTGCAGGAGGTTCTCCGTCGGCATGCGGTGCTCGTCGGCCAGCGCGGCGACCACCGCGCGGGCGGCGGCCAGCCGCTTGGCGGCGGCGGGATCGCGGTCGGGCCATCGGTTGGCCGGCGGCGGCCCTTCGCCGGGCGTGCTGGGCGCGGGCAGCTCGGAGTCGGCGAGCGTGCGCGCCCTGTGGACGGCGTCGAGCCAGGCCCCCATGTGGCGCCTGGCGGACCTGCCGGTGAAGGCGGTGATGTCGGTCAGCGCCTTCTTGGTGCGCGGCATCTCGAGCGCCGCGGTGATGATCGCGGCGTCGGGCAGGACCCTGCCGGGAGCGATGTCGCCCTCGCGGGCGATCTGGTCGCGCATGGTCCACAGCTCGCGGACGATCGCCAGCGCCCGCACGTTGCGGACCTTGTGGATGCCCGAGGTGCGCCGCCACGGGTCGGATCTCGGCGGCGCGGGCGGCATGGCCAGGATCGCGGCGAACTCCTCCTGCGCCCACGCCAGCTTGCCGCTGGCGACCAGTTCGTCGTGGAGCACGTCGCGCAGCTCGACCAGCACCTCCACGTCGAGCGCGGCGTAGCGCAGCCAGTCTTCGGGCAGCGGCCTGGTCGACCAGTCGGCCGCCGAGTGCCCCTTCTCCAGGCGCAGCCCGAGGACGGTCTCGACCATCGTGCCCAGGCCGACCCGCTCGTAGCCGAGCAGCCGGCCCGCCAGTTCGGTGTCGAACATCCTGCGCGGCCTGAACCCCACCTCGGCCAGGCACGGCAGGTCCTGCGAGGCGGCGTGCAGCACGATCTCGGCGTCGGCGACCGCCGCGTCGAGCTCCGACAGGTCGGGGCAGGCGATCGGATCGATCAGCGCGCTGCCGGCTCCCGCACGGCGCAGCTGCACCAGGTAGGCGCGACCGCCGTAGCGGTAGCCCGAGGCGCGCTCGGCGTCGACTGCCACCGGGCCGTCGCCCTTGGCGAACGCCTCGACGGTGGCCTCGAGCCCCTGCCTGGAGGTGACGACCGGCGGGATGCCCTCGCGTGGCTCGAGGAGGGGAACGACGGCCTCGGTGGTGCTCTCACTGCTTTCGGTCACGGCCTGGTGGACTCCGGATCTTCGCGACGGCGCGGCATCGTGGCCACGTCGGGTGGGAGCGGTGGGATGCCTGCCGCCAGGCACATCAGGTCGCACCAGGCGGCGACATGGCCGGACAGGTCCTCCTGCGAGGGAGACCACGACGCGCGCAGCTCCAGCTCGGTGGAGACCGGGTCGTCGGCCTTGTCGCCGAAGCCCTCGGAGACCGCCCTGGTCACCGTGCCGCCGGCCGCCGAGTAGCCCGCCTCGCGAGAGTCGAGGGCCTCGGTCAGCCAGCTCCACACCACGGGCCCCAGCATGGGGTCGGAGGTGATCTCGGGCTCCATGTCGGCCCTGACATAGGCGACCAGGCGGAACTGGCCCTGCCAGCCACGCTGGCCCTCGGGGTCGAACAGCAGGATCAGCCTGCCGACCGCCAGCTCCTCGTCGTCGCGGTAGACAGAGGCGCCGATGGCGGCGGTGAAGGGCGCGAGCCGCTGGGGGGCCGGCAGGTCCTCCAGCTCGATCTCCGGCCTGACCTCGGCCATGCGCAGGCTCTCGACCGCCCGCCTGAAGGCGGCGGGGGCCTGCGGCGTGTCACCGAGGGTCATAGCCGAAGCGTAGGTCGAGGTCGGTCGCATGGGGACCACGGGGGTGCTCATCCGGGCCGATCAAGCCGCGACCGTCAGCGGGCGCGAGCCTGGCTCTGACGGCTCGAAGGGACCGGCGAGCAGCGCGTGACCGCACTCGAGGCACGCCCACTCGGGGCAGGCCTCGTGCCCCTCCATGCATGGCGGCTGCTCGAACGGCCTCTCACCTGCGCATGAGGGGCAGTGCTCACTGCGGCGCTCGGGGGAACTCCACAACGCGGTCATCGGTACGGAGCCTTTCTTCGCGGACGTGGCTCCGACGTTGGCATGCCGCGCTGACAATTCCGCGCAACGCGCTCGGCGTGTCCTGAAAGTGAGGCGGTATTCGATGACGCGCGGTGGATTGGCGAACATTTGGTCCAGTCAGGAGGGGATTTGGGGGCGACCGTGAGATGAACTGTACCTGGGCGACGCGAAGCTCGGGGCCGGGTCCGGAGGGCAGGCCCGAGCTAAAGGGATGAACTGCGCTAAACCTCTACTTCGACTCCTGATCGTGACTTTAGCCCTCGCATGCGTATGTTTCCGATTAGCGCCGGTGGAGCGACCGCCACCATGGCGTGGCACCCTTGAATGGTGAATCTCGCCGACTCCGCCTTCCTGCGCGCCTGCCGTCGCCAGCCCGTCGACCACACCCCGGTCTGGTACATGCGGCAGGCAGGGCGTTCGCTGCCCGAATACCTCAAGGTGCGCGAGGGCGTGCCCATGCTGACCGCGTGCGCGACGCCCGACCTGATCGTCGAGATCACCATGCAGCCGGTGCGCCGCTACGGCGTCGACGCGGCCATCTTCTTCAGCGACATCGTCGTGCCGCTCAAGGCCATCGGCGTCGACCTCGACATCAAGCCGGGCGTGGGCCCGGTCATCGCCGACCCGATCCGCGAGAGGGCGGGCCTCGAGGTCCTGCGCCCGCTCGAGCCCGGCGACGTGCCCTACGTGACCGAGGCGATCCAGAGCCTGGTCGGCGAGCTGGGCTCCACGCCGCTGATCGGCTTCGCGGGCGCGCCCTTCACGCTCGCCTCCTACCTGATCGAGGGCGGCCCCTCCAAGAACCACGACCACACCAAGGCCATGATGTACGGCGAGCCCGCGCTGTGGCACGCGCTCATGGAGCGCCTGACCGACATCGTGAGCCGGCACCTGCGCGTCCAGATCGACGCGGGCGCCTCGGCGATCCAGCTGTTCGACTCATGGGTGGGGGCGGTCGCGCCCGACGACTACCGCGAGTTCGTCCTGCCGTACACCAGGCGGATCTTCGAGGCGGTGCCCGACGTGCCGCGCATCCACTTCGGGGTCGGCACGGGCGAGCTGCTCGGCGTGCTCGGCGAGGCGGGCGCCGACGTGGTGGGCGTCGACTGGCGCGTGCCGCTCGACGAGGCCGCGCGGCGCGTCGGGCCCGGCAGGGCGCTGCAGGGCAACCTCGACCCCGCGATCCTGCTGGCCCCGTGGGAGGCCGTCGAGCGCAAGGCGCTGAGCATCCTCGAACAGGGGCGCTCGGCCGAGGGTCACGTGTTCAACCTCGGTCACGGGGTGCTGCCGAGCACCGACCCCGACCAGCTGCGCCGCCTCACCGACCTGGTCCACTCCTTCCGCTGACGCCTCACAGGCGCAGCTGGTCCAGACTGAGCTTGACGATCAGGGCGGCCACCACGCACAGCAGCGTCGCCCTGATGAAGGCCGCGCCCCTGCGCAGCGCCGTGCGGGTGCCCACGCGGGCGCCGAGGACGTTGCAGGCGGCCATGCCGAGCCCGAGCAGCCAGAACACCTGGCCCTGCGCGGCGAAGACCACCAGCGCGCCCAGGTTGGCTCCCACGTTGACGACCTTCGCCGTCGCCGAGCCCATGACGAAGTCCAGCCCGAGCAGCGTGGTGAGGGCGATGAGGATCATCGCGCCTGTTCCCGGCCCCACCAGGCCGTTGTAGAACGGCAGCACGACCCCGACCAGCACGACCGCGGGCACCAGGGTGCGCCGGCGCGCGGGGCGCGGCTGTACGCGCGTGCCCAGGGTGGGCCTGGCGACCACCAGCACCGCCACCAGGGCCAGCGTCACCAGCACGAAGGGCCTGAAGACCTCGGCGGGCACCCGGCCCGCGGTGACGGCGCCCGCCCCCGAGAGCGCGACCGCCAGCACCGTCGCGGGCACCGCCACCCGCGCCTGCACGCGGACCCTCCTGGCGAAGCCCACCGCCGAGACCGTCGTCCCCGCTATCGACGACAGCTTGTCGGTCGCCAGCACGGCGGGCGGCGGTGCGGCGGGCAGGGCGAGCAGCAGGACGGGCAGCTGCACCAGCCCTCCTCCGCCCACGACGGCGTCCACCCACCCCGCGGCCAGCGCGACGGCGAGCAACAACAAGATCAGCTCGACTTCCACCTGATATCCCCCGAAGTGCCCCGGTCCCCTGAGGGGAAGGTCCCAAGTGGCCGTTGGGCGGCCGTTGTGCCACCGTTGGGTGGGTGCAGTTCGGGGTGTTAGGGCGGCTGTCGATCAGTCGTGACGGGGAAGCGGTCGAGGTGACCTCCGCCAAACAGCGCACGCTGCTGGCCGTGCTGCTGACCGAGGCGAACAGGCCCGTGCCCTCCGACAGACTGGCCGACGCCGCCTGGGGAGAGAGCCCTCCCGCGCCCGCGACGCTGCGCTGGCACGTCCACCACGTACGGCAGGCGCTCGGCGGCGACCGCCTCACCCGCAGGCCCGAGGGCTACCTCCTCACCGTCCACCCCGGCGAGCTCGACGCCGAGCGCTTCGAGCGGCTGTGCGCCTCGGCCGCCGACCTCGACGACCCCGCCAGGATCGCCGAGGTCCTCGGAGAGGCGCTCGCGCTGTGGCGCGGCCCCGCCTACGCCGACCTGCCGGACGAGGCCGTGGGGGAGGAGGCCGCCAGGCTCGAGGAGCTGCGCCTGCGCGCGGTCGAACAGCGCGCAGCGTCGATGCTCGCCCTCGGCAGGGCAGAGGAGACCGTCGAAGGGCTGGCCGCCGCCGTCGCCGCCCACCCCTTGCGCGAACGGCTGCGCGAGCAGCTCATGAGGGCGCTGCGCCTGGCCGGCAGACGCGCCGACGCCCTGCGCAGCTACCAGGAGGCGCGCGAGCTGCTGGCCGAGGAGCTCGGCATCGAGCCCGGCCGCGGGCTGAGGGAGCTGAACGCGGAGATGCTGCGCGAGGAGAGCCCCGTCGCCGCCGGGCGGCCCGCGCAGTTGCCGCCCGACGTCTTCCCCTTCACAGGACGCGCCGCCGAGCTGTCCGCGCTGGACGGCGCGCCGCCGCTCATCGTGATCAGCGGTACCGGAGGGGTGGGCAAGACGGGCCTGGCGGTGCACTGGGCCCACCGGGTGGCCGACCGCTACCCCGACGGCCAGTTCTACGTGGACCTGCGAGGACAGGCCGCCCCGCTGGACCCCGCCGACGTGCTCGAACGCTTCTGCCACGCCCTCGGCGTCACCCGCCTGCCGGCGGGGCTCGAGGAGCGCACGGCGCTCTACCGGAGCCTGCTGCACGACAGGCGGATGCTGATCCTGCTCGACAACGCGGCGGGCAACGCGCAGGTCAGGCCGCTGCTGCCCGGCGCGGAAGGCTGCTGCGTCGTGGTGACGGGGCGCAGGCGCTTCGACGGGCTCGTGGCGGGGGAGGGAGCCCTGCCCCTCCAGCTCGACGTCCTGCCGCCGCAGGAGGCCGCCGCCCTGGTCGCCAGCCTCGCCTCGCGGGAGCGGCCCGAGGGCGGGGCGAGGCGGGAGCAGGAGGAGTCGCTGTCGCGGGTGGCGGCGCTGTGCGACGGGCTGCCGCTCGCGCTGCGCATCGCGGGAGCGCGCCTGGCCACCCGGCCAGGCTGGACCGTCCAGGACATGGCCGCCAGGCTGGAGAGGGAGCGCCGCCGCCTCGACGAGCTGCGCGCGGGGGAGCTCGACGTGCGGGCGGGCCTCGAGCTGAGCCACCGCGCCCTGCCCGGGGCCGAGCGGACCCTCTTCGAACGGCTCGGCCTGCTCGACCTGCCCGGCGGCTACGCGCCCTGGATCGCCGCCGCCCTGCTCGACAGCTCGACGGAGGAGGCGGCGGACCTGCTCGAACGGCTGGCCGACGCCCAGCTCGTCCTGCCGCTCGGCACCGACCCCGCCGGCCAGCAGCGCTACCGCTTCCACGACCTGATCCGGCTGTTCGCCCGCGAGCGCGCCGACGCCGCCATGGAGCCCGCCGTCAGGCGGGAGGCGCTGAGCAGGGCGTTCGAGGCCTTCCTCGCGCTGGCGGAGGAGGCGGTCTCCCGTGACTATCTCGACGGTTTCATCCCCTTCCACGGCGAGGCGCCGCGCTGGAGGCCGGCGCCCGAGGTGTCCGCCATCGTGCTCGCCGAGCCGCTGGCCTGGCTGGAGGCCGAACGCCGCACGCTCACGGGGCTGGTCGAACGCTCGGCCGAGCTCGGCCTGACGACACACTGCTGGGACCTGGCGCTGTCAGGGGTGCGGCTGTACGAGCTCAGGGGCTACCTCGACGACTGGAGGGCCACCGCGCGGCTCGCGCTGGGAGCCTGCCGCGCCCATGGCGACAGGAAGGGCGAGAACGCGATGCTGGTCTCGCTCGGGGCGCTGGCGACGCTCGAGCGCCGTTACGCGGAGGCGCGCCCGCTGCTGACCGAGGCGCTGCCCGAGGTGAGCGGCCACACCAGGATCCTGGCCCTGGTCAACCTGGCCTCGGTCGAGCGCAGGACGGGCAGGCCCGAGGCGGCGCTCCCGCTCTACGAGGAGGCGCTGGCCCTGGTGCGGCAGACCCAGGACCCGCCCGCCCTCGGGCTCACGCTGTGCTTCATGTCGGGCGTCTACGAGGACCTGGGGCGCTACACCGAGGCGGAGGAGCTGCTGGCCGGCGTGCCCACCTTCGGCATCGGGCGGATCGAGGTGGAGGTCTCGACCCGCCTGGGCAGGATCGCGTCGCGCAGGGGCGAGCACGCCAGGGCGCACGAGCTGTACCGCACCGTGGTCGAGGTCGCGGGCTCCTGGGGCGACCTGGCCCACGTCGCGATGGGCCTGGAGGGCAAGGGAAAGGCGCTGGCGGGCATGGGCAGGACAAGAGAGGCGGCCGCCGTCCTGTCCGAGGCGGCGCGACTGTCGGCCGGCGTGGGCGAGAGCGCCCGCGCCGAGGAGATCCGGGGCGTGCTGGATCGGCTGACCGCCGCGCGCGCGGATCAGTCGGAGGAGGGACGAGCGTCGTCGTCCTCGGGCTGACGGGACGGCGCGCCGTGGGTCACCGGCACGGGAGGCGGCGAAGCCTTCGGCGGCGAGGGACGGCGGGTGCGCAGCCGCCGGACGAGCAGCAGGAGGGCGACGACCAGCGGCACGATGACGATCAGCCACGGCAGCAGCGCGCCGATCACGGTCAGCAGCACCTTCACGAAGCCGACCAGCGCCGCCCAGCCCGCCGCCAGCCCGCCGAGGAAGCCCGCGGGCTCGTCGGACGGCTCGGCCACGGGCGTGGAGGGCCCGACCAGCCGCAGCGTGAGCGTCGCCATCGCGACCTGCGAGGCCAGCGCCTTCTGCCTGGCCTGCAGCGACTCCATCTCGGACTCGCGTGAGGCGATCTCCCGCTCGACCTGGATCACCTGGCCGACGGTGTCGGCCTTGGCCAGCAGCGCGCGCATGGCGGCGAGCGCCTGCTCGGCCGACTTCAGCCTGCTGGCGACGTCGGCGACCTCCTCGGTCACGTCGCTGGTGTTCTGCCGTAGCGACTCGCGCTTGCCGATCTCCTTGCCGAGCCGGTCGAGCACCTGCGCGTAGACCGCGGGCGGCACCTTGAAGATCAGGGTGGCCTCGCCCCCGCCGCCGTCGAAGGAGCCGGAGTCCTCACTGGCCAGATGGCCGCCCGCGCCGGTGACCAGCTGCTTGGCCTGGTCGGCCGCCTTGGTGACGTCCTTGGCGCGCACCGTCAGCTGGGACACGTAGATGATCGACCGCTGCTCGGGCGCGACCTTGACCTGCTCGGCCCCGCGCCCGCCCGCGCGCGTCGCCTGTGTGCTCAGGCGCTCGTCGGACTGCTCTCTCACGTCGGAGTCAGAGGCGGGGCTGATCCGCTGGGGGGCGGAGCCCGATGTGGCGACATGGCCTCCGCCGCCGCAGCCGGACACGAGGAGTGCGGCGCACGCCGCGGTCAACGCCATGCCGTACCGGAATCTGGTCATACCCGTGAGACGGACGCGAGCCGCCCTGTGCTGTCACGAAGATGTCACGTTCATCCCTCCGGTCGATCACGGCGACCACTTGGAGGGCAGCGAAGTCATCCTGGGGTACGACGAGGGAGACGATCTCGTGACACAGGCTGAAGAGATGCGCTCGCTTCCGGACAAACTCCACAGGACGTTCTTCAGGTCGATGTCGCTGCTGCCCGCCAGAGGACAGGGCCTCCTTCTGCGGCACTACTTCGAGTGGTTCCACCGCACGCCCGACCCGTGGCGGCACGCCGTCGACCCCTACGAGGCCAGGAAGTACGCCACCACGCTCGCGCACGTCGAGGGCGACACCTTCGACAGGGTCCTCGACGTGGGCTGCAGCGAGGGGACCTTCACGCTGCTGGCGGCCGAGTCCTATCCGCAGGCCGACGTGCTCGGCGTGGACGTCTCCGAGCGGGCCGTCCACAGGGCCGCGTCCAGGTCGAAGGCCCGCCCGAGCGGCAGGACCAGGTTCGCGGCGATGGACTTCCTGAACCAGGACCCCGGCGGGCGCTTCGACCTGGTCGTGTGCGCGGAGACGCTCTACTACGTCGGCAGGGACGACAGGCTGCGCCTGGCCTCCGAGCGGCTGCGCTCCTTCCTCGCCCCCGGCGGCACGCTCGTCCTGGTGCACCCGTGGCCCGAGGCCCGCCGCCTGCACCACTTCGTGGACGGCGACCCGCTGCTGGTCAGGCGGGACGAACAGGTCGAACACGACGGCGGCAGGCCCTACGCCGTCAGCTCCTACCGGCTCCGGTAGCAGGTCCGGGGCGGTGAGGCGATAGCGTCTTGAGACGTGGAAGGGAATCGACGGCATGTAGTGATCGTCGGCGGCGGGATCTCGGGTCTCGCGGCGGCGTGGTTCCTCAGGCAGGGCGGCGGCGAGCGGGTGCGGGTGACCGTCCTCGAGTCGGGCCCGAGGATCGGCGGCAAGCTGCGGACCAGCGAGGTCGCGGGTGTCAGCGTGGACGAGGGCGCCGAGTCGATGCTGGCCAGGCGGCCCGAGGGCAAGGACCTGGCCAGAGCGGTCGGCCTCGGCGGCGATCTGGTCGCCCCCGGCACCACCCAGGCGGCCATCTACTCCAGGGGCGAGCTCAGGGCGATGCCCAAGGGCCAGGTCATGGGCGTGCCCGGCGACCTGGCCGAGCTGGCCCGATCGGGCCTGGTCTCGCCGGGCGGGCTCATCAGGGTGCCGCTGGACCAGGTGCTGCCCGCCACGCTGGTACGCAGCGACGTCTCCGTCGCCTCCTACATCCGCGCCCGCATGGGGTCAGAGGTCGTGGAACGGCTGATCGAGCCGCTGCTCGGCGGCGTCTACGCGGGGCGTTCCGACAGGCTGTCGCTGGAGGCGACGATGCCGCGCATCGCCACCGCGGCCCGTTCGGAGCGCTCGCTGCTCGGCGCCGTGCGGGAGATCGTGCGCGAGACGCCCAAGGACGCGGGGCCGGTCTTCACCAGCCTGCGCGGCGGGCTCGGCGGCCTGCCCGAGGCGGTGGCCAAGGCGTCGGGGGCCGACATCAGGACGGGCGTCACCGTCCGCGAGCTGCGCCGCACGCCGTACGGCTGGCAGCTGGTCACCGGCCCCGTGCCGCGACCTGAGACGCTGGAGGCCGACGCGGTCATCGTCGCCACGCCCGCCACGTCGTCGGCCAGGCTGCTGAAGGACGAGGTGCCGAAGGCGGCGGCGGAGCTGGCCAGGATCGAGTACTCCAGCATGGCCATCGTCACGCTCGCCTACCCTCTGTCGGCCTTCCCCTCGCCGCCCACCGGCAGCGGCTATCTGGTGCCGCCCGTGGAGGGCAGGGTGGTGAAGGCGGCGACGTTCAGCTCGGTCAAGTGGCCGCACCTGACCGAGGCCGACCCCTCGGTGCTGCTGGTGCGCTGCTCGATCGGCCGCGTCGGCGAGGAACACGTGCTCCAGCGCGACGACGCCGAGCTGGTCGCGGTCGCGATGGCCGAGATGAGCGAGGTCATGGGGGTGCGCGGGCTGCCGCTCGACTCGAGGGTCAGCCGCTGGGGCGGCTCGCTTCCGCAGTACAACGTCGGCCACCTCGACCGCGTCGCCCGCGTCCGCGCGGCGGTGGCCGTCGAGCCGGCGCTGGCGGTGTGCGGCGCGGCCTACGACGGGCTCGGCGTGCCCGCCTGCGTCTCGACCGCGCGCACGGCGGCCGCCCGGATTCTGGACCACCTCGCCACGCAGGGAGAATGAGAACATGACAGAGGCGACCCAGCGGCCCAAGGCTCGCGACCTGAACCAGGTGATCCGCTACACGATGTGGTCGGTCTTCAAGACCGCCGAGCAGTGCCCGAGCAACCGTGAGGGCATGGCCGACGAGGTCGACGAGCTGCTGGAGCAGGCGGCGGGCAAGGACGTGGTCACCCGCGGCTGCTACGACGTGGCCGGCTTCCGCGCCGACGCCGACTACATGTTCTGGTGGCACGCTCCCACCGCCGAGGACCTGCAGGACGTCTACTCCAGGTTCAGGCGCACCACGCTGGGCAGGCTGAGCACGCCCGTCTGGTCGGCGATGGCGCTGCACAGGCCCGCCGAGTTCAACAAGTCGCACGTCCCCGCGTTCCTCGCGGAGGAGGAGCCCAGGGGGTTCGTGTGCGTCTACCCCTTCGTGCGCTCACTGGAGTGGTACCTGCTCGACGACGGCGAGCGGCGCAGGATGCTGGCCGAGCACGGGATGATGGCGCGCGAGTACCCCGACGTCAGGTCCAACACGGTGGCCTGCTTCGCGCTCAACGACTTCGAGTGGATGCTGGCCTTCGAGGCCGACGAGCTGCACAGGATCGTCGATCTCATGCGCCACCTGCGCGGGGCCGAGGCGAGGATGCACACCAGGATCGAGGTGCCGTTCTACACCGGGGTCCGCAAGCCGGTCGGCGAGCTGATCGCAGCGCTTGCCTGACTTTGTAAAGGCACTCGCCCGTGTCATCTCTGGTTCCTGATCCACATTTCTTTGCCATAATCAGGGGAAATCCCCTGTCGTAGTGAGGCAAAGGGTGCATGAAGGCGGGAGTCTGGCACGCTCCAGACGCGGTTCGCGGGGTAGGCGGCGGCGCAGGAAGTCGCGCGGGCCATGGGCGCTGGGAGGCTCGGTCGCCGGGGCGGCGCTGATGGTCGCGGGGCTCGCGGTCGGCGGCGGGATGCTGGCGCGGGAAGGCTCCGAGCAGGCCGCGGCGCGCCTGCCCTCCGCAGGGGCGACCGGCGGCTCGACCGAGCGGCCAGGCTCGCCCGGCGCTCCTGTCGCGGCGGGCGGGCAGGCCGCCAAGCAGGCCAGGACGGGGAACGGCGAGGTGGCCAGCCAGGTGAGCGCACCCGTGCCCGCCGTGTCGCCCCCGGCCGCCTCTCCCTCCGCGTCACCGCCCGAGCCGCCCGCGCCCGCGAGCGTGAAGGACGATTCGGGCGCCGCGGAAAGCGGGCACACCGACGCCAAGGCCGCCGAGTACTTCGACAAGCGCTGGGGCAAGGGCGACAAGGCGGCCAAGCGGCTCAAGGACATCCGCACCGTCGGCGGCTACCTGCGCATCTACACCGACCTGCCGGAGTCGGCCGACAACTCCAAGCAGGCCATCACGCTGTGCGAGCGGGGTCTGGAGTACCTCAAGGAGATGGGCGAGGAGCGGCCCGTGGTCTTCGTGCAGGCCGAGTTCGGCGAGAACGGCAACCCCGTGCTCGCCAACGTCCTCGGCCCCGACGACGGCGACTGCAGGGTCACCCATCCCGCGACGGACTGACGCCCGCTACGGCGCGGGCTCCAGCCGTACGGACACGGAGTTGATGCAGTAGCGATCGTCGGTCGGGGTCGCGTAGCCCTCGCCGTGGAAGACATGGCCCAGGTGGGAGTCGCAGCGGGCGCAGCGCACCTCGGTGCGGACCATCCCGTGGGTGTGGTCCTCGATCAGCGTGACCGCTTCGGACTTCGACGGCTCGAAGAAGCTCGGCCAGCCGCAGTGCGACTCGAACTTCGTGTCGGACCGGAACAGCTCGGCGCCGCAGGCGCGGCAGGAGTAGACGCCCTCGGTCTTGGTGTCGACGTACTCGCCGGTGAAGGGGCGCTCGGTGCCCGCCTCCCTGAGCACGTGGTACTCCTCGGGTGACAGCTGCGCGCGCCACTCGGCCTCGCTCTTGACGACCTTGTCCATGACCCCACTTTATGCGAGCGCGGAAAGATCTCCATGGGCGAAGCATCCTTTCTGCGGCATTTCGGCGTCTTTGTCTATGTAGGAGGTGTGGCATCGCCTCCTCACTGAGGGGTGAGACCGCTCGCCCGGGGCCGTCGCCGCTGCACAGCCGCGCCCGTGTTGTGCGCCGGTGGCCCCACCGAGGCCGGCCGGACGGCGCGCCAGCGTCCGGTGCGGCACGAGGCGGACGGTCTTCAGGTCCGTCCCGTCGAGTGCCCGGTCCCGCCACCGTGGCGGTCTCCGGGACGGACCCACCCAACTCTTCGCGCCGAATCGGGGTAGGTTCAGCGCATGCCGTCACCTTTCATCGAGCTGCAGGTCGGGGAGCGTACCGTCAAGGTCACCAACCCCGACAAGGTGTACTTTCCGGAGCTCGGCGCCACCAAGCGCGAGCTGGTGGAGTACTACGTCAGCGTCGGGGAGGGGGCGCTGCGCGCGCTCAGGGACCGGCCGACCCACCTCAAGCGGCATCCTGACGGGGTCGGCAGCGAGGCCATCTACCAGAAGCGGATGCCCGCCAAGCACCCCGAGTGGCTCGAGACGGTCACCGTGACCTTCCCCAGCGGCAGGACGGCCGACGCGCTCAGGGTGACCGAGGTCGCCTCGATCGCCTACTGCGCCAACCTCGGCACCATCGACTTCCACCCGTGGCAGGTGCGCGCCGCCGACGTCGAGCACCCCGACGAGCTGCGCATCGACATCGACCCGCAGCCTGGGCTCGGCTTCGACACCGCCCGCCGTACCGCCTTCCTGGCCCGCGAGGTGCTGGAGGAGGCGGGGATGACCGGTTTCGTGAAGACCTCGGGCAACAGGGGCGTGCACGTCGCGGTCAGGATCGAGCCCCGCTGGGACTTCGTCGAGGTACGGCACGCGGGCATCGCGCTGGCCAGGGCCATCGAGGGGCGCGCGCCCGACCTGGTGACGACGGCGTGGTGGAAGGAGGAGCGCGGCGACAGGGTCTTCATCGACTTCAACCAGAACGCCAGGGACAGGACGATCGCGAGCGCCTACTCGGTGCGCGCCAAGCCGAGCGGGTCCGTCTCGGCGCCGTTGACCTGGGAGGAGCTGGCCGACGCCGAGCCTGCCGACTTCGACATCAGGACCATGCCCGAGCGCTTCGCGAGGGTCGGCGACGTGCACGAGGCGATCGACGAGCGGGCCTTCTCGATCGAGCCGCTCCTGGAGTGGTACGCCAAGGACGATCGCGGCGACATGCCGTACCCGCCGAACTATCCGAAGATGCCGGGCGAGCCCAAGCGGGTGCAGCCGAGCAAGGCGCGCGACGAGTGACGTGTATCACTTGAATCACATTACTTGACGCCCGGTCCAATAGTTCGGAAGGCTCTCGGGCTATGGCTTTGGCATCAGCACGACGGCTCGCCGCCGCGGGAGCGGTGACGGCCTTCATCGTCGGCGGAGTGACCATGGTGGCGGGTGCGGGCACCGCCATGGCGAGCGACTGCAAGCTGCTCGTCCTGGTCTGCGACGAGCCCGTGCAGGGCGGAGACCCTGACGACCCGTGGAAGCCCGACGTCAGGGTGCCCGACGTCCCGCTTCCGCACGACACCTGGTCCAACGCCCCCGCGCCGCAGGACACCTGGTCCCACGCGCCGGCCCCTCAGGAGACCTGGTCCAACGCGCCGGCCCCTCAGGACACCTGGTCGTCGGGCCCCGCGCAGCCTCCGAAGCAGGAGGCGCCGTGGAAGCCGGTCGACGAGGACAGGCACCGCATGCCGGACGGCCCGCCGCAGACGGGGGCCGGCGGTCTTGCGGGCGCCGACCCCATGTGGCCGTTCGCGGCCGGTGGCGCGGCGCTGCTGACGGGCGCGGGCCTGGCCGGCTTCGCACAACGGCGGGGACGCCCCGCGACGGCGGAGTGAGCACGCCTCCTGGGCAGCGGCTCGTCCTCGTGGGCGCGGTGGTGGTCTCGCTGGCGGGGATCGCCCTGATCGGGTTCGGCGTCAGCGGCATGGTGAGCGGCGCCGCCGAGCCCGCGCCCGTCTCCGCCACAGCCGCGGCGAAGCTGCCGAGGGTGGGCGCGCCCGCGCTGACCGAGCCGCCCGAGGTGCTGGTCGGGCGGGTGGCCAAGCCGATGAGGACCGCCAGGCCGACCGCGGTCTACATCCCCAAGCTCGGCATCTCCGCGCCGCTCATGGAGCTCGGCGTCGACGCCAAGGGCGCGATCGAGAACCCGCCGCTCGACCATCCCAACGTGGCGGGGTGGTACCGCTACGCGCCGGTCCCCGGCGCGCGCGGCGCCGCGGTCATCACCGGTCACCTCGACACCCGCACGGGACCCGCGGTGTTCGCCAGGCTCAGGTCGATCAGGCGGGGCGACCAGGTGCAGGTGATGCGGGCCGACAGGTCGGTGGCCATCTTCGTGGTGGACAGGGTCGAGCAGGTCGCCAAGCGCGTCTTCCCCACCGAGAAGGTCTTCGGCAAGGTGAAGTACGCGGGCCTGCGCCTGGTGACCTGCGGCGGCGCCTTCGACAGGAAGGCGCACAGCTACCAGGACAACACCATCGTCTACGCCCACCTGGCGCACGCCTACCACCCCGGGAGCTGA
Source organism: Nonomuraea recticatena (assembly GCF_039533245.1). Classification (NCBI taxonomy): domain Bacteria; kingdom Bacillati; phylum Actinomycetota; class Actinomycetes; order Streptosporangiales; family Streptosporangiaceae; genus Nonomuraea; species Nonomuraea recticatena. Next base: position 66,630 of record NZ_BAAATE010000017.1, on the reverse strand, counting down.
CCGGGTCAGGGGTCGCGGGGCAGCCCGAGCGCGCGCTCGGCGACGATGTTGAGCTGCACCTCCGTGGTGCCGCCGCCGATGGTGAACGCCCTGGTGGTGAGGATCATCCTGGCCCAGTGCGGATCGGCGGGCGCCAGCGACCAGCAGAACTCCGAGATCGCCTGGGCGTGCCGCATGCCCAGCAGCTTGCGCACGCTGGAGGCGGTCCCCGCGTCGGTCCCGGCCAGCTGCGAGAGCGTGACCCGCAGGCCGAGCGCCGAGATCGCCTGCCCCTCGGCCCACAGCCGTCCGGCCTGCTCGCGCCGGGCCTGCCGGAGATCGGGAAGGCGCTGGAGAAGCTTCACCATGTCGGTGTGCTGCGAGCCGGGGCCCCAGCTGTCGCCGAGCGCCACCCTTTCGTGCGACAGCGTGTCGCGCGCGACCCGCCACCCGCCGTCCACCTCGCCCACGACCAGGTCGTCGGGGACGAAGACGTCGTCGAGGAAGACCTCGTTGAAGAGCTCGTCCCCGTTGATCTCCTTCAACGGCCGCACGGTCACGCCCGGCGCGGCCATGTCGACGAGGAAGTAGGTGATCCCCTCGTGCTTGGGCCTGTCGGGGCGCGTCCTGGCCAGGCAGATGCCCCAGTGCGCGTACTGAGCGAGAGAGGTCCAGATCTTCGAACCGCTGATCGACCAGCCGCCCTCGACCCGTACGGCCCTCGTCGACAGCCCCGCCAGGTCCGAGCCGGCTCCTGGCTCGCTGAACAGCTGGCACCAGACGATCTCGCCGGTGAACGTCTTCGGCAGGAAGCGGTCCTGCTGCTCCCGCGTGCCGTACCGGACGATGGAGGGCACCGCCCACGCGGCTATGCCGAGGTTGGGCCGCCTGAGCCCGCGCAGCTCCTGGTGGATGATCACCTGCTCCAGCGGCGAGGCCCCTCGGCCCCACGGCTCGGGCAGGTGGGGCATGATCCAGCCCTCGCGGGCGAACCTGCCCAGCCTGGCAGGCGGCTCCTCCTCGGCGAGCGCCACCACCTCTGCCCTGATCCGCTCCCTGATGGGGGCGGCCTCCTGAGGGAGGTCGGGCTCCATGCTCCTGCGCACGCCGCCGACGGCGAGCCCCGCCACCTCCTCCGCCCAGCCGCCCGGCTCTCCTGCCAGCATCCGCAGGGACAGGGCGCGCCGGTAGTAGCGGTGGGCGTCGTGCTCGAAGGTGTAGCCGATGCCGCCCAGCACCTGGATGGCGTCGGCGGCGCACCGCACCGCCGCGTCGGGCCCGAGCACCGCGGCCACCCCCGCCGCCAGCCGCGCCTCCTCGGGGACGGGCCCTCCGCCCGAAGAGTCGAGGGCGCGGGCGGCGTCCCACACGGCGGCCCTCGCCTGTTCGAGCGCGACCAGCGCCGCCGCCACCCGGTGCTTGACCCCCTGGAACTGCCCGATCGGGCGTCCGAACTGCTCGCGGACCTTCGCGTGGGCCGCGGCCGTCGCCACCGCCCACTCGGCCACTCCGCACGCCTCGGCGCCGAGCAGCACCGCCGCCAGCTCGCGCACCGGCGCGGCGCCCAGGAGGCGCTCCTCGGGCACCTTCAGCGCCCTGACGCGCACCGGCGGGCGTGACAGGTCCATGCCCTCCAGCGGCTCCACCTCGACATCGGAGCTGTCGAGCACCGCCCACGCGTCCCGCACGGGCAGCAGGAAGAGGCTGGCGTCGGGCGAGCCGAGCCCGTGCCCCTCCAGGACGGCGGCCGCCGTGGTCGTGCCGTCGGCCAGGCCAGGCAGCAGGGACAGGCACCTGCCCGACCTCGCCAGCACCGCCGAGACCAGCACGGTGGGCAGGCAGGGCCCTCCGACGAGCCCCTCGCCCAGCGCCTCCAGCGCCACCGCGAGCTCGACCAGCCCGTAGCCCTGCCCGCCCGCCTCCTCGGGCAGATGCAGCCCCAGGAGTCCGTGTGCGGCCAGAGCCTCATGCCCGGGCGACCGTGAGAGCAGCCCCCTGACCGAGCTCGCCAGGGCCAGGTGTTCCTCTGTCAGTGCGATGCCCATGCGCCCGAATCTAGAACCTTATTCGGTCGGTGGCCAGGGGCGATCACAGGTTGATGATCGCGGCCTTCTCCCTGGTGTACTCCAGCACCGCGTCGTGCCCGTAGCCGCTGTCCTTCACGCCGCCGAACGGCAGGCCCGGCGGCATCTGGCGGAAGGTGTTCACCCACACCGTGCCGCACTCGAGGTCGCGCACGAACCGGTGGGCGCGTCCCAGGTCGCGCGTCCACACCCCGGCTGCCAGCCCGTAGTCCGAGTCGTTGGCCAGGGCGAGGGCCTCCTCGTCGCTCTCGAACGGCAGCGCCACCGCCACAGGTCCGAAGATCTCCTCCTGGCAGATCCGCAGCGTGTTGTCGGTGACGGTGTAGAGGGTCGGCGCTACCCAGTAGCCGCCGGGCAGGCCGGGCACCACCTCGGCGCCGGTCCTGCCGCCGAAGACGAGCCGCGCGCCCTCCTTCTCGGCGATCTCCAGGTAGGAGGCGACGCGCTCGTACTGCCCTGCCGACACGATCGGGCCCATGGTGGTGGCCAGGTCGAGAGGGTCGCCGAGGACCAGCCCGGCCGCCGCGGCGGAGATCCGCTCCAGCATCTCCTCCCAGATCGAGCGGTGGATGAGGATGCGCGACCCCGCCACGCACACCTGGCCCGCGTTGCCGGTGTAGATGGAGTTGACCGTCACCCCCTGGGTGGCGGCGTCGAGATCGGCGTCGGGGAAGACGATGTTCGGCGACTTGCCGCCCAGCTCGAAGGTGAGCGGCTTGATCCCGGCGGCCTGGGTGATGGCCACGCCGGTCTGGGTCGAGCCGGTCAGGCTGATCTTGTTGACGCCGCGGTGCCGTACCAGCGCCTCTCCGACGTCCTCGCCCATGCCGGAGACGAGGTTGAGCACGCCAGGCGGCAGCACGTCGGCCAGCAGTTCGCCCAGGCGCAGCACCGAGGCGCTGGCCTGCTCGGCCGGTTTGACGATCACCGTGTTGCCGGCGGCCAGCGCGAAGGCGGCCTTGGCGGAGAAGGTGGAGATCGGGGAGTTCCACGGGATGACGGCCAGCGCCACACCGTACGGCTCCCGCCTGGTCAGCCCCAGGCTGTCGGGGCCGAGGATGACGGTGTCGCCCCTGACGGCGTCGAGCACCTGGCCGGCGGCCAGCTCCCACAGGAACCTCATGCCGGGCAGGTCACGTTTGAGTGTGTCGCGAAGGATGCGGCCGTTGTCGCGGGTCTCGATCGTCGCCAGCTCCTCGGTGTGCTCGGCGAAGACCGCCGCCACCTGGCGCAGGAAGTGCGCCCTGCCGAGGGCGGGCATCGCCGACCACGCGGGCAGCGCGGCGCGGGCGGCCGCCACGGCGGCCTCGGCGTCGGCCCTGCCACTGGCGGGGACGCGCGCCCAGACCTCGCCGGTGGCGGGGTTGACCGAGTCGAGGGTGCGGCCGTCGGCCGAGGGAACGAGCCTGCCGCCGATCAGGTTGCGATACTCCATCACGCAACCAAGCATATGCTTGCTTGACTGGCGGCGGCTAGCGGCGCGTCGAGCTCAGCGTGAAAGCGATGTTGACCAGTGCGACGCCGCCCCACACCGCCAGATAGGCCAGCATGTCCGACTCGCCGAGGGTGAGGGCGACGGTCGCGATCGTGCCCATCACGAGGGAGACGATCGCCAGCGCCAGCCGCATCCCCGCGGCGTTCTGCTGCTGCTGGAGCTGGCGCCGCACGTGGCCGGAGTCGGCCGCCATGCGCTCGTCGACGCGCCTGTCGACCTCCTTGCCCATCTTGTCGAGGAAGGACTCGACGATGGAGTCCTCGAAGTCGGGGCCGAGGTCGCGGCGTGCCGCGACGGCCGCGCGCAGCTCATCGCCCGTTGATGACGTCATAGATCGAGATATAACGCATCTTGTGGTCAGCGGGCAAGAATGTCATCGAGGTTGTACGAAATCGGCTTCTCGAGTTGCTCATACGTGCAGGATTCGGGCGTCCGGTCCGGCCGCCAGCGGCGGAACTGCGCGGTGTGCCGGAACCTGTCGCCCTCCATGCTGTCGTAGGCCACCTCGATCACCAGCTCGGGCCTGAGCGGGATGAACGACAGGTCCTTCTTGGCGTTCCATCGTGAGACGGCGCCCGGCATGCGCTGCCCGCCGCTCGACGGGGTGGCCGCCGGCTGACCCACCCGCAGCAGGGCCTGGTCGGCCCACTCGCCCCACGGGTGCTCGCCCAGCTTGGCGAGATAGGGCGTGAGCTCCTCCACCAGCTCGGCCCTTCGCGCCATCGGGAAGGAGGCCGCCACGCCCACGTGGTGCAGCCTGCCGTCGGGGCCGTAGAGCCCCAGAAGCAGCGACCCCACGATCGGCCCGCTCTTGTGCTCGCGGTATCCCGCGATCACCACGTCGGCCGTGCGCTCGTGCTTGACCTTGAACATGGCCCTCTTGTCGGGCAGGTACGGCTGGTCGCCCGGCTTGACGATGATGCCGTCGAGCCCCGCCCCCTCGAACATCTCGAACCACTCCGAGGCCCGCTCGTCGTCGGTGGTCACGGGGGTGAGCCTGATCGACCCGCCCGCCTCGGGGAAGATCGACTCCAGCCGGGCGCGGCGCTCGGCGAAGGGGGTCTCCATCAGCGACTGCGTGCCCAAGGCGAGCAGGTCGAAGGCGACGAACGAGGCGGGCGTCTGCTCGGAGAGCATCTTCACCCGCGAGGCGGCCGGGTGGATGCGCTGCTGCAGCGCCTCGAAGTCGAGCTCCTGCCCCTTGCGCAGCACGATCTCGCCGTCGACCACGCACTTGTCGGGCAGCTCGGCCCTGACCGCCTCGACCAGCTCGGGGAAGTAGCGGGTGAAGGGCCGCTCGTTGCGGCTGCCCAGGAAGACCTCGTCGCCGTCACGGAAGATGACGCAGCGGAAGCCGTCCCACTTGGGCTCGTAGAACAGCGTGCCGTTCTGCTTGGGCATGCCCTTGACCGCCTTGGCCAGCATCGGCGCGACCGGCGGCAGCACGGGCAGATCGAGGTGGAGTTCGAGTTCGTCGTCCATGGCCTACTCCCTGATGTATCGGCAGAAGAGGACGCCCTCCTCCTCCAGCACCTGCGCGAGACGCAGGTCGGTCTGGCCCGCCTCGCCGTTCAGGATGCGCGCGGCGCCGCCCGCGATCAGCATCGGGCTGACCGACAGGCACAGCTCGTCGATGAGGCCCGCGGCCGCGAGCTGCCCGTTGAGCCTGGGCCCGCCCTCGCACAGGATCCTCGTGAGCCCGCGCTCGTGCAGCGCGGCGGCGGCCAGGTCGAGCTCGACCCTGTCGTCGCCCGCGACGATCACCTCGGCCCGATCGGCCGCCTCGGTGCGGCGGTCCTTGGGCGCGGCCTCGCAGGTGATCACGATGGTCCTGGCGTCGGGCGCGGCCTCGGTGAACAGGGGGCTGCCCAGATCGAGGTCGAGCCTGCGGGTCACCACCGCGACGGGCGGTGCGGCGGGCCTGCCCTCCCGCAGCGGCACCCACGACTCGCGGGGCTTGGCGGGGCCGTAGCCCTCGGTCCTGACGGTCGCCGCTCCGGCGAGGACGACGTCGGACAGCCCGCGAAGGACTCCGAAGATGCGCCTGTCGCCCTTGCTGGACAGGCCGCCGGACAGGCCCTTGATCCACGCGCCGCCGTCGGCGCTCGCGACCATGTTGACGCGCAGCCACGGCCGGTCGGCGGGGTAGGCGTAGGCCTGGGGGATGTCTGGATCGTCTGTTATGTCGGGATGGATGCGACGCACCCCTCTACCTTGGCACACGGCCCCGACAACCGGGGCGAGGGGCGTTATTAGCAGTTTGGTGTATCAGAGGACGTACATAGCTGTTTGTGCATAACGTGGCGGCAGGGATCGGGGAATCTGGGAGGCCCTGTGGGTCTGGTCACGGTTGCGGCCTGGGTGATCAATGCTCTGATCGGCGTCTATCTGCTCTACCTCTGGCTGTCGGGCGGTGGGCTGCGGCAGCAGGCGACCAAGGTGACGCGCTTCCCGACCACCTTGATCTTCTCCCACCCCGCGCTGGCCGTCACGGCGCTGGCGTTCTGGGTGGCCTACCTGCTGACCGGCCAGCGCCTGCTGGCCTGGCTGGCCTTCGCCGTGCTTTCGGTGGCCGCGCTGCTGGGCTTCACCATGTTCACCCGATGGCTGGGCGGCGGACGGCATGCCAGGGGCGCCGAGCAGCGCTTCCCCGTGCTGGCCGTGGTGGCCCACGGCCTGGTGGGCCTGACGACCTTCGTCCTGGTGCTGGTGGCCGCCTCCTCGATCGGCTAGCCGCGGCCCTGGTCCGGCGAGCTAGACGACCCGCCGCGGGTGGCGCAGGACCTGGATGCTCCTGGAGGTGACCTCCACCTGCGTGCCGGGCGCGAGCTGCTCGTCGGGATAGGGGTCCTCGCGGGGCGTGTCGTCGTTGGTGTCGAGCACGACCACCCACGAGGCGGCGAACTCCGCGCCGGGCAGCGTGAACGTCATGTCCTCGTGGTGGGCGTTGATCAGCAGCAGGAAGGAATCGTCCACGATCCGCTCGCCGCGAGGGCCAGGCTCGGTGATCGCCTCGCCGTTGAGGTAGACCCCCATGGACTTGGCGTAGCCGGTGTGCCAGTCGCCCGCGCTCATCTCGGCGCCCGCGGGGGTCAGCCAGACCAGGTCGCGCCTGTTGTCCTCATGGGTGCGCCCCGCGAAGAAGCGGCGGCGCTGGAAGACCGGGTGCTCGCGGCGCAGCCTCGACAGCGCGCGGACGAAGTCGAGCAGCCCGTTCTCGGTGCGGGCCAGCGACCAGTCGACCCAGGAGATGTCGTTGTCCTGGCAGTAGGCGTTGTTGTTGCCGCGCTGCGTGCGGCCGAGCTCGTCGCCGTGCGAGATCATCGGCACGCCCTGCGACAGGAACAGCGTGGTCAGGAAGTTGCGGCGCTGGCGGTGGCGCAACCTGACGATCTCGGGATCCTCGACCGGGCCCTCGGCGCCGCAGTTCCACGAGCGGTTGTCGTCGGTGCCGTCGCGGTTCTCCTCGCCGTTCTCCTCGTTGTGCTTGCGGTTGTAGGAGACCAGGTCGTTGAGGGTGAAGCCGTCGTGGCATGTGACGAAGTTGATGGAGGCGACCGGGCGGCGTCCGGAGGAGGCGTAGAGGTCGGCGGAGCCGGCCAGCCTGGAGGCGAACTCGGGCAGCGCCGAGCCGGTGCCGCGCCAGAAGTCGCGCACCGAGTCGCGGTACTTGCCGTTCCACTCCGTCCACAGGGGAGGGAAGTTGCCGACCTGGTAGCCGCCAGGGCCGACGTCCCACGGCTCGGCGATGAGCTTGACCTGCGAGATCACCGGGTCCTGCTGGATGAGGTCGAAGAAGGCGCTCAGCCTGTCGACGTCGTGCAGCTCGCGGGCCAGCGCGGCGGCCAGGTCGAAGCGGAAGCCGTCGACGTGCATGTCGAGCACCCAGTAGCGCAGGGAGTCCATGATCAGTTGCAGCGCGTGCGGCGAGCGCACGTTGAGACTGTTGCCGCAGCCGGTGTAGTCGAGGTAGTAGCGCCTGTCGCCGTCGTGCAGGCGGTAGTAGGCGCTGTTGTCGATGCCGCGGAAGCCGAGGGTCGGGCCCATGTGGTCGCCCTCGGCGGTGTGGTTGTAGACCACGTCGAGGATCACCTCGATGCCCGCCTCGTGCAGCGCCCGCACCATCGCCTTGAACTCCAGCACCTGCTCGCCGCGCTGCCCCGCGCTGGAGTAGGCGCCGTGCGGGGCCAGGTAGGCCATCGTGTTGTAGCCCCAGTAGTTGGTCAGCCCTCGGGCGACCAGGAAGTGCTCAGGGACGAAGTGGTGCACCGGCATCAGCTCGACCGCGGTGACCCCGAGCGAGAGCAGGTGGTCGATGACCGCGGGATGCCCGATGCCCGCGTAGGTGCCGCGCTGCTCCTCGGGGACAGAGGGGTGGCGCATGGTGAGCCCGCGTACGTGCGCCTCGTAGATGACCGTCTGGTGGTACGGCGTGCGCGGCGACCTGTCGTTGCCCCACTCGAAGAACGGGTTGATGACCACGTTCTTCGGCATGTACGGCGCGCTGTCGACGGTGTTGATCTTCGCAGGGTCGGTGAAGTGGTAGGGGAAGACCGCCTCGTTCCAGCGCAGCTCACCCTCTATCGCCTTGGCGTAGGGATCGAGCAGCAGCTTGGCGGGGTTGCTTCGGTAGCCCCGTGAGGGATCGTAGGGGCCGTGGACGCGGTAGCCGTACCGCTGGCCAGGGGCGATCCCCGGTAGGTAGCCATGCCATACGAAGCCGTCGACCTCGGGAAGGTCGAGGCGTTCCTCAGAGCCGTCATCGTGAAACAGGCACAGCTCGATCCGCTCGGCGACCTCGGAGAACACCGCGAAGCTGGTGCCGACTCCATCCCAGGTGCCGCCGAGTGGATAAGGCTCGCCCGGCCAGACCTCTCGCATGTGGCCCAATTGTCGCACGTGTCCGCCTCTTCGTCGCCAGGACGGCTCTTGCACCTCACCTGGAGTTCCAATTCGGGTCATCTGGGCGGCCTCCCACGCGGGGCGCGGGAGGCCGCGGCGCTTCAGGAGAGCAGTTCGGCGTTGAGCGTGATGGTCGTGCCGGTGAGCGCCTTGCTCACCGGGCAGTTCGCCTTCGCCGCCTCGGCCGTCTCCTGGAACTGCTCGGCCGTGATGCCGGGCACGTGGGCGCGCACGCTGAGCACGATGCCCGTGATGCCCTCGCCAGGCTGGAAGGTCACGTCGGCCTTGGTCTCCACGGTCTGCGGAGGGGTGCCGGCCTGGGCGAGGGCGTGCGAGAACGCCATCGAGAAGCAGGAGGAGTGCGCCGCCGCGATGAGCTCCTCAGGGGAGGTCTTGCCGTTCGCGGCCTCGGCGCGCGAGGGCCAGGAGACGTCGAAGGTGCCGACCTTCGAGGTGTCGAGCGAAACGGTGCCCGAACCGTCGAGCAGCGCGCCCTTCCACTGGGTCGTCGCGGTACGAGTGGTCGCCATGGCGATGTCCTTTCGCTGGAAAATCCCAACATATCCCGGTAACCGTGCGTAACCTGCCACGCCAGGGGGCGTGTCATCGCGCGGGCTCGCCCGTCCGTCAGGCGCAGCCGCGCGACGAGGTCCGCAGGCAGGCCCAGCCCGCCCTGCCCACCGGCGCGGCCTCGCCTGGAGGCCTCGTGTCGCGGCTGCCGGTGTCGGAGGGGAAGATCTTGACCGTCGCCCCGGTCCTCTCGCGTCGCAGCAGCAGCTGGCCCCGGTGGTTGTTGTGCGCCGAGCCGAACGAGCCGACCCGCAGGTCGGTCCACCTGTCGGCGGCGCTCAGCACCCACTGCGTGCCCAGGTAGCCCGCCTTCTGCCAGAAGCAGGCCACGCCCGAGTCGCAGTCGCCGAGGCCGTCGAAGCGCGCGCAGGTCTCGGGGAAGACGTGGACCGACAGCGCCCCGCCGTCGTAGGAGACGGTGTTGCCGTCGACCCGCCTGCCTCCTGGATGCCGCCGCAGCTGGGCGTCGAGCGCCCTGGCGGCGTCGGCCGCGCACGCGTCACGGCGCGGCGCGGCCGCCTGGGCGGCCGGGCCCGGCAGGACGGCGACGAGCAACGCCGAAGCGACAGCGAGTCTGGTCTTCACACACGCTCCTTGCGGGTGGCCAAGCCGGAGGTGACCACGGAACGTTAGCGCGACCTGACACTCCGTGTGAACCGAACGGCCTCACGGCGTGGCTCGTCAGCCGCCTTCCCCTGCGCCGTCAGGAGCCCAGCGTCGTCCTGGCCTCCTCGGCCACGTCGCGGGCGTAGTCGTCGTCGCTTTCGGCCAGCACCCGCTCGATGCCCTGCCTGGCCCGCTCGTCCTTGCGCAGCGCGAGCCCGCGGGCGGCCTCGGCCACGGTGTGCAGATCGGTGTCCGTCAGCCGCGCGGCCAGGGCCTCGCGGATGCCGGGAGTGTCGGCGTCGAGGTTGGCGAGACCGGTGGTGGCCCAGTCGCGGACCTCCTCGTCGGAGTCGCCCGTCATGTCGATCAGCAGCGCCAGCCCCTCGGCGTGGTCGTTCGGCAGCACGTCGGCCAGGGCGATGGCGTCGGTCATCGTCCGCTTGTGGCCGGGCCTGCCGATGATGTCGAGCACCTGCGGCAGCGCCCTGTGGTCGCCCTGGTGGCCGAGCGCGGACAGCACCGAGCGCAGCACCTGCGGGTTGCCCTCCGTGGTGGCCATCTTCTGCAGCAGCGGCAGGGTGCGCTCGCGATAGGGCTTCTCGCCGTCCTCGGTCACGCCGAACTGGGCGATCGCGTCGACGCCGAACTCGCGCTCGCGGGCGTCCTCGCTGACACACAGCCTGGACAGCGCCTCGTAGGTCGCCTCGTCGCCGCGCCGCGCGAGGTTGTCGGCGACGATCCACCAGGTCTCGGCGTCCTCGTCGGTGTCGCGGTGCGCCAGCGCCCGCGCGACCAGCTGCTCCACCGGGGTCTCGACGCCCTCGGCCTCCTCCAGCACGGTCGCGATCGCGGCGTGGCCGCGCTGCGCCTGGGCCTCGACGGTGCGCTCGCCGTCGGCGGTCAGCGCCGTCACCGTCACCAGCTCGGTGCCGTCCTTGGCGTACTGCCTGGTCACGACGTACTGCCTGTCGTCGGGACCGTCGTGCTGGATCTGGTCGAGCAGCGCGCTCTCGAGATGCACGCCCACCCAGTCGGCCGCGATGTCGAGCGCGCTGTCGCCGTCGCCGTCGTACTTCCCGACGTCCGCGCCGGCCGCCAGCAGCACCTGCACCACGCCGAGCGCGCCGCGCCTGGCAGCCAGTGTCAATGGCGTGTCACCGGCGTCGTTGGCGGCGTCGACCTCGGCGCCCGCCTCGATGAGCACCTGGGCGCTCTCCGCGTGCCCGTTGGCCGCCGCCCACGCCAGCGCCTGCCAGCCGCCGGGCTCCCTGCCGTTGACGTCGGCGCCCGCGGCCAGCAGCGCGCCCACGACCGGCACGTGGTTCCACGCCGCGGCCCCGCACAGCGGGAGCCCCTCGTCCTCGCCCTCGCTGACCACGTTGGGGTCGGCGCCACCGGCCAGTAGGTCGCTCACGGTCTCCAGGTTTCCGGCCAGCGCCGCCCGGTAGAGCTGTTCCTCATGCATGTCACGGACCCTAGCGCAGCCCAGGCCCCGGACCTGGATCTCGACCTGGATCCCCACCTGGATCGCCACCTGGATCCCGGCCCGGTCGAGTGGTGCCCGCCGCCGTGGAGAGCGAGCGGTTCGGGGTTTGCCCCTCCGCAGGAACGACAAAACGCGATATGTTGCGTCTATGAGTGAACCGGGGGAACTGCGCGCCTCTGACATGGAAAGGGAGGCCGTCGTCGAGCGGCTGCGGGTCGCCTCCGTCGACGGCAGGCTCACGCTGGTCGAGCTGACGGACAGGACCGAGGCGGCCTACCTGGCCACCACGCACGCCCAGCTGGCGCTGCTCACCCAGGACCTGCCCGCCGAGGGCACGTACGCGCCCTCGCCCGTTCCTACGCCCTCCCGCAAACGGCGCTGGTTCGTGGCGATCATGGGTGACACCAAGCGGCGCGGCAAGTGGAAGGTCGAGCAGGAGCTCGGCGCGGTGGCGGTCATGGGCGACGTGGTGCTCGACCTGCGCGAGGCCGAGGTGCGCACCAACGTCATCGACGTCACCGCGGTGTCGGTGATGGGCGATGTGAAGATCATCGTGCCCGACGGCGTGGACGTGGACCTCGACGGCATGGCGATCATGGGCGACAAGAAGGTCGACGTGATGGAGGCGGCGCCCGGCATGAACGTGCCGGTGGTGCGCGTGCACGCCTACGCCGTCATGGGCGACGTCAAGGTGATCGGCGACTCCAGGGCCAAGCCGATCAAGCGCGGCTGGTCGGCGTGGCGCGAGCACCTCGGGCTGGGCGGCGAGCACCTGTGGGGTGAGCCCAGGCAGCTCGGCCGCGACTGACCGAGCCCGACTGACCGAGCCCGACTGACCGAGCCCGGCTGAGCGCGTCCGAGCGCCCCCATGGGCCCTTGCGTGCGGCCAGGCGGCCGAGACGGCGGACGGGGGCCGTGAAGGTCCCCTCAGGCCCTCAGGCGGGCACCCTGACCGGCTCGTGCCTCAGCGCGCTCGTGTAACGCTCCAGCACGACCTCCACGAGCTCGGGGGAGGGGCCGAGCACGTCGGCCACCACGTCGGCGCCGGCCGCCAGCGTGTCCCTGCGCACCTTGTCGGCGAAGAACCCGGGTGCGAGCAGGTACGGCGCGACCGCCACCCTCGGCGCTCCCGCGGCCCGCAGCGCCGCCACGGCCTCGGCGGGCGTCGGCCCAGCGGCCGAGGCGTAGGCCGGGACCACCTCCCACCATCGGCCTGCACCGCCTTGCTGGAACCCGGGAGCCGCCCAGGAGGGACGGGCCGCCCAGGCGCTCGCCAGATCGGCGATGACGGCGTTGGCCCTGGCGTCGCTCGAACCCGCCGAGACCAGCACCAGCGCGGTGTCGGGCGCGCCAGGCCGTACCCCGGCCTCGGCCAGGCGGCGCTCCAGCGCCGGCGCCAGCAGCGGGTGCGGGCCGAGCGTCGTGCCGTAACGCACCCGCAGCAGCGGGTCACGGGCGCGCGCCTCGGCGAGCGCGGCGGGCAGGTCGACGCGGCTGTGGTAGGCCTCGGTCAGCAGCAGCGGCAGCACGACCGCCTCGCGCAGGCCGTGCAGCGCCTGGGCCAGCGTGGGCGGGCCGTGGTCGAGGTAGGCCGAGCGGACCGTCAGGCCGGGCCGCGCCTGCCTGACCCGCTCGAGCAGCGCCTCCACGGTCGCGGCGGCGCGCGGGTCGCGCGACCCGTGCGCCACCGCGACCAACGGGACCGCGCCCCTGCCAAGGCGCGCCCCCTCACCCGCCGGATGCCGCCCGGCGGTGGTCGGAGGTGTGGAGATCACAGGTGCGGAGATCACAGGTGAATGCCGCATTCGGTCTTCCCCATGCCCGCCCAGCGGCCGCTGCGCGGGTCCTCGCCGTCGGCGACCTGGCGGGTGCAGGGCGCGCAGCCGATCGAGGGATAGTTGTCATAGTGCAACGGGTTGATCAGCACGCCGTTGTCGGACATGTAGTTGTCGACGTCGTCCTGGGTCCACCTGGCGATCGGGTTGACCTTGACCATCTGGCGCTTGGCGTCCCACTCCACGACCCTGGTGCCCGTGCGGGTGGGCGACTCGTCGCGGCGGATGCCGGAGATCCAGGCGAGGTACGGCTCAAGCGCCCTGTTCAGCGGCTCCACCTTGCGCAGGTAGCAGCACAGGTCGGGGTTGCGGCCGAACAGGCGGGGACCGAGGTCGCGCTCCTGTTCACCGACCGTGCGCGACGGCTGCACGTTGATCACGTTGACGTCATAGACCTGCTGGACCGCGTCACGGGTGCCGATCGTCTCGGCGAAGTGGTAGCCCGTGTCGATGAACAACACGTCCACCCCCGGCTTCACCCTGCTCACCAGGTCGATCAGCAGGGCGTCGCTCATCGAGGAGGTCAGGCACAACCGGTCGCCGAACGTCGCGGCCGCCCACCGGATGATCTCGCGGGCGGGGGCGTCCTCCAGGAACACGGCAGCGGACTCGACGATGGCCTGCAGGTCGAGCGTGCCGCGTTGCTCTCTTAACGTGACTTCGAGGTCGACGAGCGTCATATCTTCACTCCGATTCCGAGAAACTTCAGCTTGAAGGCGCGCACGCAGGACCTGCAGTACCAGCCCCCGTCGCCCTCGTAGGGCTCCAGGTCCTCGTCGCCGCAGTAGGGGCAGTGGAAGGGGACCGCTCGCTCGCTCATTTCAGGTCCGCCTCGTCTGCTCGCTGGACCCAGTCGGAGAACGACTCGCCGTCCTTCTTCTGCTCCTCGAAGTGGGTCACGACCCGCTCCACGTAGTCGGGCAGCTCGTCGGCGGTCGTCTTCAGCCCTCGGACCTTGCGGCCGAAGCCCGGGTTGACGCCGAGGGAGCCGCCCAGGTGGATCTGGAAGCCCTCGACCTGCTCGCCCTGGTCGTTGACGACGAGCTGGCCCTTCAGGCCGATGTCGGCGACCTGGATGCGGGCGCAGGAGTTGGGGCAGCCGTTGACGTTGATGGTGAGCGGCTCGGCGAAGGCCGGCAGCCGCTTCTCCAGCTCGTCGATGAGGTGGGAGGCCGTCGCCTTGGTCTCGACGATGGCGAGCTTGCAGTACTCGATGCCGGTGCAGGCCATCGTCTGACGGCGGAAGGTGGAGGGGTTGACCTGCAGGTCGATGGCCTCCAGCTCGGCCACCAGCGAGTCGACCCGGTCGGGCGCGACGTCGAGGATGACCATCTTCTGCTCGACGGTGGTGCGCACCCTCGCCGAGCCGTGGCGCTCGGCCAGGTCGGCGATCAGGTGCAGCTTGTCGCCGTCGACGCGGCCGACCCTGGGCGCGAAGCCGACGTAGAAGTTGCCGTCCTTCTGCGGGTGCACGCCGACGTGGTCGCGGCGGCTGTCGCGGGGCTGCTCGGGCGCGGGGCCGTCGGGCAGGTCCTCCTTGAGGTACTCGGTCTGGAGCACGTCGCGGAACTTCTCCACGCCCCAGTCGTTGACGAGGAACTTGATGCGGGCGCGGTGGCGCAGGCGGCGGTAGCCGTAGTCGCGGAAGATGCCGATCACGCCGCCGTAGACGTCGCCCACCTGGTCGGGGCGGACGAACACGCCGATGCGCTTGCCGAACATCGGGTTGGTGGACAGGCCGCCGCCCACCCACAGGTCGTAGCCCTTCTCACCGTGCTCGTTGACGACCGCGACGAAGGCCACGTCGTTGATCTCGTGCACCGTGCAGTGCGCGGGGCAGCCGGAGATCGCCGTCTTGAACTTGCGCGGCAGGTTGGAGTAGGCCGGGTCGCCGATGAAGCGGTCGTGCACCTCGCGGATCTGCTCGGTGGCGTCGAGCACCTCCTCGGTGTCGATGCCGGCCAGCGGGCAGCCGAGGATCACGCGCGGCGTGTCACCGCAGGCCTCGGTGGTCGACAGGCCCACGGCCTCGAGGCGCGCCCAGATGTCGGGCACCGCCTCGATCTCGATCCAGTGGTACTGGATGTTCTGCCGGTCGGTGAGGTCGGCGGTGCCCCTGCCGTACAGGTTGGAGATGTCGGCGAGCACCCGCAGCTGCTCCAGCGACAGCTGGCCGCCGTCGATGCGGACGCGGAGCATGAAGTAGCGGTCGTCGAGCTCCTCGGGCTCGAGGATGGCCGTCTTTCCGCCGTCGATGCCGGGCTTGCGCTGGGTGTAGAGGCCGTACCACCGCATGCGTCCGCGCAGGTCGGCAGGGTCGATGGAGTCGAAGCCGCGCTTGGAGTAGACGTCGATGATGCGCTGGCGGACGTTCAGCCCATCATCGTTCTTCTTGTTCTCCTCGTTCTTGTTGAGCGGCTCGCGATAGCCGAGAGCCCACTGACCTTCGCCACGCGGGCGCTTGTGATGCCGGCTGGCAGGGGTGGTCATAGCGCGTCCTTTGGGTTCGTGGGCGCGCGTTACCCTCCTCCTGCCTCTTCGTCGAGTGCAGGGGCTGATCTTTGGGCTGGTGCGACGCGCGCGCCGTTACAGAAAACGGGAAGGAGTTAGCGGGCGTCGCTACAGATGGCACTGCGGACACGCTGAAGGTCGACGTGACGTCGCACGACGAGCATCGGGTCCGCTGGCATACCTCGAACCATACCTCGGTGGTCGGGTATGTCCAAGGCCGGGTCCACAGTCTGGACGATCTTCAGCCCTGTCTGGGCCAGTCGAGCTCCGACTCCTGAGGCCTCTCCTCGCCCTGGTGCTGGCAGTCGCACCAGGATCCGCCCCTGCACTCCTCGTGCAGCCGCTCCTTGCACTTCTCGCAGATCACCTCTTGATTATTCACCGTGGACTTCTTCGCAGAACTACTCGCCGACCTGCGCGCCGAGACCGCCGACCTGGAGGCCCTGCTGGAGGGCGCCGACTGGGAGCTGCCCACCCCGGCCGAGGGGTGGACCGTCCGCGACCAGGTCGGCCACCTGGCCTGGTTCGACGAGGCGGCCACCAAGGTGGTCACCGAGCCTGGCTCCCTCCGCACGGACGTGTCCGTCGACGACCTGGTGATCGAGGCCCGCGCGCTGCGGGCGGAGGCGGTGCACGCCTGGTTCCGTACGGCCCGCGCCCGCATGCTGGAGACCTTCGCCACGCTCGACCCCAGGACCAGGCTGCCGTGGTACGGCCCGCCGATGTCGGCCGCCTCCTTCGCCACCGCGCGCCTGATGGAGACCTGGGCCCACGGACAGGACATCGCCGACGCGCTGGGCGTGACCAGGACGCCCACCGCCAGGCTCAGGCACGTGGCGACGCTGGGTGTGCGGGCGATGCCGTACGGGTTCGCGGTGCGGGGCCTGCCCGCGCCGCGCGACCCCGTGCGGGTGGAGCTGACCATGCCGGACGGCACGCCGTGGACGGCGGGCCAGGAAGGGGCGGCGGACGTGGTGCGCGGCCCGATGCTCGGCTTCTGCCTGCTCGTCACCCAGCGTCGTCACCTCACCGACACCGGGCTGGTCGCCGAGGGCGCGGCGGCGGGCCGGTGGATGGCGGTGGCGCAGGCGTTCGCCGGCCCGCCCGGCAAGGGCAGGGCTCCCTCAGGGACGATTCAGGGCGATACCGGATGATCTTTTTGGATAGGTCCTGACATGCTCGAACTATGCGGACAATCCTGAACGTCATCTGGCTGGTCCTGGCCGGGATCTGGCTGGCGATCGGCTATGTGATCGCCGGCATCATCTGCTGCGTCCTGATCGTCACGATCCCCTTCGGCATCGCCTCGTTCAGGATCGCCGCCTACGCGCTGTGGCCGTTCGGCAGGACCGTCGTGCGCGACTCCGACGCGGGCGCGATGTCGACCATCGGCAACGTCGTCTGGCTGGTCTTCGCGGGCTGGTGGCTGGCGCTCGGGCACGTCATCACGGCGATCCCGCTGTTCGTCTCGATCATCGGCATTCCGCTCGGCGTGGCCAACATCAAGATGATCCCCGTCTCCCTCCTGCCCCTCGGCGCGCGTATCGTCGAAACCTGACACGAGATGGGATTGTCACAGGTCGTCGCGGGAAGTGACCGGTGACAGCGAATACCTTGGGTGCCATGACGTCCACCGACGTACCGCCGCGCTCCAAACGGCGCGGCCCGCGGCTCAGCATGAGCCGCGCGAGGGAGCGGCTCAACTGGGTGCTCGACACCCGGTCGTGGGCCATCGTTCGCGCGTCCGTGGACGCCGGCGTCACCTACCGGGTCACGGGCCTGGCCGGTGAGGCCGCCTTCTTCGCGCTGCTGTCGCTGCCGCCGTTCGTCCTCGCCCTCATCGGCGTGCTGGCCAAGCTCGGGGTCTGGCTCGGGCCGACCATCGTCGAGGAGGTGAGGACCTGGGTCGAGCAGCAGGCCGCCCTGCTGTTCACCCCCGAGGCCGTCGCGGGCGTGGTGACCCCGCTGATCGAGGACGTGCTGCGCGACGACGCGGGCAAGGTCTCACTGATCTCGCTCGGCTTCCTGCTGTCGCTGTGGTCGGGCTCGAGGGCGCTCTACGTCTACGTGGACCTCATCTCCGTCGCCTACGGCCTGGGCGAGGAGCGCGGCATCATCCGCACCAGGCTGATGTCCTTCGGGCTCTACCTGATCGGCCTGGTGATCGGCATCATCGTCATGCCGGTGCTGGTCATCGGGCCGACCCTGCTGAAGGACGGGCTGCCGCCCGACTACGGCGCGCTCGTCGACGTCCTCTACTGGCCGACCGTGATCCTCGGCTCGGTCATGTTCCTGACCGTCCTGTACCACGTGAGCGTCCCGGTGCGCACCAAGTGGTACAGGGAGCTGCCGGGGGCGATCCTGGCGCTGTTCCTGTGGATCATCTGCGCGGCCGTGCTGCGCGCGGTCCTGGCCGCCTGGGTCTCGCCCGTCTCCATCTACGGCTCGCTGGCCACGCCCATCGCCGTGCTGTTGTGGCTGTACATCACCGCGCTCGCCGTCCTCATCGGGGCGATACTGAACGCCGAGGTGGACAGGCTGTGGCCGGGAGAGGGAGCGACGAGGGCCAGCCGTACGGCCGGCTGACATCCGATATCGTCTAGGCGTCGCGACTGGCGCATTTGGGTGGGGCTACCACCGGGGAGCGGAAGGGGGCGAAGGCCGAGCGCCTGGGTCTTCGCACATTGTCAATGACGACAGGGGAGTCATGAGTTCTCTCGCCAACGTGGACCCGCAGATCGCCGACCTCATCAAGGCCGAGGAGCGCCGCCAGGCCGACACCGTCAAGCTGATCGCCTCCGAGAACTACGTCTCCAAGGCGGTGCTCGAGGCCACCGGCACGGTCCTGACCAACAAGTACTCCGAGGGCTACGCGGGCAAGCGCTACTACGAGGGCCAGCAGGTCATCGACCAGATCGAGACCGTGGCGATCGAGCGTGCCAAGGCCGTCTTCGGCGTCAACCACGCCAACGTGCAGCCCTACTCGGGCTCGCCCGCCAACCTGGCCATCTACATGGCCTTCCTGCAGCCGGGCGAGACCGTCATGGGCATGGGCCTGCCCTTCGGCGGCCACCTGACCCACGGCTGGTCGGTCAGCGCCACCGGCAAGTGGTTCAACCCCGTCCGCTACGGCGTGCGCCAGGACACCGGCCGCATCGACATGGACGAGGTCAGGGAGATCGCGCTGCGCGAGCGGCCCAAGCTGATCTTCTGTGGCGGCACCGCGATCCCGCGCACCATCGACTTCGAGGGCTTCGCCGCGATCGCCCGCGAGGTCGGCGCCGTCCTCGCCGCCGACATCGCCCACATCGCCGGTCTGGTGGCCGGTGGCGCGCACCCCTCGCCCGTCGGTCACGCCGACGTCATCTCCACCACCACGCACAAGACGCTGCGCGGCCCGCGCGGCGCCATGCTGATGGCCACCTCCGACGAGCACGCCACCGCGCTGAACAAGGCGGTCTTCCCCGGCCTGCAGGGCGGCCCGCACAACCACACCACCGCGGCGATCGCCGTCGCCCTGCACGAGGCGGCCCAGCCGTCCTTCCGCGAGTACGCCGCGCAGGTCGTCGCCAACGCCAAGGCCCTGGCGGAGGAGCTGTCCTCGCGCGGGTTCGACCTGGTCTCGGGCGGCACGGACAACCACCTGATCCTGCTCGACCTCACGCCCAAGGGCATCGGCGGCAAGCCCGCCGCGCAGGCGCTCGACAGGGCGGGCCTGGAGACCAACTACAACACGGTGCCGTTCGACACCCGCAAGCCGTTCGACCCCTCCGGCATCCGCATCGGCACCCCCTCGGTGACCTCCCGCGGCATGAAGGAGGCCGAGATGCGGCAGATCGGCGCGTGGATGGACGAGGTCGTCACCGCGCTGGCCAAGGGCGACGCCGAGGACGTCATCACCCGAGTCCACCACGAGGTCAGCGAGCTCACCGCGCAGTTCCCCGCTCCCGGGCTGGGCTGACCCCCGCAGCACCGCCGACGCGCCCGCCGTCCCCCTCCTCGGGGGGCGGCGGGCGCTGTCATGAGCCGCCCACGGCCGGACAGAACACCGACGCGCGAGCGCGCGTCGGGGCGCCGGTCACCTGGGCGGCTGGGCCAGGCGGGCCACGGGGCTCGCGTGGTAAGGTGCCCGCAGGCAGACGGCCACGAGACACAGGAGGTGAGGACTATGCGGGTCTTTCTGAGCTGCACGCTGTCCGAATTCCTCCGGGTGCCCGCCTGACCGATTCCGCGCGGGGCCCGGTTTCCAGAAGGGTACCCAAGCGTTGAACACGCACGATCTTTCTCTGCTCGGCTGGACCGACTCGCTGGCCGCCGAGCTTCCCGCGGGCACCGTCCCCGCACGAGTGGCCAGGGTGGACCGCGGCGCCGCCGAGGTCATCTCCGCCGACGGGCACCACCACGTCAAGTACGGCTCCCGCGTACGGCGGGCCTCCTCCGACGACCCCGTGGCCCTGCCCTGCGTCGGCGACTGGGTGGCGCTCAAGGAGCTGCCCGAGGGGCGGCACGAGCTCGAAGCGGTGCTGCCCCGCCGTACCGCCTTCGTCAGGGGCGGCGTCAGCCGCACCTCGCGCGGCGGGCTCTCCGGCGACGGTCAGGGGCAGGTGCTGGCGGCCAACGTCGACCTCGTCTTCGTGGCAGAGCCGTCCATGCACGCCACCGACTTCGCCGACCTCGGCCGCATCGAGCGGCTGGTGGCGCTGGCGTGGGAGAGCGGCGGCACGCCCGTCGTCCTCATCACCAAGTCCGACCTGTTCGAGCGGGGTCTCGACGACCTGCTGGCCGACGTCGCCGCCGCCGCGCCCGGCGTGGCGGTGCACGCCGTCTCCTCCGTGCTGGGCGAGGGGGTCGCGCTGGTGCGCGACTACCTGGCGGGCTCACGCACCGCCGTCGTGCTCGGGCCTTCGGGCGCGGGCAAGTCCACCCTGGTCAACGCGCTGGCCGGGGACGGGGTCATGGAGACCCAGCTGGTCCGCGCGGGCGACGGCAGGGGGCGGCACACCACCGTGCACAGGGAGCTCATCCCGCTGCCGGGCGGTGGGCTGATCATCGACACACCCGGCATCAGGCGGGTCGGGCTCTACGAGATGACCGACGGCGTGGACCTGGTCTTCGCCGACATCGAGGCGCTGGCGGGTGCTTGCAGGTTCGGCGACTGCGGGCACGACGGCGAGCCCGGCTGCGCCGTACAGGCGGCGGTGGAGAGCGGCGAGCTGGCCGAGCGGCGGCTGGAGAGCTGGTTCAAGCTGCAGAGGGAGGCGGCCTGGATGGCCGGCAGAACCGACGCCAGACTGCGCAAGGAGCAGCAGAACCGGTGGAAGATCATCCACAAGGAGATGCGCCGCTCGGGCCGCAACAGGCCGTAGCGGGGCCGTCCCCGTGCCGTCACCGGTGACCTCGCGTGAAGGTCACCGGTGACCGGCTCAGGGGGAGGGGCTTGCCTCCGGCAGCGGGTATCACTGCGCTATGGCCCATCTCTTCATCGACAGGGCGGAGGCGGGCGCTCTGCTGGCCGAGCGCCTGCTCGGCCTGCACGACCCGGTCGTGCTGGCGCTGCCCCGCGGCGGGGTGGCGGTGGCGCTGCCCGTGGCGCGCAGGCTCGGCGGGGTGCTCGACGTCCTGGTCACCAGGAAGATCGGCTACCCCGACTCGCCGGAGCTGGGTGTGGGGGCGATCGCCGAGGGCGGCGAGCCGGTCTTCGACGAGCAGCTGATGGCCCGCCTCGGCCTCACCACCGCCGACCTGGAGGAGGTGGTGGAGCGCGAGCGAAGGGAGCTGGCGCGCAGGGTGCGGGTCTACAGGGGGAGCAGGGCGCTGCCGGACGTGGCGGGACGCGACGTCGTGGTGGTCGACGACGGGCTGGCCACCGGCGTCACCGCCAGGGCAGCGCTGCGCGCGCTGGCCGCCGCTGAGCCCGACAGGCTCACGCTGGCCGCGCCGGTCGGAGCGGCGCGGACGGTCAGGATGCTGCGCGGTGAGGCGGACGAGGTGGTGGTGCTGGCCACGCCGCCGGACTTCCGCGCGGTCGGCCAGTGGTACGAGTACTTCGACCAGCTCGGCGACGCCGAGGTGCTCTCGCTGCTGCGGGCGCGCTGAGCCTCAGACGAGCGCCGCCCAGACGAGCTTGCCGCCGCCGGGGGGATGAAGCCACCCCCAGGCCGTCGCCAGCGCCTCGATGAGCGGCAGCCCCCTGCCGAACTCGGCGAGGAAGCCCGAGGTGGAGGCCACGGGCACGGCTCCGCTGAAGTCCTGTACGGCGCAGCCGAGCCGCCTTTCCGAGCACATCAGCCTGAGCGATCTGGCGCCGCCCCCGTGCCTGATGGCATTGGTGATCAGCTCGGAGACCACGAGCTGCGCGTCGAAGACGGCTGTCTCGCCGGAGTCCCAGCCGGTGAAGGTGGCGCGCACGAACCGCCTGGCGCTGCCCACCAGCGCGGGATCGGCGGGCATCGTGAACTCCAGCAAGGCGACCTGCTCGCCAGGTTCGCCTGACAGCAGGGCCTCGAGCCACTCGGGCGGTGCGGTGCCCTTCGTGGCGTGCCATGGTGCTGCGGAAGTGGTCATGGAGGTCCCCGGGGCTCGGATACTTCACGCGGTCCAAGTGTCCATATTTACGGCGAGGGCTTACCGATGCAAGACTTTTCATGTTTTACAGATGCAAGTCGCATTTGCACGTGCGCTTGGAACGTCCCACTGCCGATCCGTGTAAGACTGGATCTTCCCCTATGAAGGAGACGGCGCGATGGAAGCGGCGGAGAATGTGCGGCCCCTGAGCCCCGCCCAGGGCGGCGGCCCCACGGTGCTGCGCATCCTGCTCGGCGCCCAGCTGCGCAGGCTCCGCACGGCCAAGGGCATCTCCAGGGAGGACGCGGGCTACGCCATCCGGGCCTCGCACGCGAAGATCAGCCGCCTTGAGCTGGGCCAGGTCAGCTTCAAGGAGCGCGACGTCGCCGACCTGCTCACCATGTACGGCGTGATCGACCCTGACGACAGGGCGCGCCTGATCGAGCTGGCCAGGCAGGCCAACCAGCCTGGCTGGTGGCACAAGTACAGCGACCTGCTGCCCGGCTGGTTCGAGGTCTACATCGGGCTGGAGGGCGCGGCCTCGATCATCCGCACCTACGAGAACCAGTTCGTCCCGGGGCTGCTGCAGTCGCCCGACTACGCCCGCGCGGTGATCTCGCTGGCCCACGACAGGGCGCCGGCCGGCGAGATGGAGCGCAGGGTGGCGCTCAGGACGACCAGGCAGCAGCGGCTGACGGGGGAGAGGCCCTTGTCGCTGTGGGCGGTGCTGGACGAGGCGGTGCTGCGCCGCACCATCGGCGGCGCACAGGTGATGCGCGCCCAGGTCGAGCACCTCATCGAGGCCTCGGAGCTGCCGAACGTGACCGTCCAGGTCATGCCGTTCGACAGGGGCGGGCACGCGGCGGCCGGCGGGCCGTTCTCCATCCTGCGCTTCCCCGAGCCCGAGCTGCCGGACGTGGTCTACATGGAGCAGCTGTCGAGCGCGCTCTACCTGGACAAGCTCGCCGAGTCCGAGCACTACACGAAGGTCATGGACAGGCTGAGCGTCCAAGCGGACACCCCCGCCGATAGCCGACGTTTTCTGGAGCGGCTGCGCAAGATCGTCTAGTAGCCCGTATTCTCGTGCCCTGCAAGCACTGATGCACGTGCATTCGCGCGCACGAGGAGGAACCATGGGGGAGATTCCCAACGGCATCACCGCGAGCAGTCTCGCGGTGGCCTGGCGCAAGGGCAGGCGCAGCAATCCCGACGGCAACTGCGTGGAGGTGGCCGTGCTGCCGACGGGTCAGTACGCGGTCCGCAACTCCCGCTTTCCCGACGACCCCGCACTGATCTACACCAAGGCGGAGATCACCGCCTTCGTCCTGGGCGCGAAGGACGGGGAGTTCGACGACCTGATCGCCTGAATGCTCGCCAGACGGCGTGGAGGCCGGGTTCCGAAAGGGCGACGCGCGTGGTCACCGGCATGACGAGAAGGCTCCGGTTCGCCTGAACCGGAGCCTTCTTCGCTTGAAACGTCTTGGGTCCTTCGCAGGAGCGAGGGACGCTCGCCTGATCAGGCAGTTGTCCCGACCGGGTTCGAGTTGGTCATCGGGACAACTGCGTGATCACGCAGCTTTCTGGGCGCTGCCGGGGTGGAACTCAGGCGGCGGAGATGCCGGCGCTGGCCGCGCGGCGCATACGACGACGACGCTCGGAAGCGCGCTCGTCCTCGTTCAGACCGCCCCACGTGCCGTACTTCTCGGGCCGGGACAGCGCGTAGTCAAGGCACTCGGCGCGCACGGGGCACTGGCCGCAGATCGCCTTGGCCTTCCGCTCGCGAACGTCACGCTCGGGCTGCCGCTCGCCGTCGGGACCGAAGAAGAGCACGAGGTCCTCACCTCGGCACGCGGCATCATCCTGCCAACCCCAGCTGGGGCGCGGGCGGGCGATCTGCCGACGTACCTGAGACATGAGAAAACCACCTTCGTGAGAGGTATTTCGTAGTTGAGCCGCATTGGACGCTTTCGGCGTCACTGTTCCAACGCAGGGGTGGACCGTGATGTTCCCGTGATCAGGTGAGGGCGGGCGTGGCGTACCGCACAGGCGCGAGCCTGTCCAGCGAGACCAGCCGGTAGGTGGTGATCGTCTCGGCGCAAGCCGTACCACACGGTGCTTGGAACACCGATGGCTCAACCACAACCTGGAACCGGACCTCACCGCAGCGCACGATGGCTTCGGTGACGTCGCCTTCCGACCTTGAGGATTCCACGGCCACTCCGCCGACCGAGAGCTCACCCGTGTGGACACGGGCGAAATGCTCGGCGGCTTGCGATGGCTCAGGGATGCCTGCGCGTCCCCGGTAACGGTCGAGAATCACCTCGCCGGACCGGTACGCGTTGGCCGCTGCGATCGCAGCAGCCTGAGACATGCTGCCGTAGAAAATTCCGTGTGGCAAGCACACGAGGTTGGCGGCGTAGCGATCGCCGCCAACATGTGAGGTTTCCCACACTCTGTCCGGCAAAACTTCTGCCAGGCGACGAGCGAGGGGTAGTCCAATGCGGGCGCAACACGCATTGCGCTTGGCGTGCGTGCAGACCAGAAATACCGGCTCGTCTTCAAGTATGCAGGACTCTGGGACCACTCCGGCCATCACGGCGTCCAGGTCAAGATCGTCCGGACCTGCGATGACACCCCCCGCGAGCCAGGGGTTCTCTCCCGCCGCGTAGCCGACTAGCACACGCAGGCCCTGCCCCCGCTGGCGGGTCCTGCGCCCCGGACGGCGGATCAACTGGGGCCTGATACCGCGTTCCGACGCTCTGCGCACGAGTTCCGCGATGTCGGCGGGAAGGTCGCAGTTCTCCAGATGTGACGCCCACGGACCGTCGTGCTCGATCAGCAGCCACATGCGGGCGCCCACCGTGGCGCTCGCAAGGGTCGGCACGTCACCGGTGTGAGCGCCGGCCGGATGGTCGCAGCCCCTGCGCATGTGTCACTTCCCCCGATCCCCGTCTTAGGTAAGACTAACCTAACGCTTTAGGGGGTGTGCGGGAGGGGTCAACACGCGTTCAGAGGGTCAATGCGTGACGGGCGGCGCCGGTGGCCGCCTCCCTGTCCTCGGCGACGAGCCCGATCCTGGTGCGGCGATCGAGCAGGTCCGCCTCGTCGAGCGCGCCCTCGTGCCTGACGGCCCAGACCAGCTCGCCGAGCGTGACGCCGGCGCCGACAGGCTCGGGGTGCTCCCGCGTCAGCGCCCGTACGGCCTCCGCCTCGCCTCCGTACCGCGCGGCCAGGCGTGAGGAGCCGTCGTAGGGCCGCGCGCCGACCAGTGGGAGGCGATGCGTCACGCAGGGCCCAGCGGGCAGGTGCCTGAGCCGGACCGCACGGTCGACCGCGTCCTGGGCCATGCGCCGGTACGTGGTCAGCTTGCCGCCGGTGACGGTGATCACCTCGTCCGCCGACGTCAGGACGGCGTGCCTGCGCGACAGGTCGGCCGTGCGGCCCTCGGCCTCCAGAAGCGGCCTGAGGCCCGCGTAGGCGCCCGCCACCTGGCTCCTGGCCACCGGGACCTCCAGAACGGTGTTGAGCACGGTCAGCAGGGCGCTGACGTCCGTCTCGGGAACCTCGGGCACGTCAGGCACCGGCCCCTCCAGCGGCTCGTCGGTGAGCCCCACGTGGACCCGCCCGTCGGCCTGGGGGAGCACCAGGGCGAAGCGGTTGCTCTCGCCGGGAATCGGCACGTGCAGCCCAGCGCGCAGCCCGGAAAGGGTCTCGCCGCGCAGCACCAGGTGGGTGCCTCGCGAGGGCCGCAGCCTGAGGCCGGGGGTGAGCCCGCCCGCCCACACGCCCGCCGCGTTGATCACCACGCGCGCCCTGATCGTGAACGACTCGCCGGTCAGCTCGTCGCGCACCTGCGCCCCCTCGCGGTGCAGCTCCAGCGCCCTGCACCTGGTCAGGATCCGAGCTCCGTGGCCCGCCGCGGTCCTCGCGAGCGCCACCACCAGGCGGGCGTCGTCCAGCAGCCTGCCGTCCCACGACAGCAGGGCGCCGCGCAGGCCGCGCTCGCGCAGCACGGGCGCCAGCGCCCTCGCCCTGGGCGGGGAGAGCCTGGAGGGCCCCGGCAGCAGGCGGCGCGGGGTGCGGGCGGCGGCGCGCAGCACGTCGCCCATGCGGTAGCCGGCCATGACCAGCGCCGCCTGCGCCCTCGACACCTCGGGGGTGAGCGGCAGCAGGTACGGGGCCGCCCTCACCAGGTGTGGAGCGGTGCGGGTGAGCAGGATGCCGCGCTCGACCGCGCTCTCCCGCGCCACGCCGACCTGCCCCTTGGCCAGGTAACGGAGGCCGCCGTGGATCATCTTGGAGCTCCATCTGGAAGTCCCGAAAGCCAGGTCGTGGGCGTCGATCGCGGCTACTGTGAGGCCACGGGAGGCGGCGTCGAGCGCCACTCCCGCCCCCGTCGCGCCGAGCCCCACGACCAGCACGTCCACGGTCTCGACGCGAACCCGGTCCAGCTCGGCCAGCCTGCGCGCGGCGTTCAGCGAGGTGTTCATGTGAGATACCTCTCCAGGAGGGTCGCCAGTTCGGCGTCGAGTGTCCCGGGGTCGCCCATGGTGTGGGCAGACAGCAGGAACGACTGGGCGGTCAGCAGCACGGCCCGCGCCCGCGCGGGGCTCATCGCG
Organism: Nonomuraea recticatena; assembly: GCF_039533245.1. NCBI lineage: Bacteria > Bacillati > Actinomycetota > Actinomycetes > Streptosporangiales > Streptosporangiaceae > Nonomuraea > Nonomuraea recticatena. Next base: position 39,979 of record NZ_BAAATE010000017.1, on the reverse strand, counting down.
CCTTCGAGCACGGCGAGGATGGCGTCGTGGCTGGCGCCCCTGCGCCGCGTCAGGTACGGCAGCAGCAGCTCGGGGTCGACCTCCACGATCCTGCGCCACAGCGGGTGCTCGCGCAGCGCGCGCACCCCCTCCACCACGGCGGCGACGGGGTCCGACAGGTCGAGCCCCGACACCACCCGCAGCCATTCGCGCGTCATCAGGTCGCCCACCAGGCTGCCGACGTCGGGCCAGCCCCGGTAGATCGTCATGCGCGACACCCCCGCCCGCCTCGCGACGTCGGTCAGCGTCGTACGCCGCACCCCGTAGGCCAGTACGCAGTCGTACGCGGCGTCCAGCACAGCGTCATTGTGACGAATTGCCGTCATATGTCACAGTGTAAGGCGTGGAGAACGAACCGATGCTGTGGAGCGGCTGGGGCGACCCCGCCAAGGCCCGCGAGCTGCCCGACCAGATCCGCACGCTCCTGCGCGACCTCATGGGCGTGGGCGAGCCGGTCGAGGCGGTGGCGCTCGAGGAGGTACGGCTCCCTCGGCCGACGCTCTCCCCTGCGGCGCTGGCCGAGCTGGCCGCGGTGGTCGGCGCGGCGCACGTGCGCACCGACCACGAGAGCAGGGTCAGGCACACGAGGGGCAAGTCCACGCCCGACCTCCTGCGCATGCGCGAGGGCGACGCCTCCGACGCGCCAGACGCGGTCGTGCTCCCCGCCGGCCACGAGGAGGTGCTGCGCGTGCTGGAGGTGTGCTCCGCGCACCGGGTGGCCGTCGTGCCGTTCGGCGGTGGCACCTCGGTCGTCGGCGGGCTCGTCGCCGGCCAGGGCGTCGTCGCGCTCGACCTGGGCAGGCTCGACCGCCTGGTCTCCGTCGACACCGAGTCGATGGTCGCCGAGCTCGAGCCGGGCCTGCGCGCCCCCGACGCCGAGCGGCTGCTGGCCGAGCACGGGCTGACGCTGGGCCACTTCCCCCAGTCCTACGAGTACGCCACGCTCGGCGGGTTCGCCGCCGCCCGCTCCAGCGGCCAGGCCTCGGCCGGTTACGGACGCTTCGACGACATGGTGGTCGGGCTGACCGTCGCCACCCCGAGCGGCGCGCTCGACCTCGGCAGGGCGCCCAAGTCCGCGGCGGGGCCCGACCTGCGCCAGCTGGTCCTCGGCTCCGAGGGCGCCTTCGGCGTCATCACCTCCCTGCGCCTGCGGGTGCGCAGACGGCCGTCCGCGACGGTCTACGAGGGCTGGCGGTTCGAGACGTTCCAGGCGGGATCGGCGGCGATGCGCAGACTCGCCCAAGAAGGGGTGCTGCCTGCCGTCCTGCGCCTGTCGGACGAGACCGAGACGATGATCGGACTGGCCAGGCCCGAGGCCATCGGCTCGGGCGACTCCGGCTGCCTGCTGATCGCCGGGCACGAGAAGGACCGTGGGGCGGCCGCCGCCGTCCTCGCCGAGCAGGGCGGCGCCCACCTCGGCGCCGAACCCGGCCAGGCCTGGGAGCACGGCAGGTTCGCCGCGCCGTACCTGCGCGACTCCCTGCTCGCGGCGGGCGCCACCGTCGAGACGCTGGAGACGGCGGGTTTCTGGTCGAACCTGCCCAGGCTGTACGACGCGGTGCGCCTCACCCTGCACGCCGAACTCGGCTCACCCCTGGTCATGTGCCACATCTCGCACGTCTACGAGACCGGGGCCTCGCTGTACTTCACCGTGGTGACCAACCAGGGCCTGCCCGAGTGGGAGCGGGCCAAGCGGGCCGTCAACGAGGCCATCGTGACCGCGGGCGGCACGATCTCGCACCACCACGGTGTCGGCAGGGACCACAGCCAGGCCTACGCCGAGGAGATCGGGCCGCTCGGCGTGGAGATCCTGCGCGCGGTCAAGCAGCGGCTCGACCCCCAGGGGATCATGAACCCCGGCGTGCTCATTGCTTGTCCGCCTCCCGCAACAGGTTGAGGGCCTCGTCCTTGCGGTCGAGGGCGGTCAGCACGTCGGCCACGCAGTGCAACGTCATGGCCAGCGGCGCCCCGCCGAGCCCTCTGGCCAGACCCAGCGACTCCTCGGCCATCGGCAGCGCCCGCGCGGGATCGCCGCGCGCCAGCCGCAGCCTCGCGCCCTCGCGTAGCGCCCTGACCAGCAGGCCCGTGTGCGCGACCGGATCGCGGGCCGCCAGCCCCCTGGCGCCCGCTATCGCTCTTTCGACGTTCCTCACCGCTCGCCCGCCGAACCGCCGCTGCGTCGCGGCATAGGCGAGCAGCCCCTCGACGGCGTCGGCACTCAGCCCATCCCCTGAACCGTTGCGGGCCATCCCAGCCCCCCGCACGATCGACAACCGCTTGCTTGGGGGATGAAGGCTACCGCACGTGGTCACTCGATGACAGGCCCAGTGATCGGGTAAAGATATGGTCATGGTCGAAGTCGCCGCAGAACGTGGAAAGCGGTCATCCTCCCGCACCTCCGAGGAGGGCGCGGGCTGGCGCTGCCAGCAGATCGGGTCGTACAAGGGCCTTCGGCCCAACACCGACACCTTCTCCTGGTTTCATCCGCGCACGCTCTGGCGCTCACGCAACGAGATCCTCGCCGGCCTGTTCGGCGATCCCTCGGGCCAGGTACGGCGGCGCTGGGTCGAGGCGCAGCGGGCGCGCGGCGTCGACGGCGACTTCAGGATCAGGCCAGGCGTGGGCAAGAGCTTCAGCTTCCTGCTCTTAGGCGATCCGGGAGAGGGCGACGACTCCCAGTACGCGGTCGTGCCTGGCATGCTGCACGTGGGCGCGGACACCTCGTTCGCGGTGATCGCCAGCGACGTGGTCTACCCGACGGGGGCGGGCAACGAGTACTGCGACAAGTTCTTCAGGCCCTACAAGGACTACCAGGCCCCCGTCTACGCCATTCCCGGCAACCACGACTGGTACGACGGGCTCGGCGGGTTCATGCGCGTCTTCTGCGACGCGCCGCCGCTCAAGCCCCGCCCTGACAGGGGGCTGCGCGCGCTGCTGTGGCGCAAGTCGGAGCGGATCGACGAGCAGGCGCTCGCCGAGGCGCGCAAGCTGCGCGGCGCCCCCTCCCAGCAGGCGGTGCAGCCCGCCCCCTACTGGGCCATCGAGAGCGAGAGCCTGCTGATCGTGGGGGTCGACACCGGCATCAAGGGGGCCATCGACGCCGAGCAGACCGCGTGGCTGCGCCGTACCTCGCTCGACCCCCGGCCGAAGATCCTCATCACCGGCAAGCCGATCTACACGCGCGACGCCCACAAGCCTTCGGCCCTGGAGGGCGGGGGCACCATCGACGACATCGTCCGCGACCCCGCGCACCGCTACGTCGCGGCGATCGGCGGTGACGTGCACAACTACCAGCGCTACCCGGTCAGGGTGGGCGACAGGGTGATCCAGTACATCGTCTCGGGCGGGGCGGGGGCCTTCATGCACGCCACGCACACGATCGGCAGGGTCGGCGTCGCCGGGGTGCACGAGGACGACTTCAAGTGCTACCCGCTGCGCGGCGACTCGCTGTCGTTCTACAGCCAGCTCTACGCCAAGCGCCTGCGCATGCGGTGGCTCTTCCTCACCCCCGCCGAGGCGGCCTGCATCATGGCCGACCGGATCAAGAACACGCCGGTCAGGCAGATCGACCCGGCCGTCACGATCACCCGAAGGATGAGGTGGGCCGCGCGCGTGCTCGGCGCGTGGCCGATGCCGTTCAGGCTGCCGGTCGGCAGCGTCTTCCACCGCTACCTGTCGGAGCTGTCGGACTGGGACACCCCGCCGTTCTTCAAGAGCTTCCTGCACCTGGAGGTGACACCCTCGCAGCTGACCATCCGCTGCTTCGCGGCGACCGGCTGCCTCCCGCAGGAGCTCGACCCGCCGCTGGAGGACGAGGTGTCGATCTCCCTTCTCTAACGCGGGCGCCTCCGGGTTTTCCGGCGCAGGCGCCGCCGGGTTCTCTGCCGCGGGCGTCGCCGGGTTCTCTGGCGCGGGCGCTGTCGGCTTCTCCAGCGCGGGCCGACAGGCTTCTCCAGCGCGGGCCCGCCGGGGAAATGTCGGTACGGCCTGGCAGGCTGGAAGGCGTGTACGTCGCGCTGACCTCCGACCCCTCAGGGGGCGGCTCACTTCTCCCCGTCGGGGGCGAGCTCCGCAGGGTCGACGACCTCGTGCGCGCCGTCCGCGAGATGGAGGAGCACAGGCCGCGCTGGGTCTTCGCCGACGCGCGCCACCTCTACCCCGGCCTGCTGGCCGCGGGCGTCCGGGTGTCGCGCTGCCACGACCTGGCCCTCACCGAGGGGCTGCTGCTGGCCCACGAGGGCCGCTACGGCGAGGCGCGATCGGCCGAGGCCGCCCATGCCAGGCTGCACGGGCTGCCGGTGCCCGACGACGAGGGCGCCGGCCCCGCCGCGCGGCAGGACACGCTGTTCGAGCCCGAGCGGGCCGAGCTCGGCGCCGACGCGCTGGCCGAGGTGCTGCGCGACCAGCTCGCCAGGATCGAGGCGCTGCCCGACCCCGGCAGGTTCAGGCTGCTGGTGGCCGCCGAGTCGGCAGGGGCGCTGGTGGCGGCCGAGATGGGCCACGACGGCATGCCGTGGCGCAGAGACATCCACGACGAGCTGCTCACCGAGCTGCTCGGCCCGAGGCCCGTGCACGGCATGCGGCCGGCCAAGCTCCAGGCGCTCGCCGACCAGGTGACGGCCGCCTTCGGCCACCCCGTCAACCCCGACTCCGTGCAGCAGCTGGTCAAGGCGTTCAAGGGGGCGGGGGTGGCGCTGAAGACGACCAGGTCCGGTGAGCTCAAGCAGATCGAGCACCCCGCCGTCGGGCCGCTGCTGGCCTACAAGGAGCTGGCCAGGCTCTACAGCTTCCACGGCTGGGCGTGGGCCGACCAGTGGGTGCGCGAGGGCAGGTTCAGGGCCGAGTACGTCGTGGGCGGTGTCGTGTCGGGGCGGTGGGCCACCAGCGGAGGAGGCGCGCTGCAGATCCACAAGATGATGCGCAGGGTGGTGGTGGCCGACGAGGGCTGGGCGCTGATCGTCGCCGACGCGGCGCAGCTGGAGCCCAGGGTGCTCGCCGCCATGGCGGGGGACCGCGGCCTGGCCAGGGCGGCGGGTGAGATCGACCTCTACTCCGCGCTGGCCAAGGCGTTCGGGGGCGAGCGCGACCACGCCAAGATCGCGATGCTGTCGGCGATGTACGGCGGCACCAGCGGCGACGCACCCAAGCTGCTGGCCGTGATGCGCGAGCGCTTCCCGCTGGCCTACCGCTTCGTGGAGGACGCGGCCAAGGCGGGGGAGGAGGGCAAGCTCGTCCGGTCGTGGCTGGGCCGCACCAGCCCGCCGCCCTCCCCGCGGTGGAAGGAGCTCGTCGCGGGGCCCGACGGCGCCAGGGCGGCGCGCGACAGGGGGCGCTTCACCCGCAACTTCGTCGTCCAGGCCACGGCCGCCGAGTGGGCGCTCGCCCTGCTGGCCGTGCTGAGGGGGCTGCTGCCCGAACCGGCGCGGCTGGTGTTCTTCCAGCACGACGAGGTGATGGTGCACTGCCCACTGGAGCAGGCCGAGCAGGTGACCGCGGCGATCGCCACCGCCGCGGCCGAGGCGAGCAGGCTGCTGTTCGGCGCGACGCCCGTGCGCTTCCCGATGGAGGCCGTCACGGTCTCGTGCTACGCCGACGCCAAGTGACCGCCGCGCCCGCGGTTCTCGCCGGACGGTTCCAAACCGAGTTTCCGGCGCTCTGACCAGAGAGTGCCGTGCTCCGGGACGGCGACCCCCGGGGAACGCAGGGCGCCGGTGAAGAGGTCCGGCCACCGGGGAGGGTCTGCGCAGGACGGCGGCGGGGGTTCAGCTTCACCCGGGGAGCGTAGGTCGATGGGGTGCTACGCGGGGGTGCTGGTCGAGGGGCGGGCCAGGGCGAGCCACAGGCCGGTGGCCGTGACCATGACGCCGACCACGAGGCCGAGCACGCCGTACGACAGCGCTCCCACGATCGCGCCCGCGATGATGGTGCCGGTGGCGCCGCAGATGTTCATGAGCAGGTCCGACAGGCCCTGCACGGCGGGGCGGCGCTCGATCGCCACCGCCTCCGACAGCATCGCCGAGCCCGCCACCAGGCCGCACGACCAGCCGATGCCCAGCAGCGTCAGGCCGGCCGTGATCTGCCAGACACGCTCGCCCGCCGTACCCGCCAGCGCCGCCGACGCCACCAGCAGCGCCATGCCGAGCACCAGTACGGGCACCTTGCCGACCTTGTCGGCCAGCCACCCGACCACCGGCGACAGCACGTACATGCCGGCGATGTGCAGGCTCAGCACCAGGCCGATGACCTTGAGTTCCGCCCCCTCGTGACGCAGGTGGACAGGGGTCATCGACATCACCGACACCATCGCGGTGTGACTGACCGCGATGGCCAGCAGCGCGGCGCGGGCGGCGGGGGTGGCGCGCAGGGTGCCCCACGCGTCCTTGATCGTCTTCGACCTGCCCCCGGTGGCGCCGGCCGTCCCGGTGAGCTGCCTGGCGAGTTTGAGCGGGTCGGGGCGCAGCCCCGCCACGACGATGAGCAGCGCCACCGCGAAGGCCAGCGCGGCGAAGGCGAAGGGGCCCGCCGTCGGCGCCAGGCCCATGCTCATGCCGAGCCGGTCGGCGGGGTCGGCCAGGTTGGGACCCGCGACCGAGCCGATCGTCGCCGCCCACACCACCAGCGACAGGTGCCTGCCGGCGTGGCCGGGAGGCGAGAGGTCGGTGGCGGAGTAGCGCGCGGCCAGGTTGCCCGCGCTGCCGCCACCCACCAGCACCAAACCGGCCAGCAGCAGCGGCCACGAGGCGATGCTGATGGCCAGTACCGAGATCACGCATCCGGTCAGCGCGGCGACGTAGGCCAGGCCGAGCCCGGCCCTCCTGCCGCCCTTGCCCGCCGCCTTGGCCGCGGGCAGGGCGAGCAGTGCCGCGCCGAGCACGGTGGCCGTTCCGGCGAGGCCGCTGATGGCCTCCGACCCGGACAGGTCGAAGACGACCAGCGAGCTGAGTGCCAGGCCCACCGCCACCCCGACGCCGCCGGTGATCTGCGCGGCGGACAGGACGGCGAGGGTGCGGCGCTGCACCCGTTCGACGGACGGCGATCCTGGTTTGGCAGGGGCGGTGGTCACCGGTGAAGTGTCGCATAGCCCCTGACATCCGCCCAAAGGGAACTGCGGGCCTGGAGTGGGTCGCGAGGGTGTGAACGCCAAAGGTGACCGGGCGTCTGGGGGTGGATGAGGAGGGCGATCGCCTGAAGGTGACTGTGAGCCTGGGGGGTGGCGGAGGAGGCCGACCGCCCGTAGGTGACTGCGAACCTCGGGGTGGGTCCGGAGGGGGGTGACCGCCTGAAAGGGGACTGTGAGCCCAGGGGTGGTCAGGAGGGGACGACGGGGTCGCCGATCCTGATCACGCCGGTCCCGTCGGGGATGAGGTTGACGGCGAACAGCAGCTGCTTGTCGATCCTGCGGTACTTGGCGAGCGTGCGCAGCGGCTCCTTGCCCTTCTCCAGGGTGTCGGGGTCGATCGTGGTGAGCACGCATCTGTCGCACGGCTTGGTCACGCGGAAGTCCACCTCGCCGATGCGCACGCGCTTCCACCCGTCCTCGGCGAACGGCTCCTCCACGCCCGAGACCACCACGTTCGGGCGGAACCTGCGCATCGGCAGCGGCGCGGGCACCTCCTCGCCCCGCTCGACCGCCGTCTCGGCGATCCAGTCGTTGAGCCGGTCCAGGGAGGTGGTCGAGGCGAGCAGCACGGGATAGCCGTCGGCGAGCGACACCCGGTCCTGCGGCGTGCCGTGCTTGGGGCTGACGGGACGGCGAGTCGGGTCGTCGAGCCACACCAGGCGCACCGAGCGGCCGAGCAGGGCCGAAAGCCAGTCCGCCGCTTCGTCGCCGCAGTCGGTGAGCTTCACCTCCGTGCGCCACACGCGCACCTCGGTCAACAGGGTCGTCGGCGTCACCCTGAGCGGCTCGCGATGCGGGCCCGTGAGGGTGAGCGTGCCGCCGGACACCTCGGCCCTGCAGGTCAGCAGCCGAGACACCTCCCTGGCGGTCAGCATCTGGCCTTCGGGGGTGGCCACCAGGTATCGGCGGTCGTCCTTCAGCCCCCAGGGCTCGACCTCGGCCTCGGGGACGTCGTGACCCATCGTGGACTTGACCGGATAGAAATGGACGCTCGCCAGTTTCATGGCGGCGACGGTACCCCATGCCCCCCTGAGGCTAGGAAGCGGGGCTGAAGGTGGTCAGGAACACCTCGCGGGTCTTGGCCTGGTCGTCCCACTGGAGCTGCGGCGCGACGAACGTGATCGTGAAGGCGCTCTGTCCCGTCAGCGTGACGTGCCTGGTCAGGGCCTGCATGGGCACGCCGTTCGACTGGGTGTACTGGTACTCCCAGTCGGCTGCCTTCCACCCGCGGTACTTCGCCTCCTGCAGCTGCACCCGGAGGTAGCCCTCGGCGCCGCCGTTGGCCTCCCTTCCGGTGAGCTCGGCGAGCCCGCCGTCGTTCTGCGGGGTCGCGGGCTCCACCGTGATCTTCATGCCGGAGTCCTTGGGCCCGTCGAAGACGGCCTTGTCGGCGGAGGAGCTCAGCTTCCACGCCGAGGGAACCGCGGCGGAGAAGCCGTCAGGGGTGTGCTCCTTGAACCCCTCGGGCACTGTCACGGCCGCCAGCGGCACGGGGACGGGGGCAGAGGAGGCGGCCGATGAGGCGCTGGGCGAGGCCGCCACGCCGGGCTCGGACGAGGGGCCGCCCGAGGAGATGATCAGAATCGCGGCCGTCAGCACGCCGACGGCCGCGACGGCGGTCACCACCAGGCGCGGGGTCGGGCGGCCCTCGTGCAGCCAGCCGTCGCCGCCGCCCGAGCTCCGCCTGCGGCCCCTGGCCGAGCGGTCCTCCCTGTCGCGGGTGGTCGCGCGGGTCGTCTCTCCCGAGGTCGGCGACCACGGAGACTGCGCGGAGGGGCCCGTGCGCACGCTGTCGGTCAGCGGCAGGATCGGCTGCGGCTGCGGCACGGGCGCGGCGGGGGGTCCCACGCGTCCCTGCGGGCTCTCGAGGGAGCCCGGCTGCGGGGGAGCGCCGTGCGGGCCCGAGGGCGAGCGGAGGGCGTCGTACCCGCTGGGCAGCCGGTGGCCGTGAGGGTCGGAGGCGCTGCGCAGGGCGTCGTAGCCATGCGCTCCTGAGGGGCCGCCCGCAGGACCGCCCATCGAGCCGCCGAATGGACCGCCCGCCTGGCCTCCCACTGGACCGCCCGCCGGGCCTACCACCGGGCTGCCCGCCGGGGCGCCCGTGGGGTTGCCGGTAGGCCCGCCCGTGGGGTGGGCCGCGGGGCTGACCGTGGGGTATCCGCCCGAAGAGCTGCCGAAGGCGTCGAAACCGGCAGAAGGCGCGGAGAGCATGTCGGTGCGGTGCGCGCCCGAAGGGCTCTCCACCCCCGCGTACGGCTCGGCGTGCGCACCGGAAGGGCTGTTCAGCGGGTCGTACGGCACCCGCACCGGCCCCGAAGGCGTCTCCACGATCCGCGAGGGCAGCGGCCCCGACGGCGGATCGAGCGGCGGCAGCAGATGCATCGGCGTGGAGTCCGCGGGCGTCGGGATGGGCCCCGCCGACCGCGCGGAGGTGGAGCCGTGGCTGCGCAGCACCCGCTCCATCAGCTCGGCCACCTGGGCGGCGTTCATCCGCTCGGCGGGGTTCTTGCGCAGCAGCCCCTCGATGACCGGCAGCAGGGCCCCCGCCCGCTGCGGCTTGATCGGCTCCTGCGTCAGCACCGCGCCGAGTACCGCGATCGCGTCGGGCCCCTCGTAGGGCGGCCTGCCCTCGACGGCGGCGTAGAGCGTCGCGCCGAACGACCACAGGTCGGCGGCCTGCGTGAGGGGCTGCCCCGACAGCCGCTCGGGCGGGACGTAGGCGGGCGAGCCCATGAGCAGCCCGGTCTGCGTGATCGTGACATCGCCCTCGATCGCGGCGATGCCGAAGTCGGTGAGGACCACCCTGTCGGCGGTCAGCAGGACGTTGCCGGGCTTCACGTCACGGTGCAGGATTCCGGCCGCGTGGGCGTGCCTGAGCGCGTCGAGCACCCTGACGCCGATCTCGGCGGCCTGGATGACGGGCAGCGGACCGCTCTGCCGTATGGCCTGCTCCAGCGACCAGGCCCTGACCAGCTCCATCACGATCCACGGCCGCCCGTCCTCCTCGACCACGTCGTGGACGGTGACGATCCCAGGGTGGCCGAGCCGCGCGGCCGAACGGGCCTCGCGCATCATGCGCCGGTGGGCCACCTGCAGGCCCGCGTGGTCGAGCCCGTAGGGAAGGATCAGCTCCTTCACCGCCACGGGCCTGTCGAGCAACACGTCGTGGGCATGCCAGACCATGCCCATGCCGCCCCTGCCCACAGGGGACAGCAGCTTGTACCTGCGGCCGATCAGACGACCCTGACTCTCCACGCCCCCCGGCGCACCGGTTCCCTCGGTGGGAACCTTTCCGAGCAAGCGGTCCGACATCTCCCGCCCCCCATTCCCAACGCAAATTGCGAGGTTCGACACGATATAGGCATGCCATTAGTAAACGGAAGTCGAAGAATGATCAACCTAAGTCAACGGAAGGTAATCTTCAGGGTGAGCTGCGGCAACGCGGAAAATGCCAAAGAGATCACTTATCGAATGCGAGCGCGTTCAACGCGGCAATGAACGCCTCGGCGGGCGGGCTCACCAGTCCCGCGCCCACCTGGCCCGTGCCCGCGACCCTGCCCGCGATGCCGGTGTTGACCACGGGAAGCAGACCGGTCCGTGCGACGAGCGCGACGTCGATTCCGACGGGTGTGCCGCGGAAGCCGAGCCCGGGGATCTGGTAGGCGGGGTGCTCGGCGAGCGTGATCTCGTACATCGAGCGGGTGGCGGTGATCGCGTCGCCGACCTCGCCGCCGACGAACTTCACGATCGCGGGAGCGGCGGCCATGGCGAAGCCGCCCAGGCCGGAGGTCTCGGTGATGGTGGAGTCGCCGATGTCGGGGTTGGCGTCGGCGGGTCCGTACGCGCCGAGGTAGAGCCCGTCGGGGACGCCCGCGGGCCCGGTGAACCAGCGGTCGCCCAGACCGGACAGCTGCACGCCGAAGTCGGTGCCGTTGCGGGCCATGGCCACGACCAGCGACGATCCGGGCACGCCGCGGGCGGCGTCGGTGCTGACCTTGGCCGCCGCCATGGCCGGGTTGAGGAAGAAGTGGTCGTTGCCTCCCGCGAAGCGCAGCACCTGGGCCGCGTGCGCGGGAGCGGCCTCCACCAGGGCGGGGGCGAGCTCGCGCAGGAACAGCGAGGTGGCCGCCCTGTTGCGGTTGTGCAGCTCGTCGCCCATCTGGAGGGCCTGGGCGATCAGCCCGCGCAGGTCGATCGGTCCGGTGACCCGCAGCGCGTCGCGCAGCGAGGGGCCGAGCACCGAGCCCATCCAGCGCAGCCGCTCGAGCACCTCGGGGCCGTAGGCGCCGTAGCGCAGCACCTTGCCCAGGCCCTCGTTGAGCGAGCAGTAGGCGGTGCCGCCGTGCTCGGCGTCGCGCACCTCGAACATCCACATGGACGGGCTCACCACCCCGGCCATCGGACCGACCGCGCCGTGGTGATGGCAGGGGTCGAGCCGCACCCGGCCCCCTGCGAGCAGGCGCCGCGCCTCCTCCTCCGTGGCGGCCATGTCCTCCAGCAGCACCGCGCCGATGAGCGCGCCGCGCATCGGGCCGGAGGCCCGCTCCCAGGTGATCGGCGGCCCGGCGTGCAGGAAGGTGCCCCTTTCCAGACCGAGCGCGTCGGCGGCCGGCCGTACGCCGACCAGCTGGGGCCTGGCCGACAGCAGGCGGCCCACGGCCAGCTCGTTGGCCGCGCTCCTGCGCGGGTCGGCCAGCACGCGCGCCAGCGCGGCGGCGGTGCCCCGCAGCGGCGGCCGCCACTCGACAGGGGTCCTCGGTACGGCCTGCGCGTCCAGCGCCTCACCGAGCAGGTCGGCGCCGACGGTGATGACGTGCGGATCGGCGGGCAGAAGGGTCACCGTGCGCTCCCTGCGGCGTGACGGGCTGCCTGGGCGTTGGAGGTGAAGACCGACGCGCCCGCCTGGTGAAGCGCCTCGGCCTGCCGGCGCAGGCCCTGCGGGTCGCCCTCGGTGCCGACCAGCGCGATGACGACCTGGACGTCTCCGCGCGTGGCCGCCTCGATCGCAGGGGCCAGGCGCAGCGCGGGGTCGGGGTCGGCGCCGTGCCCGAGCACCACGTCCATCAGCGCCACCTCTCCTGGCTCCAGCTTCGCCAGCGCCTCGAGCCTGAGCGTCGCGTCGATCATCGGATGCGCCCTGCCCCGGGTGAAGACGTCGTCGCCGTAGTCGACGAACCCGCCAGGCGTGATGAGAGAGGCCTCGGTGCACAGCGTGCCGCCGGAGTACAGGCCCCTGACCGATCCCTTCGCGACCGGCCTGCTCCACGAGGGCCAGTCGGGCACGGGACGGCCGAGCCGGTCGAGGACCTGCGCCGTGGCCGAGGTCAGGTCGCCGTCGGAGGTGCCGAGCAGCGCGGTGACCACCGGCGTGCGCAGCTTGTCCACCACCTCGCGCACGGCGCCTGCCACCTCGGGCGCGGGCGGCTTGGAGATCAGCACGATCAGCTCGGTCGCGGGGTCCTCGTCGAGGAGGCGCAGCGCCCGCATCGCCGACACCCCGCCCACCTGCTCCGACAGGTCCCTGCTCCCGACCCCGAGCACCTGGCTGACGCCTACCCCCGCCAGATCGAGCAGCGAGGTCACCTGCTGGGCCCCCGTGCCCGAGGCGGCCACCACGCCGACGGGCCCGGGACGCAGCACGTTGGCGAAGCCGAGCCCCGCCCCGCCGATCACCGAAGTGCCGCAGTCGGGGCCCATGACCAGTCCGCCGCGCTCCTCGGCCAGCCGTTTGAGGAGCACCTCCTGCTCCACGGGAACGTTGTCACTGAAGATCATCACGGGCAGGCCCGCCTCGACGGCGTCGAGCGCCTCCCCGAAGGCGTGCTCGCCGGGCACCGACACCAGCACCAGGTTCCCCTCACCGAGCCTGGCGGCCGAGCGCGTCGTGCGAGGAGGAACGCCCGCGCTCTCCGTGGCGACCGAACGGCTCGACAGCTCTCCCAGCAGGCGCTCGAGCTCGCCCGTCGCGGCCGTCACGTCCTCGGCCCTCAGCGCCACCAGCAGCTCCGAGGGCTCGGCGGGCGGGATCTCGAAGCCCAGGTCCCTGGCCAGATCGAGGTTGAGCGGCGTGGCCATCGCGACGACCGCCACCTCCACGCCCTGCAGCGCCGACAACGCCTGGCTGACCCGCATCAGGCTCACGGAGTCGTGGTAGACGCCCTGCACCACCTGTACCAGCGAGTTCATGGACGGGCTCCCAGTGCGAGCACGGAGTCCAGGCCGATCCTGACCCCTTGGGCGAGATCCGCGCCTGAGGTGTGGCCGAGCTGGAGCAGCCGTCTCAGCGCGGGCTCGAGCGCCTGCTGCCCCGTGATGCCGCGAAGAACCGCGCTCACCTCGGGGCTGGCCTCACCCCTGGCCGCGCAGTGCAGCAGCGTCGCCGAGATCGGGGTGGTACGGGTGCCGGCGTCGAAGGTGACGGCGGCGGCCAGCCAGTCGGCCAGCCACACGGCGCGCTCGACCTTCGCTGCCGTGCCCAGGCGACGCAGCGCCACCAGCAGGCCCGCGAGGACGTCGTCGCCGCTGGGCGTGAGGCCGGGGCCCAGCCCCACCAGCTGCTCGGCGGCGGTCACGGCCCTCAGCAGCGAGCCCGCCGCGCAGCCCGAGGCCAGCAGGGTGATCGCGGCGTTGCCCTCGAGACCCGGGCGTCTGGTGGTCTGGGGCGACAGGGCCGAGGTGGCCTGCGCCAGCCGTACGAGATCGACGGAGGGCAGCGCGGGCGCGGGATCCCACCAGCGGCGCGCCTTCACCCTGTAGCGTCCGAGCTCGATCACCCCGTTGCCGACGGCGGCCTCGTCGCCCACGCTGACGTGCGGCAGCTCGCCGGCCAGCAGCACGGAGTTGGGCAGCCTCGTCGCCTCCCCGGTGATCAAGGCGATCACCGAGGGCTCCAGCTCGGTCCGCACCTCGAGGTACACGCCCATGGACACGGCGGCCAGCACCCTGGCGGGCGCCCTGGCCGACTCGAGCACCGGGCGCACGGCCGAGCTCGCGGCCCCGGTGAGGTGGGTCAGCGGGTGAACCCTTCTCTGCGTGCCGAGCGTCATGGTCCCGACGGTAGAGCGGGCCCTCACCCCTCCGTACGGAGAAATGTGCCAACAGTCGGTCAAAAGGTTGGCTCTTCCTGACACACGCCTTCATCAGCCACAATCGCCTCATGGAGCCCCCCGTCCGCCTGGCGAGCACTGGAACGATCATCCATGGCGTCTCCGTGGGCGAGGTGCTCGGTGTCTCCACGCTCGCAGAGGCGCGGCTGATCGCCGGGAGGTCCGGTCTCGACCGGATCGTCCAGCGGCTCAACGTGATGGAGGTTCCCGACATCCTCGCCTGGGTCAAGCCGCACGAGCTGCTGCTGACCACCGGTTATCCGCTGCGCAACACCCCCCAGTCGCTCGACCGCCTGGTCGCCGACCTCGACGAACGCGGCCTGGCCGCGCTCGCCATCAAGCTCGGCCGCTACGTCGACGAGCTGCCCGACGAGATGGTCGCCCAGGCCGACAGGCTCGGCTTCCCGCTGATCCTGCTGCCCAACAACGTCGGCTTCGACGACATCCTCAACCAGGTGCTGACCGACATCCTCAACAGGCAGGCCGCCGTGCTGGTCCGCGCCGAGGAGGCGCACCGCGCGCTGGTGCAGGTGGTGCTGGCCGGCGGGGGGCTCGGCGAGGTCACCGCCGAGGTCGCGGGCCTGCTCGACGTGGCCGTGGCCGCCATTGACGGGTCGGGCAGGACACTGGCCGCCGCGGGCCCGCCCGAGCACGTCGCCGCCCTGCGCCAGCTGGCCGGTACGGCAGGCCGCACCGGCGACTTCGCCTCGGTCCCCATCGTGGCGGGGGGACACCATCACGGCAGGATCGTCGCGCACAGCCCCTCGGGGGTCATCCACGACAGCGACGTCGGCATCCTGGAGCGCGCGGCGACCGTCGCCGCCCTCGTCATCACCAGGCAGGACGCGGTCAACGCGGTCGAGAGCAAGTACCGCGCCGACTTCCTGCGCGACGTCCTGACCGGCAGGGCGGGCACGGGCGAGCGCGTCGCCAACAGGTCGAGGGCCTTCGGCTGGGACCTGGAGCGCCCGGTCACCGTCCTGGTGGCCGAGCTCGACCCCGAGGGCGACGAGCGGACCGCCCAGGACAGGCTCGTCACCTCGTGGACGGCGGCCGTGCGCCGCCACGACCAGCGCGGCGCGGTCGCCGGCTTCTCCCACGAGGTCGTCGCCGTCGTCGACGCCTCGGCCGACAGCGCCAAGGTGGCCCGTGACGCCGCCTCCGCCTTCGCCGACGCGATCACCTCCGGCACCTTCTCCACCGGGACCAGCCGTACCTGCCCCGGCGCCGATTCCCTGCCCGAGGCCTACGGCCAGGCGCTGAAGGCGGCGCGCGTGGGCCGCCAGCTGCACGGGCCCGGCGCCGTCGCCCACTTCGACCAGCTCGGCGTCTACCGGCTGCTGTCGCTGGTCAACGACACCGCCGAGTTACACGCCTTCGTCCGCGAGACGCTGGGACCGCTCGCCGCGGACGACGACACCGAGAACGCCGACCTGCGCAGGACGCTGCAGGTGCTGCTGGAGACCAACCTGAACGTCGCCGAGACGGCGCGCAGGCTGCACTTCCACTACAACACCCTGCGCTACAGGATCGGCAAGCTGGAGCGGCTGCTCGGCAACTTCACCGACGACCCCCACCTGCGGCTCAACCTGACCCTGGCCCTGCACGTGCTGCGCATGCGCGGCATCTAGGCTGTGGTGCGTGGACCTGGACTTCGAACTCAACTCTGACTTCATCCCGCTGTGCGACCTGCTGAAGTACTGCGGCGTCACCGAGACGGGCGGGATGGCCAAACACCTCATCGCCGAGGGCATGGTGCTGGTGGACGGCGAGGTCGAGCTCCGCAAGACCTGCAAGATCAGGTCTGGCGCCGTGGTCAGCGGCGACGGCTTCACCATTCACGTGACCTGACGACCGGGCGTGTCCTCCTGACCTCTAAGGTTCTCTCCGACATCAATCAGGAGACGTAACCGCAGGTTGGGAAGTGGTGTGATGGCGCTGGGCTGGAAGGTGCACGGCGACGGGAGGAAGCTCTCGCCGGGCGAGGTGGTCAAGCCCGACGAGCGGCTGTCGTGGCCGCGCATGGTGGGCTTCGGCGCCCAGCACGTGATCGCGATGTTCGGCGCGACGTTCGTCTTCCCTCTGGTGATGGGGCTGGACGCCAACCTGGCGGTGATGATGTCGGGCGTGGCGACGATCATCTTCCTGCTGATCGTCAAGGGGAGGATCCCCAGCTACGTCGGCTCGAGCGCCTCGTTCGTGGGCGCTGTGGTCGCGATCAGGGCGGCGGGCGGCGGCGACGGCACCGTCACGGGCGCCCTGCTGGCGGTCGGGGTGGTGCTCGGCCTCGCGGGACTGGCGATCCACCTGCTGGGCGTGCAGATCATCCACAGGGTCTTCCCGCCGATCGTCACCGGCGGGGTCGTCATGCTGATCGGCTTCGGCATGGCCTACGTGGCGGCCGACGTCTACTGGCCGCAGGACCCGTGGGTGGCGCTCATCACGATGGTGGCGACCTTCGTCTTCATCGGCGTCTTCCGCGGCTTCCTCGGCAGGATCGGCGTGCTGCTCGGTCTGGTCTTCGGGTTCGCGCTGTCGTGGCTGTGGGACAGGACGGGCGGGATGATCACCGCGCCCGGCGGTGACGGAAAGGTCACCGAGCACTTCAGGGTGAACTTCGACGCGGTGGCCCAGGCCGACTGGATCGGCCTGCCGACCCTGCACGGGCCCGTCTTCGAGGTGTCGGCGATCGTGCTGGTGCTGCCCGTGGTGATCGCGCTGATCGCCGAGAACGTGGGGCACGTCAAGGCGGTCGGTGAGATGACGGGCGCGGACGTCGACGCCTACATGGGGCGGGCGGTCATGGCCGACGGCGTGGGCACCGTGGTGTCGACGGCGGTGGGCGGGCCCGCGACGACCACCTACGCGGAGAACATCGGCGTCATGGCGGCGACGCGCGTCTACTCCACGGCGGCGTACTACGTGGCGGCGGTGATCGCGATCCTGTTCGGGCTGTGCCCGAAGTTCGGCGCGCTGGTGGCGGCGACGCCGGGCGGGGTGCTGGGCGGGGTGACCACGATCCTCTACGGCATGATCGGCCTGCTGGGGGCGAAGATCTGGATCGAGAACAGGGTCGACCTGAACGACCCGGTCAACCTGGTGCCGGTGGGCGCGGGGATCATCTGCGCGATCGGGCCCGTGGCCTTTCCCATGACGGGGACGTTCGCGCTGAGCGGGATCGCGCTGGGGACCATCGTGCTGCTGGCCGGCTACCACGGGCTGCGCGCCCTTCACCGGGACTGACGGTCCTTCCGCGGAACGCCCGCCGTCTCCCCGCTCCGTCACCTTCGCGTACGGCCGGGAGGACGGCGGGCGTTCTGCTGAAGGGGAGGGGCGGGGCGGCGGCGGGTGTTCCGCACGAACTGCCCGTTCGGAGCGGAGAAGGAAGGCCGGCGTACGGCGGCGAATGACGCGCCCGCGCGTGATGGGACGGGGGCGGGTGTCTCCCCCGCGAGGGGCGGTGGTCAGGATGGGAGAAAGAAGCGCCGTACCAGGTGGCGAAATCTGGCAGATCATGCCGGTGAACGGCCGCGCGAGCCAACATACTGTGCCCGCAATGGCCTGCGGGGAAGCCACCGAAGCGACAGAGCGGAGGCGGTCTCATGGTTTTGGGTTGGACGAAACACGGAGACGGCAAGCATCTGGCCCCCGGAGAGGTCGTCAGGCCCGACGAGCGGCTGACCTGGCCCCGCATGGTGGGGTTCGGCGCGCAGCACGTGATCGCGATGTTCGGCGCGACGTTCGTGTTCCCGCTGGTCATGGGTCTCGACCCGAACACCGCGATCATGATGTCCGGCATCGCGACCATCCTCTTCCTGCTGATCGTCAAGGGGAAGGTGCCCAGCTACCTCGGCACCAGCGCCTCCTTCGTCGGCGGGGTGCTGGCGGTCAGGGCGATGTTCGGGGGTGACACGGCGGGCGTGGACGCGATCGTCACAGGGGCGATCCTGGTCGCGGGACTCGTGCTCGCGCTGGCGGGCCTGGCGATCCACGTGCTGGGTGTGCAGATCATCCACAAGATCTTCCCGCCGGTGGTGACCGGTGCGGTGGTCATGCTGATCGGGTTCGGCCTCGCCTTCGTGGTCGCCGACGTCTACTGGCCGCAGGACCAGTGGATGGCGCTGGTCACGATGGTGATCACCTTCGTGGTGGTCGTGGCGTTCAAGGGCTTCACCGGCCGGATCGGCATCCTCATCGGGCTGGTGGCGGGGTTCGCGCTCTCCTGGGTGGCGGACAGGATCTTCGGGAACATCACCGCCTTCAACGCCGCCACCAGCAAGATCGACACCCATCCGAGGGTCAACCTCGGCGCGGTGGCCGACGCGCCGTGGATCGGGCTGCCACCCATGCACCTGCCCGACTTCAGGACCTCGGCCGTGCTGCTGGTGCTGCCCGCGGTGATCGCGCTGATCGCCGAGAACATCGGCCACGTCAAGGCGGTCGGCGAGATGACGCGCACCGACGTCGACCCGTACATGGGCCGCGCGGTCGCCGCCGACGGCGTCGGCACCATGATCACCAGTGCGGTCGGCGGCTCGCCCACCACCACCTACGCCGAGAACATCGGCGTCATGGCCGCCACCCGCGTCTACTCGACGGCGGCGTACTACATCGCGGGGATCATCGCCATCCTGTTCGGCCTGTGCCCGAAGTTTGGCGCGCTGGTGGCCGCCACGCCCGGCGGTGTGTTGGGCGGCGTCACGGTCATCCTCTACGGGATGATCGGTCTACTCGGCGCGAAGATCTGGATCGAGAACAGGGTGGACTTCTCCGACCCCGTCAACATGGTCCCGATCGGCGCGGGCATCATCCTGGCGATCGGACCGGTCAAGCACGTGATCAGCAGTGACTTCATCCTGGACGGCATCGCGCTCGGCACCGTCGTGGTGGTGGCCGGCTACCACCTGCTGCGCGCCATCGCGGGACGAACGCATGTGAGGGAGCGCACCGGTTGAAACCCGCTCCGTTCGACTACTACGCCCCCCGCGACCTCGGCGAGGCCCTCGACGTGCTCGCCGAGGCGGGGGAGCACGGCAAGGTGCTGGCCGGAGGTCAGAGCCTGATCCCGCTGCTCAACATGCGCCTGGCCGCCCCCGAGCGGCTGGTCGACATCAACAGGATCGCCTCGCTCGAACCCTTCGAGGTCACCCCCGACGGCGTGCGGATCGGCGCGCTGGCCAGGCACTCCCAGGTGGAGCGCTCGGAGGGGATCGCCGCGGTCCAGCCGCTGCTGCGCCAGGCGCTCAGGCTCGTGGCGCACCCGGTGATCCGCAACCGCGGCACCGTCGTCGGCAGCCTGGTGCACGCCGACCCCGCCGCCGAACTCCCGGCCGTGCTGGCGCTGCTGCGAGGGTCGGTACGGCTGGCCCGCGCGGGAGGCGTCCGCGACGTGCCCGCGGGCGAGTTCTTCACCGGGCCGCTGGAGTCGGCGCTCGAACCGGGGGAGCTCGCCGTCTCCGCCCACTTCCCCCGGCTGCCCGAGCGGACGGGCAGCTCGTTCGTCGAGGTGGCCAGGAGACACGGCGACTACGCGCTGGCAGGAGTGGCCGCCGTGGTCACGGTGGACGACGACCTGCGGGTGAGCGAGGCGAGGGTGGTGTGCGTCGGGGTCGGGCCCGTCCCTCTGACGGCCGACGTGAGCGAGTGGTGCGAGCGGCGCCCCGCCTCGACCGTCGACTGGGCGGCGGTGGCGCGGGCCGTACAGGATCGGACGGAACCTGAGGCCGACATCCACGCGACGGCCGAGTACCGCAGGCACCTGGTCGGGGTGCTGGCCGTGCGGGCACTGACGGAGGCGGCGAGACATGCGCTATGACATCACGCTGGTGGTCAACGGCATCGTGCGCAGGGTCGGCGTGCCGGCCAGGCGGCTGCTGTCGGACTGCCTGCGCCACGACCTCGGCCTGACCGGCACGCACGTCGGCTGCGAGCACGGCGTCTGCGGGTGCTGCACCGTGCTGCTCGACGGCGAGCCGGTGCGCTCCTGCCTGACGTTCGCGGTGACCGTGGACGGCCGGCAGATCACCACGGTGGAGGGCCTGGCCGGGCCCGAGGGCATGTCGCCCGTGCAGCGGGCCTTCGCCGAGTGCCACGGGCTGCAGTGCGGCTTCTGCACGCCGGGCTTCCTGTGCACGGTGACGGCGCTGCTGAGACAGAACCCGACGCCGACCGACGAGGAGGTCCTCG
The DNA here is from genome assembly GCF_039533245.1 of Nonomuraea recticatena. Lineage (NCBI taxonomy): Bacteria > Bacillati > Actinomycetota > Actinomycetes > Streptosporangiales > Streptosporangiaceae > Nonomuraea > Nonomuraea recticatena. The sequence goes on along the minus strand of NZ_BAAATE010000017.1, from coordinate 19,528 downwards.
AGGGGATCTCCGGCAACCTGTGCAGGTGCACCGGCTACCAGAACATCGTCAAGTCGGTCCACAGGGCCGCCGAGCTGATGGCCGAGGAGGAGGGGCGATGACGACGCGGCTGTTCGGCGAGCGCGTCCAGCGCAAGGAGGACCCTCGTCTGCTCACCGGGCAGGGCCGCTTCCTCGACGACCTGGGCCCCGACGCGCTGGCCGTCGCCTTCGTCCGCTCCCCTCACGCGCACGCCCGCATCCTCGACATCGACGTCTCGGCCGCCCTCGACGTGGAGGGCCTGGTCGCCGTCTACACCTGGGAGGACCTGCCGGGCCTCGTGGCCGAGCCGCTGCCGCTGCTCATCCCGCACCCCGCGCTCACCCACGGCCGCACCGCCTACCCGCTGGCCAGGGAGGTCGTCAGGCACGTCGGCGAGCCCGTCGTCATGGTGGTCGCCGAGGACCGCTACCTCGCCGAGGACGCCTGCGCGCTGATCCGCGTCGACTACGAGCTGCTCAAGCCGGTCGTCGGCATCGAGGCGGCGGTCCACAGCGCGGCGCTGGTGCACGAGGACGTGCCGGGCAACGTGGGCGCGCGCCTGGTGCAGGAGGTCCCCTCCAGGTCGGGGCAGAGCGCCCGCGAGGTCATCGAGAGCGCGCCGCACACGCTCGCCTTCAGGCTCGACATCGAGCGCAGCGCGAGCTCGCCGCTGGAGGGGCGCGGCGTGCACGCCCGCTGGGACGGCACCGACCTGCGCGTCCACTCCTCCACCCAGACCTCCACCAGCGTCAGGATGGCGATCGCCGCCAAGCTCGGCCTGCCCCTGCCGCACGTCGAGGTGATCGCGCCCGACGTCGGCGGCGGGTTCGGGGTCAAGATCGTGCACCCGTGGCCGGAGGAGATCCTGGTGCCGTGGGCGGCCATGCTGCTCGACCGCGAGCTGAAGTGGACGGAGGACAGGCGCGAGCACTTCATCTCCTCGGCCCACGAGCGGGGCCAGGTGCAGTTCGTGCGGGTCGGCTTCGACGACGACGGTCACGTGCTCGGCCTCGAGGTGACGATCCTGCACGATCACGGCGCGTACACGCCGTACGGGATCATCGTGCCGATCATCACCTCGACGCAGCTGCTCGGCCCCTACAAGATCGGCTCCTACCGGGTCGAGTTCTCCTCGATCTACACCAACACCGTGCAGGTCACGCCGTACAGGGGGGCGGGGCGCCCGCAGGGCGTCTTCTGCATGGAAAGGACGATGGACAAGATCGCGGCCCATCTCGGCAAGGACCGCACCGAGGTGAGAGCGGCCAACTTCATCCAGCCGTCGGAGTTCCCCTACGACCAGGGCATGATCTTCCAGGACGGCCGTCCTCTCATCTACGACAGCGGCGACTACCCGGCGATGCTGGCCAAGCTGAAGGAGCTGATCGGCTGGGACTCCTTCGTGCCGAGAAAGGGTCTCGGCATCGGCATCGGCTGCTACGTCGAGGGCACAGGGGTGGGGCCGTACGAGGGCGGACACGTGCAGGTCACCTCAGACGGGCGGGTGCACGTGTCCACGGGCCTCACCTCGCAGGGCCAGGGCCACGAGACGGTGTTCGCGCAGATCGCGGCCACCGAGCTGGGCGTGCCGATCGAGCGGATCTCCGTCGTGACGGGCGACACCCGCAGGTTCGGCTACGCCGTGGGCACGTTCGCCTCGAGGGCGGCCGTCGTCAGCGGCAACGCCATCGCCCTGGCCTGCAGGAAGGTGCGGGACAAGGCGCTGAGGATCGCCGCGGAGGCGCTGGAGGCCGACCCCGCCGACCTGGAGATCAGCGACGGTCTCGTGCACGTCGCCGGCGCGCCCGGCGCCTCGATCCCGCTGTCCACGGTCGCGGTGCTGTCGAACCCGCTGCGCTACTCCTTCGACGCCGAGACCGCGCGCGCGGGGCAGTTCGCCGGCGGCGCCTCCTTCGACAGGCCGCCCGTCGCGGAGGGGGAGGAGCCCGGTCTGGAGGGGCGCGACTACTACTCGCCCCTGCGCTCCACCTTCGCGGCGGGCATGCACGCGGCGATCGTCGAGACCGATCCCGACACCGCCGAGATCCGCGTCCTGCGTTACGCGGTCGTGCACGACTGCGGCAGGCTGATCAACCCCATGATCGTCGAGGGGCAGATCCACGGCGGCGTGGCGCAGGGCGTGGGCGGCGCGCTGTACGAGCGGATGGCCTACGACTCCCACGGGCAGCTGCTGAACGCCTCGTTCATGGACTTCCTCATGCCCTACGCCACGGAGATCCCGCACATCGAGACCGACCACCTGGAGACGCCTTCCCCGCTGAACCCCCTCGGCATCAAGGGGGCGGGGGAGGCGGGGGTGATCCCGGTGGCCGCGGTGATCGCCGGCGCCGTCGAGGACGCCGAGGGGCTGCCGATCGACAGGATGCCGATCTCACCCTCGGAGCTGTTCCACCTAAGATCCGGTGGATGACCGAGCTGCGCGCCCAGGGAGCGGGCCTGACCGCCATGCCCGCCGTGCCCGACGACGTCCGCCTGATCGACCTGGCGTGGAACCGGCTCACCGAGCTGCCCGCCCGGGTGGGTGAGCTGTCCGCGCTGGAAGAGCTGCGGCTCGACGGCAACCTGCTCACCTCACTACCGATGCTGCCTCCTTCGCTGCGGGAGCTGCACGCCGACGGCAACAGGCTCACCTCGCTGCCCCCGCTCCCGCCGTCCCTGGAGAGCCTGTTCGTGTACGGCAACGCGCTGGAGCGCCTGCCCGCGCGCCTGGGCCCGCTGCGGCACCTGGCTGCCGGAGGCAACGGCCTGGAGGAGGTCCCCGACCAGGTGTGGCGGCTGACCGGCCTCCGGTCGCTCAACCTGGCGGAGAACCGGCTCACCCACGTGCCCGGCGCCATCGGCGGGCTGAGCGGGCTGCGGATGCTCGACCTCGGGCACAACGCGATCAAGGAGATCCCCTCGGAGATCGGGAAGCTCGACCTCACCGGCTACCTCTACCTCAGCGACAACGGATTCACCCGCGTGCCGGCCTCCATCGGCGGCCTGCGCAGGCTCACCTATCTCAACCTGACCGACAACAGGCTCACCGCGCTGCCCCCGTCCATCGGCGACATGGCCGCGCTGAAGGAGCTGCGCCTGTACAACAACGCGCTCACCGGTCTGCCGCCCTCCATCGGGCGCCTGGCCGAGCTGCGCGAGCTGCACCTGCAGGGCAACCATCTCACCTCGCTGCCCGCGCTTCCCCCCTCGCTGCGCGTGCTCGACCTGCGCGACAACCACCTGTCGCGGCTGCCGGAGACGATCGGAGGGCTGACCAGGCTGGTCCACCTCGACCTGCGCAACAACCGGCTCAGGGAGCTCCCGGCAGGGCTGCTGGGGATGACCGCGCTGGAGAAGCTGGACCTGCGCTGGAACAAGCTCGACGGCGACCCGGCCGAGCTGCGCGCCCTCGAGGCCAGGGGCTGCGTCGTCCTGCGCTGAACCCTGCCGATCGAACGATCGAACGCCGCCGATCGAGCCCTGCTGATCGAATCGTGCTGATTGAACTCCGCCGGGTGGGCGCGCGTACCTCCGGGCGTGATGACATATCTCCGCATAGCGGCATTCGCGCTCATGGTCGCGGCCTGTTCGCCAGGCGACGGCGGCAGTGGCTCCTACGGCGCGGCCGTCCAACCGGCGACGGTCGAGCAACTGGCCGCCAAGGCCGGCTGCACCCCGCACATCCAGATCGACGCCAGCGAGCTCAGGCAGGGCCACTGCGAGACGGCCGACGGGGAGTTCTTCCTCACGACGTTCACCACCCAGCAGGGCAAGGACGCCTGGATGGACACCGCGCCCGAGTACAACCCGCACCTCGTCGGACCGCTGTGGACGGCCCTGTCGAGCAGGCCGGTGCTGGAGCGGGTGCAGCGCAGGCTCGGCGGCGACCTCCACCTGAAGGACCACAGGGTCAAGGGCTGACAGGCTCGGGCAGGTCGCGCATGGTGCGCAGCGGCGACAGCAGCAGCGGGATCACCGACAGCGGCACCAGCGCGCAGGCGATCCACATCGCCGGCACGATCCCGAGGTGCTGGCCGAGCAGTCCGCCGGCCAGCGCGCCCAGCGGCAGCACGCCCCACACCACGAAACGCATCGTCGCGTTCATCCTGCCCAGCAGATGGTCGGGGGTGATCGCCTGGCGGAAGCTGAGCTGCCCGACGTTGTAGACCACGATGCCCACGCTCACCACGAACCAGGCGAACGCGTAGAGACCCAGCCTCCAGTCACGCTCGGTCAACGGCACCAGCAGCACGAACGGCGTGGTCAGCAGGTTCGACAGCCAGATCGCCCTGGCCGAGCCCACCCACCGGGAGAACGGCCCGACCAGCGCCGCGCCGACCAGCCCTCCCACGCCCGCCGCCGCGAACAGCAGGCCCATCACGCCTGGCGTCACCCCGACGACGTTGACGAGGAAGAGCACGGCGAGCGCGTTGTTCATGGAGTTGGCGAAGTTGGCGCTGGCCGTACAGGCGGCGATCATGCGCAGGATCGGGTGGCCCAGCACGAAGCGCAGGCCCTCGCCGATCTCCTTGACCAGCCCGCGCCGCTCCTGGGCGCTCGGCACGTCGCGATCGGACCTGATGCCGGCCAGCAGCGCCCCCGACAGCGTGAAGCTGATCGCGTCGACCAGGATCGCCACGGGCGCGGTGACGAGCTGGACCAGCCATCCGGCGACGCCGGGGCCCGCCACCTGGGCGCCCGAGCGGACGATCTCCAGCTTGGCGTTGCCTTCGAGGATCTGGTGCCGCTCGACCAGCGAAGGCAGGTAGCTCTGGTAGGCCACGTCGAAGAAGACGGTGGCCACGCCGGCGCCCAGGCCCACCGCGTAGAGCTGCGGCATCGACAGCACGCCGAGCCACCAGGTCACCGGCACGGAGAACAGCAGGACGGCCCGCGCCAGGTCGGCGGTGATCAGGATCCGGCGGCGGGCCATCCGGTCCACCCACACGCCCGCCGGCAACCCGATGAGCAGGAAGGCCGCCGTCTCCGCGGCCACCAGCAGGCCCATCTCGAACGGCGTCGCGCGCAGGGCCACCACCGCGACCAGGGGCAGGGCCACCATGCTCACCTGCGTGCCCACCTGGCTGATCGTGTCGGCGCCGAAAAGGAGCATGAAGGCGCGGTGCCGGAAGAGAGTCACCTGCGCATGGTGCCCAACGACCGGAGCGCGATCAACTCGAATAGTCATGCCCTACTCATGACAAAGCCGGGGTGTGGGTTCACGATGACGCCACAAGCCGACCAACAGGAGGGGGCGCGCCATGAGTCGACACTTCGACCGCATGCGCTACCACATCGCCGACGACCCTGAGGCGGGAGGCAGGCCCCGGCCGCCTGGTGCGTTCACCGGCATCGCACCTGGACTGGAGTCCGTCGCGCCGCGCTTCACCTCCAACGAGGCCGCCGCGAGGTTCTACCTCGACCACAAGCTCGCGGAGGAGCCCGAGACCGCGGGCTTCAGGGCCGCGCTGGCCACCGAGTCACCCGCCAGGGTGCCCGACCTCACGCTCCGATCCTCCCGCCAGACCCCCGCCTCCGGCACCACGCTGGTCCGCTTCGACCAGACGCACGCGCAGATCCCGATCTTCGGCAGCGACGTGCTCGTCGAGCTCGACCAGTCGCGCGAGCTGGTGGCCATGGACGCCAGGCTGGCCGAGGTCAGCGGCGCGCCCGACGTTCCCACGCTCGACGCGCCCGCCGCCGTGGCCGCCGTCGCCGCGGCCACCGGCACCGCGATCGAGGGCGCCGGTTCGATGCCGCCCGCTCTCACCTACTACCTCGACGACGCCGGGACGTGGCACCTGGCCTGGCACCTGCACGGGCTGCCGGCCGTCCTGCCCGAGGCCAGGCCGGGGCCAGGTCACACGGGCCACGGCATGGAGGACCCCTCGCCCCGCGAGCTGTACCCCCGCGTCGACTACCTGGTGGACGCGCAGGACGGAGCGATCCTGTTCTACTTCGGGGTCACGCCGACCGTGGACGTGCCCACGAAGCTGCGCGGCGTCGACGAGAACGGCGTGCACGTCGACCGGATCTGGGGCGACAAGCTGGGCTCGGGCTTCGCGCTGCGCGACAGGCTCAGGAACATCGTCACCTTCGACCTGGCCCTCGGCGACCTGGCGGAGAACCCTCAGCTGACCGACCCGGTCCAGGTCAACGACCCCGACCTGGGCGAGAAGTTCAAAGCCGCCGTCTCGGCCCACGCCAACGCCACGAAGGTCTTCGACTTCTACCGCGGCGTGCTCAGCCGCGACAGCGTCGACGACCAGGGCATGGCGCTGACCTCCGTCATCAACTGCATCTTCAGCCCGCACGGGCCAGGGCCCGAGTGGAAGAACGCCGCCTGGTTCGACAACCGCATGTGGTACGGCCAGATGCGCAACCCCGCGGGCGTGCTGGTCAGCACCGCCCGCTTCCTCGACGTCATCGGGCACGAGCTCACGCACGGCGTCATCGACACCTCCAGCGGCCTGGTCTACAGGAACCAGCCGGGGGCGCTGAACGAGTCCTTCGCCGACATCCTCGGCATCACGATCAGCAACTGGTACGAGGCCGAGACGCCGGAGAACGTCGCGGGCTGGAACTGGGAGCTGGGCAGGGGCTGGCGGCCCACCGGCGCGGGGCTGCGCTCGCTCAGCGACCCCGTGGCCTTCGGCCAGCCCGCGCACATGCGCGACTTCGTGCACACCACCGCCGACAACGGCGGCGTCCACATCAACAGCGGCATCCCCAACAAGGCGGCGCACCTGCTGTTCACCGCCACCACCGCGCAGGGGACACCGGTCCTGGACGCCAGGGACTGGGTCGTCCTGCTCTACCTGGCGATGGTGCGCCTGAGCAGGCTCGCGCTCTTCACCGACGTGCCCGTCGCGTTGAGGGACGTGGCCAAGGTCTACCTCGCGGGCAGCCCGAAGCAGCTCGACCCGGTGCTGGCGGCGATCGAGTCGGCCTACTCGGCCGTCGGCATCGAGTAGCCCCGCCTCGTCCAGGGAGAGCGCGCCCTCCCTGGACGAGTCCCCGCGCCCGGCGGATCCTGAACGTGGTTCGGGCCCCGGATCTTCGGCGGTCAGACGGCCCTGCCGGGGAACATCGGGCTGTCCGTCCGGCGGTCGAGATCGTCAGGGCGTACGGGCGCCGGCAGCCGGCCTGCGGGGAGGGGCGGTCGAGGCGCGAGGGACGAGCTCATGGCCGGTACGGCGGCGCCGAGGCCGTGAGGCGGGCGGTCTGAGCACCAGCTCGAGGGCCTGGGCGCCCATCGCCACCATCGGCAGGCGCACGGTGGTCAGCCCCGGATGGACGTCGGCGGCGACGGGGATGTCGTCGAAGCCCGCGACCGAGACGTCCGAGGGGACCCTGCGGCCCGAGTTCAGCAGCCAGGACAGCGCCCCGACGGCCATGGGGTCGTTCAGCGCCACCACGGCGGTGAGCCCCGGGTCGCGCCGCAGCAGGCGGGCGGCCGAGGAGGCGCCGCCCTCGCGGGTGAAGTCGCCGTGGATGACGGGAACGGCCGACCAGTCCAGGACGGAGGAGGCGGCGGCCCTCAGCCCCGACAGGCGGTCCTCGACCGTGGTGAGGTTGGCGGGGCCCGCGACGACGCCGATGCGCCGGTGCCCCAGGCCGAGCAGGTGCTTCATGATCGTCACACCGCCGTTGACGTTGTCGGGCAGCACGGCGTCGACGGGCAGACGGTGGCGGCCGATGACCGCCACCCGCCCTCCCGCGGCGGTGAAGGAGCGCACCTCCGCGGCGATGTCGGCCTCGGCCGCCGTGCCGATGTAGCCCGAGCCCGCCAGCACGATGGCGTTGACGCGGTGGGCGCGCAGGCTGCGGATGCGCGACAGCTCGGCGTGCGGGTCGCGCTGGGTCTGGCTGATCAGCGCCATGTAGCCGCGCTTCTCCGTCTCGCGCAGCACGCCCCTGGCGATCTCGCCGAAGTACGGGTCGCCGACGTCGTGGACGATCAGGCCGACGATGGCCGCCTGCCCGCCCGCCAGAGCGCGGGCGTGGCTGTTGGGCACGTAGCCGACCTGGGCGGCGACCGCCTTGACATGGGCGGCGAGGGTGGCGCTGACCCCCGTGCTGTCGTTCAGCGCCCTGGAGGCGGTGGCGAGGGAGACACCGGCGGCCTCGGCGACGTCGATGAGGCGCGGTGGGGAAGGACGGTCGGACATGCGAGCGCAACCCCCTTGTCGCACCGCTGAAACGGTGCAATCGTGACGCGAAAGCGCTTCCGAAAGCGCTCCCTCTCCACCAAGCACCCGAAGACCGCCGAACGCAAGAAGTCCGCAGCCGAAGTCTCGGAGAGCGCCACTGCCGGCGAAGGGCCGGGACGCGCTCCACCAGCAAGGTGACAGGAAGTCCCCGGAGGTCCCTCGAGGTCCCTGGAGGTCGCGAACAATGGTCAGTTTCCGGAACGGTGTGGCAGCGCTGGCACTCACCAGCTTGGCGATCTCGGCCTGCGGCGGCGCCGCCCAGGAGGCGGCCGCGCCCTCCGCCACCGCCGCGGGCCCCGTGAAGATAGGCATCTCCCTGCCCCTGACAGGTGACTTCTCCGAGCCGGGCAAGGGCATCCAGGAGGGCTACCAGGTCTGGGCCGACATGGTCAACGCCAAGGGCGGGCTGCTCGGCAGGAAGGTCGAGCTGATCTTCCGCGACGACGCCTCCGACCCGAACAAGGTCAGCTCCGACTACGAGTCGCTCATCTCCCAGGACAAGGTGAACCTGGTCTTCGGTCCGTTCTCCTCGCGCCTGGTCATCCCCGCCGCGCAGGTGGCCGAGTCGTACGACATGCTCTTCGTCGAACCGGCGGGCGCCGCCAAGGAGGTCTTCGAGCAGGGCTTCGAGCGACTGTTCTACGCCGCCCCCGCCATCGCGAGCGACCACTACAACTACCTGGCCGAGTACCTGCTCGCGCTGCCCGCCGACAAGAGGCCGAGGACCGCCGCCTACGCCAGCCTGGACGACCCGTTCGCCATGGGCACCGCCTACGGGCTGCGCGACAAGCTCGCCGCGGGCGGGATCAAGACCGTGGTCGACGAGGTCTACCCGCCGGAGACGACCGACTTCGCCCCCATCGCCGCCAAGATCGCGGCGGCGAAACCCGACCTCGTCGTCGGCGGCACCCAGTTCGAGGACTCCGTCGGCCTGGTGCGCGCCCTGCAGGAGCTCGGCTCGCAGCCCAGGATGGCGGCCTTCTCCACGGGGCCGACGCTGGCGGAGTTCCCCGCGGCGGTGAAGGGCGCGGCCGAGCACATCGTCTCTCCCGTGGGCTGGGCGGTCTCCTCCGGCTTCCCCGGCAACGACGCCTTCGTCAAGCGCTACAAGGAGATGTTCAAGACCGACGCCAACGAGGACGCGGCCAACGGCTTCACCGTCGGCCAGATCGTGGAGGCGGCGGTCAACGCGGTCAAGTGCGTCGAGCAGACGAAGGAGTGCCAGACCAAGCTGGCCGACCACATCCGCCAGGGCAGCTTCGAGACCATCGTCGGCCCGCTCTCCTTCGACGACAAGGGCAGGCCCGAGCAGGCGCACATGATCCAGCAGTACGTCGACGGCAAGGTCGAGATCGTCCTGCCCGAGGGGTCGAAGGCGCAGACCGCCAAGCTCGTCTACCCGAAGAAGGAATGGTGACCCTCCTCCTGCAGGGGCTGGCCCTGGGCGTGCTGACGGGCGGCCTGTACGCGCTGCTCGCCTCGGGACTGTCGCTGTACTTCGGGGTGATGCGGGTGGTCATGGTGGCCCACCCGGCGTTCCTGTTCCTGGCCGCCTACCTGACCTACACCCTGCACACCGCCTTCGGCCTCGACCCGCTGCTGGCGCTGCCGGTGACGGTGCCGCTGTTCTTCGCGCTCGGGGTGGCCGTGCAGCGCCTGCTCGTGGCCAGGCTGGCGCCGGAGAACCTGCCGATGATGTCGGTGCTGCTCACCTTCGGGCTCGCGCTGGTCATCGAGGGGCTGCTCGGGACGGTCTACACGGGCTCCTACAAGTCGGTGAGCATGGACTACGCCACCAGGTCGCTGACGCTGGGCGCGGTGCGGCTGCCGTACGACAGGATCGTGGCCTTCGCGGTGGCCGCGCTGACGCTGGCGGCGCTGTTCGCGATCCTGCTGAAGAGCAGGTTCGGGCGCGCGCTGCGCGCCACCATCCAGCACAGGGAGGCCGCGCGGCTGGTCGGCATCAGGACCGAGCGGGTCACGGGGTACGGCTTCGGCGTCGGCCTGGCCACGGCGGCGGTGGGCGGGTCGGTGCTGGCGCTGATCACGCCCTTCTTCCCCGCCGCCCACTGGGCGTGGATCGGCAAGCTCATGGCGATCATCGTGGTCGGCGGCCTGGGCAGCGTGCTCGGCGCGGCGCTGGCCGCGGTGATGCTGGGCGTGATCGAGAGCCTGGTGCTGGTCACCGTCGACGCCACGTGGGCGACGATGATGTTCTACGTCTTCCTCTTCCTGACCCTCATCGCCCGCCCGCAGGGGTTCTTCGGAGGACGGCTTGCACAACGCTTCTAGGTACGCGCTTCTGGCGGCAGGGGTGGCCCTCGCGCTGGCCTACCCGTGGATCGTGCCCAACCTCTACCTGCTGTACGCGGGCGTGCTGACGCTGATGTACGCCGCGACCGCCACCTCGTGGAACATCCTCGGCGGCTTCACCGGCTACGTCTCGCTCGGCCACTCGGCCTTCTTCGGCCTCGGCGCGTACGGCACCGGCCTGCTCATGACCCGCGCGGGCTGGTCGTGGATCCCCTCGCTGATCGGCTCGGCGCTCGTCGTCGCGCTGTTCGCCGCGCTGGTCGGCGTGGCGGCCGTCAGGGTGCGCGGCGCCTCGTTCGTGATCGTGTCGATCGCGCTGGTGTCGATGACGAACCTGCTGGTGCAGGGCTGGCGCTCGCTCACCGGCGGCTCGACGGGCCTGCGCGTCCCCTCGCCCTTCCCCGACCTCAACAGGGGGCAGAGCCACTTCGCCTTCTTCTACCTGTTCCTGGCCCTGCTCGCGCTGGTGATGCTGACCTGGTGGTTCATCTCCAGGTCCCGCTACGGCGCGGGCCTGCGCGCGATCAGGGAGGACGAGGACAAGGCCGAGTCGCTCGGCGTGCCCACCGCCGCCTTCAAGGTCACGGCCTACGCGCTGTCGGCGCTGTTCGTGGCGCTGGCCGGAGGCCTCTACGCGCTGTGGTTCCGCAGCCTCGACCCGATCTTCGTGTTCTCGATCCTCATCGGCTCCTACATGGTGCTGATGAGCCTGCTCGGCGGGGTGCGCCACCTGTTCGGCCCGCTGCTCGGCGCGCTCATCGTCGCGCCTGCGGGGGAGTACTTCCTGGTCGCACTCGGCGAGACGCAGGTCCACCTGGCGGCGGCGGGGCTGCTGCTGGTGCTGGTCGTGCTCTTCATGCCCGAGGGCATCATCCCCGCCGCCGCCAGGCTCGTCCGCAGACCCCAGCAGGCCTCGATCAGGGAGGAGGCGGCCGGATGAGCTCGCTCAGGACCGCGGGGCTGACCAAGTCGTTCGGCGGCGTCAGGGCCGTCGACGACGTCACCGTGGAGATCGCCGAAGGCAGGATCAACGGCCTGATCGGGCCCAACGGCTCGGGCAAGACCACCTTCTTCAACCTCGTCACCGGCCTGATCAGGCCGGACGAGGGCAGGGTGCTCTACCGCGACCGCGACATCACCCGCTACGCGCCGCACCGCATCGCGCACGTGGGGCTGGGCCGTACCTTCCAGCTGTGCAGGGTCTTCCCCCGCATGACGGTGATGGAGAACATGCTGGTGGCGGTGCGCCGTACGCGCCTGCGCGAGCTGCTGGCGGGCACCCACGCCACGGGCGAGGTCGAGCGGGCCCGCCACTGGCTGACCCGCATGGGCATCGAGCACCTCGAACGCGCCGAGGCCCGCAACCTCTCCTACGGCCAGCAGAAGCTGCTCGAACTGGCCGCCGTCTTCATGGGCGACCCCGATCTGGTCCTGCTGGACGAGCCCGCGGGCGGCGTGAACCCCGCGCTGATCGAGCGGATCGTCACCCTGGTGCGCGACCTCAACGCCGAGGGCCGCACCTTCCTGGTCGTCGAGCACAACATGGACATGGTGATGGGCATGTGCGACCACGTGATCGTCTTCGACAGGGGAGCGCCGATCGCCGAGGGCCCGCCCTCGGCGGTGCGCGCCGACCCTCGCGTGCTGGAGGCCTACCTCGGTGTCTGAGATCGTGCTGGCTCTGAACGACCTCGAGGCGGGATACGGCAGAGCCGCCCTCGTCCTGCGGGGACTGTCGGTCACCGTCGAGGCGGGGCAGGTCGTCTGCCTGGTCGGGCCCAACGGCGCGGGCAAGTCCACCGTGCTCAGGGTCGCCAGCGGCCTGCTGGCCCCACGCTCGGGCACCGTGGTGCTGTCGGGCGAGGACGTCACCGGCCTGGCCCCCCAGGACCTGCTGACCAGGGGCCTGGCCCACGTGCTGCAGGGCCACAGCGTCTTCCCCGAGATGACCGTCGCCGAGAACGTCCTGCTCGGCGGCTTCACCGTGCGCGACGGCGCGCTGCTGGCCAGGCGCGCCGAGCGGGTCAAGGAGCTGTTCCCCGTCGTCGGCGAGCGGTGGGGGAGCATCGCGGGGCTGCTGTCGGGCGGCCAGCAGAAGCAGGTCGAGTTCGCCCGCGCGCTGATGCTGGAGCCGAGGGTGGTGCTGCTCGACGAGCCGTCCATGGGGCTCGACCCCAGGACCACCCAGACCGTCTTCGACCAGATCGACCTCATGCGCCGCACCGGCGTCGCCGTCCTGCTCGTGGAGCAGAACGCGCGCAGGGCCCTGGAGACGGCCGACGTCGGCTGCGTGCTCGACCTCGGCACCGTCCACATCTCAGGGCCCGCTCGCGACCTACTGGCCGATCCCCGTCTGGGCGCGCTGTACCTGGGCGGCGCCGCCAGGGGCTGAGATCCGCTTCCTGAACACCCAGTACGTCCAGCCCTGGTAGCCCAGCACGAACGGCAGGATGGCCAGGCCGATCCAGGTCAGGACGTTCAGCGTGTAGGGGCCCGACGCGGCCTGCTCCAGGGTCAGGCCCGGCATCGGCGCGCCCGCCAGCGTCCCGAACAGCGCGGCCGAGGCCAGCGCGATCGCCCCCGCGGTGGCGGCGAAGGCCCAGCCCTCCCTGCGCCGCCAGATCAGCGAGCCGCCCGCCGCCAGCAGCGCCATCGCCGTGCCCGCCGCGATCCACACGGCGCCGGAGCCCTCGCGCGGAATGGACGACAGCGCCACGATCCCCAGGGGGATGACCGCGACGAGCGTGCCCATGGCGGCCGCGCGGGCGCGCCGCCGTACCACGCCCTCGGTCCTGAGCGCGAGGAAGACCGCGCCGTGCAGGAGGCAGACCGCCAGCGAGAACGCGCCGCCCACCAGGGCCGCCACCCCGCTGTCGAGCAGCACGTCGGCGAAGACGGCCCCCCACAGGAAGGCGGGAAGCGCGCTGCCCGCCGCGATGCCGACGTCGGCCCATGCCCTGTCGGAGGAGTGCTCCAGCTTGCCGCGCCACTCGAGGGCCACGCCGCGCACGATCAGCCCGGCCAGCACCAGCGTGAGCGGCAGGTAGAAGGAGCTGAGGAAGCCTGCGTACCAGGCGGGGAAGGCGGCGAACATCGCGCCCACCGCGGTGATCAGCCAGACCTCGTTGCCGTCCCACACCGGGCCGATGGTCTGCAGGACCTGCTTGCGCTGGCCCTCGTTCCTGCCGAGGAAGGGCGACAGCATGCCGACCCCGAAGTCGAAGCCCTCAAGGACGAAGTAGCCGGTCCAGAGAAAGGCGATGATGACGAACCACAGATCGATCACTGCGTTCTCCTCAGTACATCAGCGACGGTTCGCGCACCGGCTCGACGGCCGGCGCAGGGGGCAGCTCGGGGCCCTTCCTGACGCTCCTGACCAGCAGGACGACCTCGGCCATGGCGAGCACGCCGTACAGGAGGGTGAACAGGGTCAGCGAGGTGGCCACCTCGGCCAGCGACACCCCCGGCGAGACGCTGGAGGCGGTCAGCAACTCGCCCGCCACCGTCCACGGCTGGCGGCCGATCTCGCTGAGCAGCCAGCCGCCGATCACCGCGAGCAGCGGCAGCGGAAGGGCCAGCACGAGCGCCTTGGCGTACCAGGGGGGCACCTGCCTGCGCCTGCGGGTCAGCCAGAGGCCCAGCACCGACAGGCCCACCGTCGACAGGCCGAAGCCGAGCATCACCCGGTAGGACCAGAAGACGACCTCCTGGTTCGGCCGGTAGTCGCCGGGACCGAACTTCTCCTCCAGCCTGCGCTGGATGTCCTCGCTGCCCTGGACGGTGGCCTCGAAGTCGTTGGTGGACAGGAAGCTCAGCAGCTTGGGGATCTCGATGCCGGGCAGCACGTGGAACGGCGCGCCCTTGGTGTCGTGGGTGAGGCCCTCGGCGGCGGCCAGCTTCATCGGCTGCTGCTCGTACATCAGCTTGGCCGACATGTCTCCGCTGCCCGCGACGACGGCCCCCGCGATCGCCGTCATGACCAGGGCGCCGCGCAGCGGGCTCCTGAAGGTGGTGTCGCCCTTGAGCAGCCGGTGGCCGCTGACCGCCAGCACGAACCCGCCCGCCACGATGAAGCTGGCCGCGATCACGTGCGGCACCTGGGCCAGCGCGGTGGAGTTGGTCAGCACCGCCCAGAGGTCGGTCATCCTGGCCCTGCCGTCCACGACCTCGTAGCCCACCGGGTGCTTCATCCAGGCGTTGGCGGCCAGGATGAAGTAGGCCGACAGGTTCGAGCCGATCACCGCCGCCCAGATGGTGGCCAGGTGGACCCTCTTCGGCAGCTTGTCCCAGCCGAAGATCCACAGACCCAGGAACGTCGACTCCATGAAGAAAGCGAGCAGCGCCTCCAGCGCCAGCGGGGCGCCGAAGACGTCGCCCACGAACACGGAGTACTCACTCCAGTTCATGCCGAACTGGAACTCCTGCACGATGCCCGTCACCACGCCCATCGCGAAGTTGATCAGGAAGAGCTTCCCGAAGAACTTCGTCAGCCGCAGGTAGTGCTCCTTGCCCGTGCGGTGCCAGGCGGTCTGCAGCCCGGCCACGAAGACGCCGAGGCCGATCGTCAGCGGTACGAAGAGGAAGTGGTACACGGTGGTCACGCCGAACTGCCACCGTGCAAGGTCTAGTGCTTCCATGATCCCCTCACGGGCTTGGAGCTCTACAGCTTGTAGTTCTACTAAAAGTAGTACTACGACTCGTAGAGCAATGCGACGAGGAGGGGCTGCGATCTTCGTCACAGGCAAGCTCAAGGGGTGCGAGGCCGCACACCTCGCACCCCTTGAGGGTCCCCCGGTCACCCCCCCGGGCTCCCGGCCCGGTCGTCCCCCCGGGGACAACGATGGCGGGCAGGGGGCTTCGCGCGCGTCACCCGCGCGGCGGATTCCTCGCTACTTCGCCCGGCGGAGGGCCGCCTTCAGATAGGCGTCGAGGTTGCCGAGCTCGTAGCCGCGGCGCTTGATCTTGTCGACCAGGATCCTGAAGTCCCTGGCGAGGTTGGGCCTGAAGTGCAGCAGCAGGATGTCGCCGGGGCGCAGCCTCTTGTCGGGCACCTGGTAGGCGATCTTGCCGCCCGGCTGGACCGTCGCCGTCCACAGCAGCAGCGCGTCAAGGCCGCAGGCCTTGGCGGCGCGCCGGGTGTCGGCGTTGTAGTTGCCGAAGGGCGGCCTGAACAGCGTGGGCCGCACCCCGACCTGCTTGGCGATCAGCCTGGAGGTGCCGCACAGCTCCGCCTTCTGCGCCTGGTAGCCGAGCGTGCGCAGGTTGGGATGGGTCAGCGTGTGGTTCTCGATCGGCACGCCCGCGTCGCGCAGCCGGCGGACGTAGCCCCACTTGCCCCTGCCGACGAAGCGGCCCTGACCGCCCGCGGGGTCGGGCGCGCCGAGCGCCTCGACGGCGTCGCGCATGACGAAGGCGGTGATCGGGATGCGCTGCTCGCGCACCTGGCGGACGAAGCCGGGGTCCTGCTCCCAGCCGTCGTCGATGGTCAGGAACACCACTTTGCGCTGGGTGGGAATGGAGCTGATCACCGGCGGCAGCGAGCCGCTCGGCGGGATCCTGCCCACCTCGCCGGCTCTCGGCGTCGCGCCGGGCGGGCCCAGCTCCTGGGCGGAGGGCTGCGGCCGCTGCGAGGCGGCCGGTGACGAGGCCGAGCCCGGCTCCTTGGCCTGCTCCGTCGCGCAGGCGGCCAGTAATGCCGCCGCCGTGACGCCCGCGCCCGCGCGCGCCAGGCGCGTTCCCCCGAATCGCCCCGTGACCATGAAAGCCCATCCTGCCATGACCAAGGTCGCATTCTCGGCGTGAGTTGACATGAGGAAGGGGAGGGTCGCTGCCTAGAGTGGCCATGTGAAGGTCGCAGGCAGTGCGGTGCTCGGCATCGACAGAGATCGTGTGTGGGACGCGCTCCAGGACCCGGCGGTGCTGGTGCGCACCATCCCGGGCTGCGAGCGCCTGGAGGAGACCGGGCCCGGCACCTACCGGATGACGGTCAGCGCGGGCGTCGCCTCCATCAAGGGCGTCTACCAGGGAGAGGTAGCCCTCTCCGAGCCGCTGCCGCCCGAGCGCTTCGTGCTGAGGGCGCGAGGACAGGGCGCGCCCGGCACGGTCGAGGCGACCGTGGAGGTACGGCTGGCCGACGTGGACGGCGGCACCAGGATCGACTACGACGCGGAGGCGGTGGTCGGCGGCATGATCGGCGGGGTGGGGCAGCGGATGCTCGGCTCGGTCGCCAAGCGCACGGCGGGCGACTTCTTCTCCGCCGTGGAGAGCCACCTGATCTCCCCGCCCGCGGAGGCGACCGCGGCAGGGAGCGGCTCGGCCGCCCCGCCGGGCGCCGGGCTGCCGTCCGGTACGCCCGTGCCCGCTCTCGCCGCGCCGGCGACGGCGCCAGGGCCGGGGGGCGGGCAGGTCTTCGAGCGGCCGTCCCAGGACAGGCAGCACACCCAGACCCGCCCGTGGGTCATGCTCGCCGCCTTCGGCATGGGCGCGGGCATCGCCCTCGGCAGCGCCGCGATCGGCTGGGTGCTCGGCAGGGCGGGCCGCCGCTAGCGCCTTCGGACCCGGGCGGGACGCGGCGAGTTAGCGGCTCTCGATCGTCACCTCACGCGCGGTGGGCCAGGCGCGCTCGAGCTCCCTGGCCAGCACCGTGGTGAGCTCGGCGACGTCGGCGGCGGCCGTCGCGTGCATCGCCTCGGCCACGATCAGGACCGAGCTCGTCGTGTCCCTGACGGCCGAGTAGCCGCTCTGCCTGTTGGTCCAGCGGCGCGCGTGCGCCCGCCCCTCGGCGTCGGCGAAGATCACCTCGCCGGGGTCGGGCTGCTCCACCTCGCCGCCGAAGGTCAGGTAGGTCTCCTCGCCGACGGCGTGGCGCACCTCCAGGCCGCGGGCGACATGGGCGAGGTCGAAGACCGCCACGGGGACGGCGTAGGCCAGCGAGACCGCGTTGCACAGGTCGATCAGCGGGTGGATGCGCGGCAGCGACCCCTCCTTCCTGAAGCGCCGCAGCAGCGACTCCGACGCGCACCTGTACTGGGTCGGCTTCAGCCCCATCTTCGAGAAGGCGCGCCGCCAGGCCTGGATCTCGGGCAGGTCCGCCTCCGTGCCGGCCGCCAGCCGCTCCTTCGCCACGGCGGTGAAACGCTCCAGGTCCGGAGCGGCGTCGGGGGTGATGCCCTGCGCGAAGACCACTCCGGCCGCCAGCTCGGGGAAGGCGGACCTGATCTGCGGCGAGTGGTGGAAGTCCATGAGGCGGCTCCTGAAGATCGGTGAAGGCGAGTCGGACGCCGAGGGCGACAGGCGTCCATGCGGGCCTTCACTCTCGGCGTCGAAACCACCCTCTCGCTACAATGGCCTGATGAACAGGTCCAAAGCGGAGCCTTTTGAGAGGTCCAATGCTGCGGGTCGGGCGATGCCGTTAGATGATCTCGAGGTTGGCCATCATGGCCATGTCCTCGTGTTCGGCGTTGTGGCAGTGGAACAGGTAGCGGCCGCGGTAGCCGTCGAAGCGGGTGATGATCTCCACCCCCTCGCCCGGCCGCAGGGAGACGGTGTCCTTCAGGCCCGCGTCGTGGGGCAGCGGCGGGCGGCCGCCGCGCGAGAGCACCCGGAAGCCGACCAGGTGCAGGTGGATGGGATGGTGGACGTCGGCGACCAGCCGCCATATTTCGACATCACCGAAACGTGTGGTGACGTCGGCGCGGGCGGGGTCGAACGGCTGCCCGCCGATCAGCCAGCCGTGGCCGCCGTGCATCCGGCCGACGCCGAAGGAGAACTCGCGCACCCTGACGGCGTCCGACCGGCGCCAGGTCGGCAGGTCGGTGGACAGGACGCGGGGGATGCGGCTGTCGTCGGTGGCCTTGCGCGCGATGCGGAAGGCCATCACCTCGCGGGTGCGGCCGGAGCCCAGCCGGTTGACCATCCTGACCAGCCCGCCGACCGGGACGCCCGAGAAGTCGATGATCACGTCGTAGCGTTCGGCGGGCGCGATCGGCAGCAGCCGGTGGGTGACCGGTGCGGCGAGCAGTCCCTGGTCGGCGCCGATCTGGACGAGATCCAGGCGGCGTCCTTCGTTGCTGACCGCTTCGAGTTCGTAGTGCCGGGCGTTGGAGGCGTTCAGGATGCGCAGCCGGTAGCGGGCCGCGTCGACCTCGTGCACCGGCCATGGCGCGCCGTTGACCAGGATCACGTCGCCGAGGACTCCGGCCAGATAGGGCTCGCGAACGCCCGGCCGCTCGCGCAGGGTGGGGTCGAGGGAGGGGTAGTCGAGGCTGCCGTCGGCGGCGAACGCCCGGTCGGCGATCATCAGCGGCAGTTCGCGCGGCCCCGCGGGCAGGCCGAGTGAGTCCTCGGCGTCGTCGCGGACGATCTGCAGCCCGGCCAGGCCCCGCCAGATCGCGGGGGCGGTGAAGTCCATCCGGTGGTCGTGGTACCACAGCAGCGTCGGCCGCTGCTCCAGCGGGAAGGTGTAGTCCCGCGTCAGCCTGGTCACCACGGCCCGCGGATCGTGCATGCCGTGCGCGCCGTGCGCGGAGCCGTGCCCGGTGTGCGGGGCGGCGTCGGGCCAGCCTTCGGGCAGGACCAGGTCGGTCGGGTAGCCGTCGGAGGCCGCAGGGGTGCGTCCGCCGTGCAGGTGCACGACGGTCGGCACGGGCAGTTCGTTGCGGTGCGTCACGGTGACGGGCCGGCCGCGGCGCGACTCGATCGTCGGACCTGGGAAGGCGCCCTCGTACGTCCACAGCGGCGTCCTGACGCCGGGCAGGATCTCCGCGCTCGCCTCGCGCTGGGTGATCTCGTAACGGTCGACGCCGCCTGAGGTGCTGACCGGCTTCAGCACGGCGGGGATCGGCAGCGGCAGCTGGAAGGGCGGCGGCAGCGGCACGGCGCTGCGCAGTTCGGCACCGGTGACCGAGGGGCGGCGGGCCAGCGCGGCCGAGGCCGACAGCCCGGTGGCCGCCATCAGCCCGAGCGCCCCACCGATGCCCAGC